>CAYMVS010000105.1:0-2647 GCA_964394205.1 uncultured Muribaculaceae bacterium | reverse complement strand
TAGCTGTGAACTGTGCGAGCTATCTATTTTTGCAGATTTTGATGCGGTTGCCCTGGATTTGTTGAAGAAATATTTGGAAAATTAAACCGAGAGTGCTAAATTTGCGTTATAAAAACAGCAAGAGAGCTGAAAATTCCCCATAGACTGCTACAAGCAAGACGATATAACCACATCAAAGTCGACTGGGAAACTCATCAATTACAAATGAAATACCGAGACAAGCTTAGCCGGTTGATGGCGGGCCTCAACCCCGCGAGGGGTGGACCAATTATCCCGGAGGATTACAAAGATCGACGAGCACTCAAATCCTGTCTATCGGAGTTTCATCACATCCTTTGATGTGGCTTCTTATTAAGGCCTTCAGGAGTCATCGACTCCCGGAGGTCTTTTTAGGTGTTTGGCCCGACAAGTTAACCGGTTGGCGGGGAACTGTGTTGCGATAAAGCTGCGTCTCATGTTATGAGAAAGCCGCCAAGCACAATAGCACATAGTAGAGGCCATGAGGTGTTACGCATACGGGCTACACACCTCATGGCCGCGATTATGTGCTATAATTGTCTCGCCTCGCGGCTTTTAGCACCCACCGCTCCCCATTCCTTTGCGCTCTGTCGCCACCTCCCGGCGAGTTTGTCGGCGCTAATGGACCTCTTTGAGACCCAAAGATGTGTGCACCTCCCGCCACCAATCAAACCGCAAATGGAGTGCCGTAACCATAAGACGTCGCTCGGGGACTTTTTTTCATCTGGTTACCCACTCCCTGGGCTACGCCCGAGGTTACAGACAATCATGAGCCTCCGGCTCGGGGAGACGATAGCGGGTCAGTTGACGGCGAGAGTGAAGTCGTAGGTTCTACCCTGAAATGAGGTCATGCGGCCGGTGAAGGCATCGTTGGTGATCTGGCCGGTGAATGTACCGGTCACCTCGCCCTTGTTGTTGGTCTCCTCAATCACGATTTTGCCCGAGCGCTTGTTGAAGCTCTTGACCGAGAGGTTGAGGGTGTTGTTGGCACCGCTCTTGTCGTAATAATAGGTGCCCTTTTTCATCCCTTTGTCGAGGGTCATGTGAATGGGGTATTTCCCGCCAAGCTTGCCGCTGATGTTGTAAGGACCATCGCCGAGGGGTTTCTTGTTGATGAGCGACTTGTCGGCAGTCTCCATATATTTGTCAAACTCATTTCCCTCAAACTTGTAGTTTTTAAGGAAATCACTCTCGCTGATTGCCTTGATGTTGATTTTGTGAAGTGCAGAACCACCGTGACCGGTAAAGGTGAAATCATATCTGACGGTGCCACCGGCAGGTATATCCTTGCCTTTTTCGTTACTGTAGGAGGTGTCATCGATGCCCTGAAAGCAATAGCTATACATCCAAGTCACATCATATTCGTCACCCGAGATGTCGGTGTCGGTGTTGTTTTTGAGTGTGTAATATCCGCGTCCCTCTTCCATCATGTATGTGATGTCTTTGGTCACGGTGGGTCCCGACATGGTTATGGCCTTGTTGCGGTCGTCTCGGCTCCTGGCATACAGCTTTGAGGTCATATCGTCGAGATAAATCATATTTCCGGCGAGCTCTTTGTCGTTCATCTCTTTCCTGAGGGCGCCCGATTTCTCGGCCACACTCATTTTCTCCTCGGGGTAGGCAAAGATGCCGTAGGTCTCGGCGACGGTCATGTTTCCGTCAGCATCAACAACGATTACCGCCGATTTTCCATTGCCGAAAGTGGCGATAAACTCATTCTCTTTGTCACTCTTTTCAATCTTGAGGCTATCGGCCACAAATGTCAGGCTGAGCGAGTCGGCCAACTCCACGTCGGGGTAGACAGTGACTAATGAGTCAATGTTGCCGGCCTGGACATTCCGGGCAAAATCGGTGGCAAACGATTCTACTTTCTTGTCGGCTCCCGAGCAGGCAGTCATAGCCGTCAGCGCGCCGATGCCGATAATGAATAGTGATGTCTTTTTCATCGCTGAAAATTTAATTGGTTATATATCTTTATCGGCAAAAATACTCCTATTCCTAAAAACATTCAAGAAAAGGCCCATAAAATATCGGTGAAAGGAGCAATCGGAGCCGGCCGGTTGGCGGTTTGTAAAAAAATGCATAATTTTGCGGTGATTTTCAACAGCAAAAATTCAACATAGATATATGGCACTCCAATGTGGTATTGTCGGGCTGCCCAATGTGGGCAAATCGACGCTTTTCAATTGTCTTTCAAACGCCAAGGCCCAGTCGGCCAATTTCCCGTTCTGCACCATCGAGCCCAATGTGGGTGTCATCACGGTGCCCGACGAGCGGCTGAACCGTCTGGTCGAGATGTGCAATCCGCGCAGTGTTGTCCCGGCGACTGTCGAGATTGTCGACATTGCCGGTCTCGTCAAGGGGGCCAGCAAGGGTGAGGGCTTGGGTAACAAGTTTTTGGCAAACATACGCGAGACTGACGCGATACTGCACGTGTTGCGCTGTTTTGACAATGACAATATCACTCATGTCGATGGCTCGGTCGACCCTGTTCGCGACAAGGAGATAATCGACTATGAGCTGCAACTCAAAGACCTTGAGACGGTTGAGAGCCGCATGGCCAAGACGCAGAAGCAGGCCCAGACCGGCGGCGACAAGGTGGCCAAGATGCAGTATGAGGTGCTCAAGA
>CAYMVS010000104.1:0-2649 GCA_964394205.1 uncultured Muribaculaceae bacterium | reverse complement strand
CCCACAGGTTTTCAAAACCGGTATCGGCGCGGCTGACGATGTCGGCAGCCATGATATAGGGGGTGATGGGGAAGTTAAGACCGCCAAAACGACGGGGCATCGCCATGCCCATCATGCCGGCCTTGCGGCAAAGATCAAGATTCTCTTTGGTGCCGTCGGCGTAGGTCACACGGCCGTTCTCAACCTTCGGTCCCTGATGGTCGACATTCTCGGCGTTGTCGGCAATGGTTGTTCCACAAATGTCGCCCACAATCTCGAGCACACGGTCATAGCTGTCCATGGCATCTTCAAAGTCGAGCGGAGCATAGTCAAACTTGTCAGCGTCGGCAAAATTGCGTTCTTTCAGCTCAACGATCTTGCGCATCAACGGGTGGTTCAAGTGGTGCTTAAGATCGGGATTATCTGTATAAAAATTAGCCATTTTTTTTGTTTCCTTTTATTTCACCGGGCGCGGTTACTTTGAGTTTTGCTTGTAATATTTGATAAATTTGGGCACAACGTCCTCCACATTGCCGGTGATTACATAGTCGGCAATAGCGTTGATGGGAGCCTCAGGGTCATTGTTGATCGAGATGACCATGGCGCTCTCCTGCATACCGGCGATGTGCTGGATCTGACCCGAGATGCCACAGGCGATGTAGAGCTTGGGGCGAACGGTGACACCGGTCTGTCCGATCTGACGGGCATGCTCGGCAAACCCGGCATCGACAGCGGCACGCGATGCTCCGACCTCGGCATTGATGGTCGAGGCAAGCTCAAAGAGCATGTCAAAATTCTCCTTGCTCCCCATTCCATAGCCGCCGGCGATGATGATGGGCGAGTTCTTGATGTTGATTTTTGACTTCTCGATGTGGCGGTCAAGGATTTCAACAACAAAGTCCTCGGGGCTTACATACTTGTTGACGTCCAGGTCGACAACCTTACCCTTGTGGTCGGGGTCGTAGATCTCTTTCTTCATCACACCCTCGCGGACGGTCGCCATCTGCGGACGGCACTCGGGGTTGACAATCGTTGCCACGATGTTGCCGCCAAAGGCGGGACGTATCTGATAGAGCAGGTCGGTGTACTCCTTGCCGGTCTTGGGATCCTTGTGGTCGCCAATCTCGAGCGCGGTGCAGTCGGCCGTCAAGCCGCTGTGCAGGCAAGAAGAGACGCGTGGGCCCAGGTCGCGGCCAATATGGGTGGCACCCATAAGACAAATCTGGGGCTTGATTTCCTTAAACAGATTGATCAGCACCGAGGCGTGGGGATTGGAGGTATAGGGATAGAGGCGCTTGTCGTCAACCTTGTAGACAACATCGGCACCATAGGGGAACACTTGATTTTCAACGCCCTCCAGATCACTGCCAATCACAACAGCCTCCAGGTTTACGCCCAGCTGCTTGGCGAGGGTGCGACCCTTGGTGAGCAACTCGAGGCTAACGTCGGCGATGCGCCCATCCTCGATCTCGCAATAAACGATTACATTATTTTTCTCTGCCATGAACTTTCTTTTTTAGACGTTAACCGATAGTGTGGTTGGCAAGAAGCTCCTTGACGAGCTCCTCGATTTGAGCGTCGGAGTCGTCGATCCGACGAGCCTCTTTGGCGGTAAACACAACGTTGACAACAGCTTTAACCTTTGTGGGAGAGCCGGGCAGACCAATCTGCTCGGGGTCGGCATTGACGTCGGCAGCGCTCCACTCGTTGAGCAACAGGTAGGGACGGGCGTCGACTATGGCCTGCTCCTCGGGGGTCAGCTTGGCTTTCTCCGACGGGGTCACGGCACGTTTGTATTTCTGAACGCGAACAGCGTTGCGCGGGCGGCAGTCGGGGGCCGACCCATTGACAGTCACGACACAGGGGAGCGGAGCCTTGACGGTCTCCACGCCATTCTCCAGGCGGCGCTTTACCGTGACATAGCCATCCTTAAGCTCGAGAATCTCCTCGGCGTAGGTAACCTGAGGAAGACCCAGCTTCTCGGCGATCTGGGGTCCGACCTGAGCGGTGTCACCATCAATAGCCTGGCGGCCACCGAGAATGATGTCATAGTTTCCAATTTTTTTCACAGCCTGTGCCAGCGAGTAAGAGGTAGCCAGCGTGTCGGCGCCGCCTAACGCACGGTCGGTCAATACAATGCCGGTGTCGGCACCACGGAAGATTGCCTCTCTTATTATCTCGGCTGCGCGCGGCAGGCCCATGGTAAGTAGAGTTACGGTTGACCCGGGGTTGGCTTCCTTCAAACGAAGAGCCTGCTCAAGAGCATTCAAGTCCTCGGGATTGAAGATGGCCGGAAGAGCCGCACGGTTGATTGTGCCATCCTCTTTCATTGCGTCTTTACCCACGTTGCGGGTGTCGGGCACCTGCTTGGCGAGCACAATGATGTTAAGACTCATAATTTGTTATTCAGTTAAAAATGTGATAATATATTTTGGAACGCAAAATTATGAAAAATTATTTCATTTTCAAAATATTCCTCAACTTTGTAACATTTGTAATGTAGCACCCGTAGCCGCATATTTCCACACCCTCCGGGAGTTTGTCACTTTAGTGATGTAAGTATCTGAAAAAAAATTTCAACGAATTGTTGCACAGTTTGTTTTTATTTTGTACCATTGTGGTAATTAGTGTTAACTGTATATTTTATGAAGGCGATTTTCACAAGGACAA
>CAYMVS010000103.1:0-2657 GCA_964394205.1 uncultured Muribaculaceae bacterium | reverse complement strand
CCAAAGCCGGTTGCCTCGGGGCGTATGCGGGAGCCACCAAAGTCAAGGCCCTTGCCGGTGAAGGTGCCGTTGTGCTCGTTGACAAGGCGTTTGTACATGCCATACATGTAGCCAACCTCGCGGCCGCCAACGCCGATGTCACCGGCAGGCACGTCGCGGTCGGGACCGAGATTGCGCCATAACCCGAGGATGAATGCCTGGCAGAAACGCATGATCTCGGCGTCGCTCTTACCGCGCGGCGAGAAGTCGCTGCCACCCTTGGCGCCACCCATGGGGAGGGTGGTGAGAGCGTTTTTGAATGTCTGCTCAAAGCCCAGGAATTTGAGGATTGACAGGTTGACCGACGCGTGAAAACGGATGCCACCCTTGTAGGGGCCGATGGCGTTGTTGAACTGCACGCGATAGCCTATGTTGGTTTGAACCTCTCCACGGTCGTCGGTCCAGGTGACACGGAATGTCACGATACGGTCGGGCTCGACCATGCGTTCAATGATTTTTGCTTTTTCAAACTCGGGGTGCTGGTTGTAGACCTCCTCTACCGACATCAGCACCTCTCTCACTGCCTGGAGATATTCTTTCTCACCGGGGTGTTTCACCTCGAGCGAGTTCATGATATTGTTTATATCCATAGCTATTTTGGTTATTGGATTATGATTGTTTTTATAATCGCAAATTTACCATAATAATCTGCAAAAGGAGAATGTTTTGACTGTGAAATTATGTTAAAAAGTAGGGCATTGGTGACAAATTGTCGTAGAAACATGCTTTAAAGCATATTTCACAAGACGAGCCGATGCTTGAGGGCATCGGCTCGGGAAGTGAATTGGACAGACCGCAATTGAGTGGCGGGTGGGCACTGACGTGTCATTCCTCGTGATTGGTGCGGTTCTTGGCTCTGTTTTTTGATTTTGAGGCCGACGAGCCTGCGTCTTTCTCTTCCCTGAGGTCAATCTCGTTGTGGTCGGGGCCGACAACGCGATATTGCAGGTAGGCGAGCGACTGGTCGGGCATGATTTTAAATTTTTTCCCTGTCTCGAGTCGCCAGCGGCGATAGAGCGACAGGATACCTTTTTTTAGGAAGGCGTCGACAAAGGGATGGACATACATCACAAAGCCGTTGACGTTAAGATGGCCGGTGAGATAGTCGATTTTCTCTTTGAGGGTGTCGGTAAAGAGCAACGAGGGTTGTATTTCCCCTTTGCCGTAGCATGACGGGCAGGTCTCGGTGGTGGTGATGTCGAGCACAGGTCTCACTCGCTGACGGGTGATTTGCATCAGTCCGAATTTGCTGAGTGGCAGGATGTTGTGGCGGGTGCGGTCATTTGCCATCACCTCGCGCATGTGTTCATAGAGAGCCTGCCGGTGCTCTGCCTTGTTCATGTCGATGAAATCGATTACAATGATTCCACCCATGTCTCTGAGTCTCAGCTGGCGGGCAATCTCGTCGGCAGCGCGCATGTTGACCTCGAGGGCGTTTGATTCCTGGTCGGCCGAGGCTTTTGACCGGTTGCCCGAGTTGACGTCGATCACATGCAACGCCTCGGTGTGCTCGATGATGATGTAGGCACCGCTTTTGAAGGAGACCGTTTTGCCAAACGATGACTTGATTTGTTTGGTGATTCCGAAATGGTCAAAGATAGGCTCGTCGCTTGTGTATAGTTTAACGATGTCGGTGCGCTCGGGAGCGATCAGCGAGACATATTTAACTATTTGATCAAAAATCTCTTTGTTGTTGACGTAGACATTTTCAAACGAGGGGCTGAAGATGTCGCGCAACACGCCGACGATGCGGCTTTTTTCTTCATAGATGAGCGCGGGGGCGGTTGACTCTTTTGCTTTGGCGACGGCATCTTCCCAACATTTGAGCAGCGTCTTGAGCTCATTGTTGAGCACGGCGGCGCCTTTGCCCTCGGCCGAGGTCCTGACGATCACTCCAAAGTTTTTTGGCTTGATACTCTCGATGAGCTGACGCAGGCGCAGCTTCTCCTCGGTGGTCTTGATCTTTTGGGAGATGGAGATTTTGTCGCCAAAGGGGATGAGCACCATGAAACGACCGGTGAATGTGATTTCAGTGGTCAGTCGCGGCCCTTTTGACGAGATTGGTTCTTTGACAATCTGGACCATCAGCTGCTGCCCCGGGGTTAGAACATCGGCGATAGAGCCGTGTTTGTCAATCTCGGGCAACCGTTTGGTCTTTGAGACGGTAACGTTTTTTTTCTCGTCGACAGCCTGTTTGAGAAAAGCCGAGTAGGACGAGAAGTGTGAGCCAAGATCCAAGTAATGGAGGAAAGCGTCTTTTTCAAAGCCAACGTTGACAAAGGCGGCATTGAGTCCCGGCATCAGTTTTTTGACTTTTGCAAGGTAGATGTCGCCAACAGCGTAGGCCTGATTGCGTGACTCCTTCTGCAATGAGACGAGTCGCGAGTCTTCAAGCAAGGCTATGGTAGCCTCGCTCGGCTGTACGTCGACGATAAGTTCGCTTTTCATTAGCTTGGTGTTGAGTTATTTAACACTATGGCCGCGAGCTACATCCCGTGATGAGGGGAGAGCGGGCGGCCATAATGTGAAGAAAAAATCAGATTATTTCTTCTTGTGACGATTTTTTCTCAGGCGTTTTTTACGCTTGTGAGTGGCCATCTTGTGGCCTTTTCTTTTCT
>CAYMVS010000102.1:0-2835 GCA_964394205.1 uncultured Muribaculaceae bacterium | reverse complement strand
CGTGAGAGTCTGTATCAGTTACTCGTCCCCGCTATACAAGGCCTTAGCATTGCCCATCACAGTAGAACGAGCAACGCGGAGCCTCACGCTGTATGATAATATGCAACTTGGCAGACCACGCCTTCCCGGAGTGATCGGCCGATAATGATATATCATACCCATTAAGGCGCCTACCGTTGCTTCAATCCTGACTGTGATGTGAAGAAGTTGCTAAGTTCTGTATAGCCAAGAGTGAGCGTCAGATAAACGCATTTCCAAAATGTTTCACACCCGCCGCCAAACCCACATCGGGACTCCGCCGGCGATATGCACTGCAAAGATTATAATTATTTTTGAAACAACCAAATAAAATTTCACCTCAAGACAACGGCTGCCGCGAGCGAGATGTAAAATCGATCCTTTAGCCGTATGATTCATTGCTTTTTCCGGGTCAGCGAACAGGGCCGGCTCTGCCACCAACCGGCCCTATCCGCTGACCTGTTTTAATCTGGTCTATATTGAGTAGATGATGGGTAATCTCGCTAACTGCTATAAAAACGTGTGATTTGGCTCGCCGGCTGCCCGACCGATTTCAGACGGGGTGACGGTGGTAGGTGGGGGCGTAGCGGTCGTGGTCGCTGAGGTCGGGCGAGGGGCGATTGTTGTCTGAGTTGTTGTCGTCACGGTCATCATTGTCGTCGTTGTCGTCATCTTCGGGCTTGAGCCGGGGGACGAGGAAGGCGCTTGCCTCCCAAAGCAGGTAGATTGGCAGAAAGACAATCATGAGGGTGAATGGGTCGCCGGTGGGGGTGATGACGGCGGCCAGGATGAGCAGGGCGGCCAGGGCGTGACGGCGATATTTTTCAAAGAAATTGCGCTTGAGGATGCCTATCGAGCCAAGTAACCAGGCGACCAGCGGCAGCTCAAAAACCAGCCCCATCACCAGGATGAGCACCATCAGGTTGTCCATATAAGAGTCAAGCGAGATCTGATTTGGCACCATCGAGCTCACCTGATATTCTGCTAAAAACCTGAGTGTCACCGGAAAAACGACAAAATATCCCATGGCGACACCGAGATAGAACATGATGTTGCCCAACAGGAACGCCCGGCGAGCCCCCCGCTTCTCGTTTGGATAAAGAGCAGGTGAGATGAACCCCCACAGCAGATAGATCAACACGGGCATTGACAGCACCACGGCCAGCCAAAAGGAGGTTGACATGTGGATGAAAAACTGTGACGCGAGCTGAATGTTGATGAGTTTTACCTCAAAGCCGTCGTTGTCAAAATCGGGCAGCAGCGATGAAGACGAGGTGACATGCTCAAACAGGCGGTAGAGCACAAAGTCGGCCCGGCACGGGGCGAGAATGACTGAGTCGAAAATCCAGGGCATCAGTGCAAAGAGCACCACGGTCATGGCCACGACAATCAGCGCTCCGCGCAGCAGGACGTTGCGCAGAGCCTCCACATGGTTCCAAAAGCCCATCTCGGGCAGTTGAGACTGGTGGTCGGCCATAGGAGGGGTCAGCGCTGAGACTGTTTATCCTGTTTTTTTGGATCGGTCGCGCTGTCGTCGTTGTCGAGGGGGCGGTTTATCTCGTCGGTTATGTCGTTCATGCCCTGCTTGAACGAGCGCACGCCTTTGCCGAGGCCTTTCATCAGCTCGGGTATCTTCTTGCCACCGAAGAGCAGCAGCACAACAAACACAATGATGATGATCTCGCCGGTGCCGAGATTCATGAAAAGGGGGAGCATATTAATCATACAGGTTGTCATTTTGAACACAAAAGTAACAATTCTATCTCAACTGCCAAGTCGTTTCAAAAAAAAACTGTAATTTTGCAGCCCGAAACAATTCATTTTCACATTTTTCTATTTAATTTTTCACATTTTTCTATTTAATTTATGAAAGCATTTGTCTTCCCCGGACAGGGAGCCCAGTTTGTGGGTATGGGCAAAGACCTCTATGACAACTCGGAGGTTGCCCGCTCTATGTTTGAAAAAGCCAATGATATACTTGGGTTTAACATTACCGACCTGATGTTTAACGGCACCGACGACGACCTGCGCAAGACTTCGGTCACCCAGCCGGCCATCTTTCTTCACTCGGTAATCCTGGCCAAGACCATGGGCGATGAGTTCAAGCCCGACATGGTTGCAGGTCACTCGCTTGGCGAGTTCTCGGCTCTCGTGGCCTCGGGCGCTCTGTCGTTTGAGGACGGTCTCAAGTTGGTTGCAGCCCGCGCCAACGCCATGCAGAAAGCGTGTGAGCTAAAGCCCTCGACCATGGCTGCCGTCATCGCTCTGCCCGACGGGAAAGTGGAGGAGATCTGTGCCAACATCCCCGGCGTGGTTGTCTGTGCCAATTATAATTGCCCCGGCCAGATTGTGATCTCGGGTGAGATCGAGGCCGTCAACGAGGCGTGCGCCCAGCTGAAGGCTGCCGGCGCCAAGCGCGCTCTTCCCCTCAAGGTCGGTGGCGCGTTCCACTCGCCCTGCATGGAGCCGGCACGCGCCGAGCTCGCCGAGGCTATCGAGAAAACCGAGTTTGCCACCCCGTCGGTTCCTGTTTATCAGAACGTCGATGCCAAACCTCACACCGACCCCGCCGAGATCAAGGCTAACCTTATCGCTCAGCTCACCGGCGCTGTCCGCTGGACCCAGTCGGTGCAGAACATGATTGCCGACGGCGCTACCGAGTTTGTCGAGCTTGGCCCGGGCAAGGTGCTCCAGGGGCTTGTTGCCAAGATTGACCGCAATGTAGCCACCTCAGGCCGCCAGTAATCTCCCAGCTACATAACAAGAGGGCGTATCATAATTAGGTTTATGGTGCGCCCTCCGTTTTTTTAGGACTCT
>CAYMVS010000101.1:0-2942 GCA_964394205.1 uncultured Muribaculaceae bacterium | reverse complement strand
CCTCGAGGCCCAGATGCTCATGCTCGGCGCCCACAATATCCTCAATCCCGCCAATGGCGCGCCTATCACCGTGCCCTCTCAGGACATGGTGCTCGGCCTTTACTATATCACAAAACTGCGTGAGGGCGACAAAGGCCAGGGACTGAAGTTCTACGGCCCCGAAGAGGCTGAAATCGCCTACAATGAGGGCCGCGTGACCCTGCACGCCCCCGTGTCGATTGTCGTTGACGATGTCGACGAGGAGGGCAAGCCTGTCAAGCGCCTTGTCGAGAACACCTCGGTTGGCCGTGTGCTTGTCAATCAGTATGTGCCCAAAGAGATTGGCTATGTCAACGAGATTCTGTCAAAGAAATCGTTGCGTAACATCATCTCAAAGGTTATCAAGACCTGCGGTATTCCCCGCTCGGCCCAGTTCCTTGACGATATCAAGAACCTTGGCTACTACATGGCCTTCAAGGGCGGCCTTTCGTTCAACCTTGGCGATGTCATCATCCCCAAGGAGAAAGAGCAATATGTCGCCGAGGGCAACGAGCAGGTGCAGGAGGTGCTAAACAACTATGCCATGGGCTTCATCACCAACAACGAGCGCTACAACCAGATCATCGACATCTGGACACATGTCAACTCGCGTCTGGCCGACACGCTGATGAAACAGATCTCGGCCGACCAGCAGGGTTTCAACCCGGTTTACATGATGCTCGACTCGGGCGCCCGTGGTTCTAAAGACCAGATACGTCAGCTCTCGGGTATGCGTGGTCTTATGGCAAAACCCCAGAAGGCCGGTGCCGAGGGTGGTCAGATCATCGAGAACCCCATTTTGGCCAACTTCAAGGAGGGCCTGAGTGTGCTCGAGTACTTTATCTCGACCCACGGTGCCCGTAAGGGTCTTGCCGACACCGCCTTGAAAACGGCCGACGCCGGTTACCTGACACGTCGTCTTGTCGACGTGGCCCACGATGTCATCATCCGTGAGGAGGACTGCGGCACCCTTCGTGGCCTTGTCTGCACCGAGATCAAGAACAACGACGAGGTTGTCGCCTCGCTTGGCGAGCGTATACTCGGCCGTGTGTCGGTTCACGACGTTGTCGACCCGCTCACCGGCGAGATCATCGTCCACTCGGGCGAGGAGATCAACGACGCCGCTGCCGACCGTATCAACAACTCTCCCATCGAGAGTGTCGAGATACGCTCGGTGCTCACCTGTGAGTCAAAACATGGCGTGTGTGCCAAGTGCTATGGCCGCAACCTGTCAAACAATCGCCTCGTCCAGAAAGGAGAGGCTGTCGGCGTCATCGCCGCCCAGTCAATCGGCGAGCCGGGTACACAGCTGACACTGCGTACCTTCCACGTCGGTGGTGTCGCCTCAAATATCGCCGCCGTGTCAAACCTCTCGTCGCGCTATGACGGCGTGCTCGAAATCGAGGAATTGCGCACGGTCAAGACCGACGAGGTCGACGCCAAGGGTCGCAACGTCGAGGTTGTGATTGGCCGTCTTGCCGAGGTGCGCATCATGGATCCCAAGACCAAGATCATGTACACCAACGCCAACATCCCTTACGGCTCGAAGCTCTACTTCAGCGACGGCGACACCGTCAAGCCGGGCGATGTGATTTGTGAATGGGACCCCTTCAACGCTGTCATCGTCAGCGAGGTCGGCGGCCGCCTGCACTACAACGGCCTTGTTGAAAACTCGACCTACCGCACCGAGTATGACGACCAGACCGGTCTGAGCGAGAAGATCATCATCGAGGCCCGTAACAAAACCGACGTGCCCGAGGCTCAGATTATCGATGCCAACGGTCAGGTGTTGCGCACGTATGCTCTCCCCGTGGGGGCTCACCTTATGGACGAGGAGGGCGCCGACATCAAGCCCGGTCAGATCTTTGTCAAGACACCGCGTGCCGCCGGTAACGCCGGCGACATCACCGGTGGTCTGCCCCGTGTGACCGAGCTCTTTGAGGCCCGCAACCCGTCCAACCCCGCCATCGTCTCCGAGATTGACGGCGAGGTGACCTTCGGCAAGGTGAAACGCGGCAACCGCGAGATCTCAGTCACCAGCAAGCTCGGTGAGGTCAAGAAATACTTGGTGCCCACCTCCAAGCAGATTCTTGTTCAGGAGAACGACTATGTGCGCGCCGGCACCCCGCTGTCCGACGGCGCCATCACCCCCGCCGATATCCTTAACATCATGGGCCCGACAGCCGTGCAGGAGTATATCGTCAACGAGGTTCAGGACGTTTACCGCATGCAGGGCGTGAAAATCAACGACAAGCACTTTGAGGTTATCGTTCGCCAGATGATGCGTAAGGTCAATATCCTCGACCCGGGCGACACCATGTTCCTTGAGTCGCAGATAGTCGACAAGCGCGCGTTTATGGACGAGAACGACCGCATCTGGGGCAAGAAAGTTGTCACAGATGCCGGCGACTCCGAAAACGTCAAGCCCGGTCAGATCATCACCGCCCGCAAGTTGCGCGACGAGAACTCTGCTCTCAAGCGCCGCGACCTGCGCCTGATCGAGGTGCGCGATGCCGTGCCCGCCACTTCCGAGCAGATTCTGCAAGGCATCACCCGCGCCGCTCTCCAGACCTCAAGCTTCATGTCGGCAGCCTCGTTCCAGGAAACAACCAAGGTGCTCAACGAGGCCGCTATCAACGGCAAGGTCGACACCCTCGAGGGCATGAAAGAGAACGTAATCTGCGGTCACCTGATCCCCGCCGGTACCGGTCTGCGAGAATACGACCGCATCGTTGTCACCGGCAAGGACGACATCGAGGCTCTCTTCTCATCCAACGAGATCATCGACGTAAACCACGAGGAACTGTAACATAACTTGCAATCCCATAACTCTCAAGGGGCGACCGCGATCCATGCGGCCGCCCCTTGCTTCGTAACCATACGAAATAGGCCGACTTTTGCGTAGCGTTTTTGATAGCGAACTT
>CAYMVS010000100.1:0-3006 GCA_964394205.1 uncultured Muribaculaceae bacterium | reverse complement strand
AGGAGCGCCTCAGCCGCGAGTTTGACATGGAGGTCATCACCACCGTCCCCAACGTAAGCTACAAGGTCTACGACAAGCATGGGGCCGTGACCGAGGTCCACAACCCCTCGGGGCTGCCTGAGCCGACACTGATCGACCATATCGAGGAACCATACATACGCGCCACAATCATCACCACGGCCGACTATATCGGCCCCATAATGACCCTGTGTCTGGGCAAACGCGGCGAGCTGGTAAAACAGGAATATATCTCGGGCAACCGCATGGAGCTCACCTTTGACATGCCTTTAGGTGAAATAGTAATCGACTTTTACGACAAGCTCAAAAGCATTTCAAAGGGATATGCCTCGTTTGACTACCACCTGCACGACTTCCGCGAGTCACGGCTTATCAAACTCGACATCCTGCTCAACGGCGAGAGCGTCGACGCCCTGTCGACGTTGACCCACGTTGACAACGCTGTGACCTTTGGCCGCCGCATGTGTGAAAAGCTCAAGGAGCTCATCCCGCGCCAGCAGTTTGACATTGCCATTCAAGCCGCCATCGGCGCCAAAATCATTGCCCGGGAGACGATTAAAGCTGTTCGTAAGGATGTGACCGCCAAGTGTTATGGCGGCGATATCTCGCGTAAACGTAAACTTCTGGAAAAACAGAAAAAAGGCAAGAAACGCATGAAGCAGATAGGCTCGGTTGAAGTACCCCAGAAAGCCTTCCTGGCTGTGCTGAAACTTGACTGATGCAATGGACGCTGAGCAGCCGGCACTCAAAGTGCTGAAAAAATATTTTGGCTATGACACTTTCCGCCCCGGTCAGCTCGACATCATCGACGCGGTGTGTTCGGGCCGCGATGCCGTTGTGCTGATGCCCACCGGTGGTGGCAAGTCGCTATGCTTTCAGGTGCCTGCATTGATACAGCCGGGAGTAACCATTGTCGTGTCGCCTCTAATAGCCCTGATGGATGACCAGACGAGCGCCCTGCGCGCCAACGGTGTGCCTGCCGCCGCCATCCACTCGGGCAACGACGAGGCCGACAATCGCCTCACCATGGACGCCTTCTTCAAGGGGCAGATAAAAATTCTCTACATCTCACCCGAGCGCCTGCAGAGCGACCTGCCACTTTGGCCCAAGACGCTGAAAATCGACCTTGTCGCCATCGACGAGGCTCATTGCATCTCACAATGGGGGCACGATTTCCGACCCGTCTACACCGCTCTTGGCAACATCAAGGAGCAACTGCCCGACACGACGGTGATGGCGCTGACAGCAACCGCCGACCGCGTCACGCGCGAGGATATCATAGCCCGTCTCAATCTCACCGATCCCTTTGTATGGATAGGTTCTTTTGACCGCCCGAACATCTCGCTGACGGTCACCCCCGACCCCGGCAAGACGGGACGCATCGCCGCCGTCCGGCGCATGTTGCGTAAATACCCCAACGACTCGGGCATCGTCTACTGCCTGTCGCGCAAAGGCACCGAGGAGATATGTCAGGCACTGGTCAAGACGGGCATAAACGCCGTGTGCTACCACGCGGGGATGTCTGCGCTCGACCGCAATCTGGCTCAACGCGCCTTTATAAGCGGCGACGTCAAGATTGTATGCGCCACCATCGCCTTTGGCATGGGCATCGACAAGAGCAACATCCGCTGGGTGATTCACAACAACATGCCCGGCAACATCGAGAGCTATTACCAGGAGATCGGACGCGGCGGCCGCGACGGGTTGCCGGCCGAGGCCCTGATGTTTTTCTCGCTGCGCGACGTCATGTTGCGCCGGTCGTTTGTTGACAACTCGGGCCAGAAGGAGCTCAACGCTGAGAAACTCAAACAGATGCAGCGGTTTGCCGAGACCGACGTGTGTCGCCGCCGGGTGCTCTTGAGCTACTTTGGACAGACGCTTGACCATGACTGCGGCAACTGTGATGTGTGTCTGGACCCACCCGTAAGGTTTGACGGAACCATTATTGCACAGAAGGCCCTCAGCGGTATCACCCGCGCGGGGGGCGCCATCGGCTCGGGCCTGCTCATAGACCTGCTGAGAGGATCGCTGACGGCCGACATCAGCCGGCAGAACCTTCACCTGCTCATGACCTTTGGCGTTGGGCGCGACCTGAGCGTGAGTGAGTGGAAACACTACATCAACCAAATGCTGCAATTGGGGCTGATTGAGATTGCCTACAACGAGAACTTCCGCCTGCGGGTCACCCCTTACGGCAACCGGGTGCTTTACAACCGCGAGAAGGTTGAAATGTCTCTTTTCAACAGGCAGCAATATGCCACAACCAGACGTAAGGAAAAGAAAAAGCCCGCGATGCCGGTCGATCCCGTTCGGCAACTGTTTGAGCAACTAAAATCGGTGCGCAGGTCGGTAGCGGCAAAAGAGAAGGTGGCCGACACCATTGTGTTCAATGACGACACACTGATGGAGATGGCCCGCAAACGTCCGTCGACCATCGACGAGTTCATCAGCATAAGGGGTGCGAGCGAGCGCAAAACCGTGCTTTACGGCCGTCAATTCATCAAGGCAATAAGAAAATTTGAGGGACTCGGAAGCTCCATGCCCGAGGGCACATCCCTCAAAGAGACACTTATACTGTACAATGCCGGCGCCACTCTCGACGAGATTGCCGATCTCAAGGGGGTGAAACCGGCAACCATCGCCGGCCACCTGGCCACATTGATCGACCAAGACATGATTTCATCGTTTGACCGGGTGATGACACGCGATGTCTATGTCAAAATTATGGAGACATTCTCCCGCCATGGCGACAACACAAACGACGCCTACGCCGAGCTGAAAAACGATGTGCCTCAAACCTCCATCGTCATCGCCCTCGCTATCTCGCGCTATCTGAGCCGCATAAAACGCTGACAACAAGCGGCAAGCACCTATTTTAACTATATTTAACAATATTCATCAGCCCAATATTTGCTCAATTGAACCAAAGGCAGTACCTTTGCACTCGTAAAACATCGCGGGGTGGAGCAGTGGTAGCTCGTTGGGCTC
>CAYMVS010000099.1:0-3255 GCA_964394205.1 uncultured Muribaculaceae bacterium | reverse complement strand
TTGCCAAGGCTTCGCCTGGGGTTCGACATAATCTCGCGCCTCCCGGCGCTCTGTCTATGCCGGGCACCGAACAACTGCCGTCCGGCGTGTTTGTCGCCCCTAATGGACCTCTACGAGGCCCGGGGTGACGGGGTCGCCATTGATCACACGGCGTCGGGCGGCGGGGTGTTACGCCTGTCGGCTCCGCACCCCCGCGCCCTCGACATTGTGCTATTATTGTCTCGCCGCATCGCGGCGTTATCCTCCCGGCTCTGCAACCCACCGGCCCTGTCAGCTGACCCGTTTTTTTGAGGTTGTGTGGGTCAGAGGACACTGAGGGTTGAAATTTTGGATAGGGATTTAGTGTTGAATGACAATATGTTTGAGGTATGCCTTTGGCATGCCTCTACGTTTTAAGCTCGGCCTTGACAATGGGCTTATTTTGTCGAGGTTTGGATGTACTGGTAATAGCTGTTGATGGAGTTTTGGGTGGAGTCCTCCTCCTCGGTAGGAAATCTCAAGAGCGCATAGGGGCGAAGGTAGACTTTCTTCTTGCGAAAATCAAAGGCGGCATCTTGAGTGAAAAACAGAATTGGATTAAACGAGCGCGACTCAACATTGTAGGGGGCGTAGTAGACGTCGTGGCTGCCGGCTCGACGGCCTATTTTTATCCAGGCTTTGTCGGCGAGTCTAACCTCCTCGATCACCTTGCCGTTATGGTAGTTGTCCATCGACAGGGGGCGCTTTGAGTAAAGCGAGTCGTCAATCGGCATTTTCAGGCACAGTCGGCTTATGCCGGTGTCAATCAGGTAATCGTATTTCTTGCCGTTGTCAACGCTGATTGGTAGATAATAACGGTGGGCGCTACCAAACAGGTTGTCCCACGAGATGGGATACTCGAGATCGGCGAGTTCCTGATAGTTCTCCTCGACAATGGTGCGTAGGGCTAACGCCTTGCGGAAGTATTGATATTCAAGCACAAAGTCTTCAAGCACATCCATGCCGAGCGTGTTCACCTGATCGTCGTCGGTCAGCACCACGTTGACCCCTTTGATGTAATTGGCCATCCGGCCGGTGGGGAGCCAATGGATTGATTTTGATGCCGAGTCGTAGCGCAGCTTGTATTCGGTCACGGGGAGGGTGACGGTGTAGTGGCCGTTAGAGATGTGGATGCTGTTGTCTTTGCCTCGGCCTATGATCGGAATATGGCTGTACTCGATATCCATCCCCATGCGCTTGAGGCGATCGAGGGTCTTGTGGTTGATTGTGCTGAAATTGCTGCCGGTGTCAATCATAAACAGGGTGCTGTCAAACATCTCAATGAGGCCGTTTGAGATGGGGAAAAACGCGCGGGGGTGTTCCTGATCGGCAAAATGGAGGTCGCCCTGAGTGTTGAAGGTGTTATATAGCACGACCGTAGCCGCCGATATGATGACAGCTGCAATAAACGTTGTGATGACAAGACCTTTTTTCATTGACAAAGAGTGCACAATAACAGATGCCTTATTGAGAGGATTGGCAGTGATTGCGATGACAACAAAGTTACATTATAGTGGCTTTGTGTGCAAATATTTTCACCAACTTGTAACAAGTGTGTCAATCCGGTTACAGCGAGGTGTCAAAGCCTATACAGAAACGTCGCTCAGTCGGTTTTGACCTGCCGGCGGGGACATTCCGGGCACTCTCTTTGGGGGCCTGATCAACCTGATCAATAAGGAGGGGCGCGGTCAGGGCTCGATCTCGTAGGCAGTGATATCCTCGAGCATCATGTCAAAGGTGAGGGTGGCAAATGGGGGGATCACGCCCGAGGTGCTACCCGAGCTGCCATAACCCCACGTGTAGGGGATGACGACACGAACGCTGTCGCCAACGTGCATCTGCTCGAGGGCTATCCACCACCCGACGATGGTGTTTTGAGGTTTGAAAAGTCTCACCCGCGTCGTGGCTGTGAATGATGAGTCGAAAGCCTGACCGTTATACAACCGGCCTATATAGCTGACGGCGCATGTGCTGGTGAGCATGGGCGTCAGATTGTTGACGGTCTTTGACCGGTCGTTGAAATAGTGAATCAGAATCTCGGCACCCATGTTCCATGTGGGAACGACCTTGGTGTAGTAGGGCTCACCGTTTTGGTCGAGCAGGGCAGCCTGCTCGTTATAGTAGGCAACGTTGACGTCGCGATACTCTTTGTATTCTTTCCACGTCTCCTCGGTCTTGTCGCTGTTGCAAGCGGCAATGGTCGCCATGATGAGCGAGATGCAGACAAAGTGAAACAGTTTTCTCATAATCAAAATTCTACTTTAGGAGCTGCCTGAGAGCCCTCGGCGGCTTTAAACTGGGGCTTGCTCTCAAAGCCAAACCACCCGGCATAGATGTTTGTGGGAAATTTTTTGATGGAGGTGTTGTAGTCGGCAACCGCCGCCGTGTAGGCCTGACGGGCAGCGGTGACACGGTTTTCAGTCCCCTCGAGCTGCACCTGGAGGTCGCGGAAGTTCTCGTTGGCCTTCAGGTCAGGATAGTTCTCGGTGACGGCGAGCAGCGACTTGAGGGCGCCCGAGAGCTCGTTTTGGGTCTGTTGGAATTTCTCAAGGTCGGCCTCGGTCATGTTGGCGGGGTCGATGGTGATTGAGGTCGCCTTGGCGCGCGCCTCGGTCACCTGCTCGAGGGTTTTGCTCTCGTGGGTGGCATACCCCTTGACGGTCGACACAAGGTTGGGGATGAGGTCGGCGCGACGCTGGTATTGGTTTTCAACCTCGGCCCACGATTGGTCGACGGCCTGCTGTTTTTCAACGAGCGAGTTGTAATTGCATGACTGCAGGGATGCCATCAGAGCGACAGCGACAGCAATGGCAGAGAGTTTTTTCAGAAGATTCATGAGAGTTTGCGCAGAAGAGAGTTGATTGAAACCTGGTCATGGATGAGACGATGGAGGTCGGCGATGGCTACACGGCTTTGCTCCATGGTGTCGCGGTGGCGCAGGGTGACGGTGTTGTCTTCAAGTGTCTGATGGTCAACGGTGATGCAGAAGGGGGTTCCGATTGCATCCTGACGGCGGTAACGCTTGCCAATCGAGTCTTTCTCATCATAATGGGTGGCAAAGTCAAACTTGAGGTCGTTGACAATCTCGCGGGCTTTGTCGGGCAGACCGTCTTTCTTCACCAACGGCATCACGGCACACTTGACCGGGGCAAGGGCAGCCGGCAGGTGGAGCACCACGCGCTTGTCGCCACCCTCGAGCTGCTGCTCCTCATAGCTTGAGCAGAGCACGCTCAGGAA
>CAYMVS010000098.1:0-3467 GCA_964394205.1 uncultured Muribaculaceae bacterium | reverse complement strand
TTTTGATGTTGTTTTCGCTTTGTTTAGCCTTTGATAGCAGCGATGCCGGGAAGCACCTTGCCCTCGATAGCCTCGAGGAGGGCTCCGCCGCCGGTCGATACGTATGACACCTCGTCGGCCAGGCCAAACTTGTTGACACAAGCCACAGAGTCGCCGCCGCCAACCAGTGAGAATGCACCGTCTTTTGTTGCCTCAACGACAGCATCGGCGATAGCGCGCGAGCCGGCGGTGAAGTTGTCAAACTCAAAGACACCGGCAGGGCCGTTCCAAAGGATGGTCTTTGAGCCGCGTATAGCGTTGGCAAACAGCTCGCGGGTCTTGGGACCTGCATCCATGCCTTCCCAACCGTCGGGTATATCGTTGGCCGGGCAAACCATTTGGTTGGCATCGTTAGAGAAAGCGTCGCCGGCCACACAGTCAACACCGAGCACCAGGTTGACACCTTTCTCTTCGGCTTTCTTTATTATGTCGAGGGCGAGGTCGAGTTTGTCGTTCTCACAAATCGAGTTGCCAATTTTGCCACCCTGAGCCTTTGCAAAGGTGTAGGTCATGCCGCCACAGAGGATGAGGTTGTCAACCTTGTCCATAAGGTTCTCGATGATACCGATCTTGGTAGATACCTTTGAGCCACCCATGATGGCGGTGAAGGGGCGCTTGATGTTGCTCAGTATGTTGTCGACAGCGTTAACCTCCTTCTCCATCAGATAGCCGAGCATCTTGTGGTCGGCGTCAAAATAGTCGGCCACAACAGCGGTCGAGGCGTGACGGCGGTGGGCTGTGCCAAAAGCGTCGTTTACGTAAACGTCGGCGTAAGAAGCCAGTTTCTTTGAAAATTCTTTCTGGCGCTCTTTCATCTCCTTTTTGGCAGCGTCATATCCAGGGTCGGCTTTGTCGATACCAACCGGTTTGCCCTCCTCCTCGGGATGGAAACGGAGGTTTTCAAGCAGTAACACCTGGCCGGGCTTGAGAGCGGCGGCGGCAGCGGAAGCATCGGCGGCATCGGTTGCAAATTCAACCTCGGTGTCGAGCGCTTTGGCTACGGCATCCTTAATCTGTGACAGCGAAAGCTTGGGGTTGACTTTACCTTTGGGCTTGCCCATGTGGCTCATGATGATGAGCGAACCGCCATCGCCAAGTATTTTTTTCAAAGTGGGGAGCGCACCGCGGATGCGGGTGTCGTCGGTAATGTTGCCGTTGTCGTCCAAGGGCACATTAAAGTCTACTCTGACCAGCGCTTTGTGGCCGGCGAAGTTGAAATTGTCAATATTCATTTGAATAGAAATTTGGTTGGTTTCTCGTTTTCTTTTTTACCTGTCGCAAAATTAATGAAATATTTCCATAATCATGGCCACGGGCGATTATTTTTTAAATTTTTTCAAAAATTATAGTACTATGTATTGCAAGATACTAAAGTAATGCATATCTTTGTCGCGTCAATCAAATAACTTTTCTTCAGATGAACATCGATAATGCAAAATCACAGATGAGAAAGGGGATGCTGGAATATTGCGTCATGCTTCTGTTGCGCAGGGAGGCGTGTTATGCAACCGACATCATCAACCGTCTCAAGCAGGCCGAGCTGATAGTGGTCGAGGGGACGCTCTACCCACTGTTGACGCGCCTCAAGAAAGACGGCCTGCTCAGCTATCAGTGGCGCGAGTCGACTCAGGGACCGCCACGCAAGTACTACTCACTGACCGCCGACGGCGAGGCTTTCCTCGGAGAGCTCGACGCCGCGTGGAACTCTCTATCTCAAACCGTTAATATTTTAAAATGACATAGTTTATGAAAAAGAATATTCAAGTGAACCTATCGGGGTGTGTCTATAATATAGATGAGGATGCCTATCAGCTGTTGGATTGCTATCTGAGAAATCTCAGATCTTATTTCTCCCGGCAGGAGGATGGTGTCGAGATTGTCGACGACATCGAGGCCCGCGTGTCGGAGCTGATTGGCGAGATGACCGACGGCGGCCGGGAGGCTGTCAACATCGAGACCATACGCGAGATTATCGACAGGGTGGGAGAGCCCGACGAGTTGTGTGACGTCACGGCCGACGATAAAGCCGCGGCCGACAATCCTGAAGTGGGCAAGCCAAAGCGTAAACTGTTTCGCGATGTCGATCACAAGATGCTTGGCGGCGTGTTGGCGGGACTGGGGTGCTACCTCGGCGTCAATCCTCTGTGGCTCAGGCTGCTGTTTGTTGTGCTTGCATGGGCTTCGTTTGGCTTTATGTTATTGGTCTACATTGTTTGCTGGATCGGGATACCGGCGGCTGTCACTCCGGCCGAACGTCTTGAAATGAAGGGTGACCCGGTGACCGCCGGCAGCATCAAGGATGAGATACTTGCCCGGGCCCAGGCTGTCAAGACATCGGTCGGACAATCGGGGGCCGAGTCGTTTTTCAGCAGTGTGATGGGCTTTGTGTGCTCAGTCTTCAAAATATTTCTTTTTGCCACCGGTATAGCGATTGTGATCGGCACAGCCGTTATGTTGATCATCACAATCATTGGCGGGTGTCTGGTTTTGATCACACCCTTGAGCGAAGTGTCGTGGCTTGTCGACAGTGATCTGCCCTTGCTGCAGTTCAGTGGCGTTTGCCCTCCGGTATTATATTGGTCGGCCACTGTCAGTCTCATCCTGTTCCTCGCCCTGACGCTTTACCTGTGTGCCTACCTGCTGATGCGTTTCGGAGGCAAGTGCAGCCCGATGTCGCGCTACATGAAAGTGATTAGCGTCACCACCTGGTTTGTCGCTCTGATTGTTTTCACCGTCACAACTATAAGGATGGTCAATCTGTGCACCAGCCGGGTCGTTAAAGTCTCTGTCGCGACTGCAGTAGATGATAATGATGCCGATGGTTACGGGTTACTCTCCTCCCAGGGTTGGCGTGTCATCAAGGCCAACAATGTTGAGGATGAACTGGTTGACGAGGGTGAGCACTACTCGGGCAACCGCAACAGCTGGTATATCGATGCCGAGAGCGAAGATGGGCTGATGGAGCTCGACATTGCCCGCGACGTCAAGGTTGCCCCCGGTCGATACACACTCGAGGCTGTGGCCAGGGCCGACGGAAACGGATGTGAGATCTATGCCGTCAATTCGGCCGGACAGCGTTTCACGGCGCCGGTTCCCGTCTGTGGCGAGAAGGGGGGCTCGGTATGGGCCGATGCCAAGGCCGCGTTGGCCAACGACTCGACACCGCAGGCCGCCCGCGAGCATCTGCTGAAGCTGTCGCGTGTAAACAATGGAAAAGGATACGGGTGGTCGCGGGTGACAATCGACAATGTGGTGGTGGGCGCCGACAGCATCCTTAGCTACGGCGTGTCAAACACCGGGCAGACCCGGCTGTGGGACGGGACCCATCTCTCGGCCACTTCGTTCTCCCTGTTGCCTGCCGACTGAAAAACAATTAACGTGAGTTCGGGATAATGATGCCGTAAATCCAATCTGTGAGAATACGCATA
>CAYMVS010000097.1:0-3684 GCA_964394205.1 uncultured Muribaculaceae bacterium | reverse complement strand
CGATGGCGATGGCGGTCTTGCCGATCTGGCGGTCGCCGATGATGAGCTCGCGCTGGCCGCGACCTATGGGGACCATGGCGTCGACGGCCTTGATACCCGTCTGGAGCGGCTGGTTGACAGGCTGACGGTAGATGACGCCAGGCGCCTTGCGCTCGAGGGGCATCGGAAGGAGGGTGCCCTCGATCGGGCCACGACCGTCGATGGGCTCGCCAAGCACATTGATGACACGGCCCATCAGGCCGTCGCCAACCTTGATTGACGCGATTTCGCCCGTGCGCTTGACGCTCATGTTTTCGGTGACTGAGTTGACGTTGTTGAGCAGGATGACACCGACATTGCTCTCCTCAAGGTTGAGGGCAACGCCTTTGACACCGTTTTCAAACTCCACCAGCTCGTTGGCACACACGTTGTCGAGCCCGTAGACGTGGGCCACACCGTCGCCAACTTCCAGCACCGTTCCCGTCTCTTCAAACGTCACCTTTGAGTTGACGTTCTCGAGCTGTTGTTTTAATACTTCAGATATCTCGCTGGGATTAATCATTGGGGGATGATATTGAAGAGAGCGAGCTGCCTCGGTGGGTGAGGGGAGGGGGGAGAGGCAGGCCGTCTCGAAGAAGATTGTTTTAACTAATTAACTTAATACGCAGCTGTTTAAACTCATTACTGATAGATGCGTCAAGCAGCTCGTTGTCAATTTTGACCACAAAGCCGCCAATGAGGGCGGGGTCGACGTCGCTCGTGTATTCCATCGTGCCGCCGTTGAGACGGGCGGTAATGGCATCCTTGAGGCGTTTCTCCTCGTCGGCGCTCAGCGGGAAAGCTGAGGTGACATGCACCTTGAAGATGTTGTTTTCCTGACGATAGAGCTGGCGATAGGCAATGGCGATGACGCGGGCCATCTCAAAGCGGCCGTTGGTCTTGAGCAGCTTGAAAAAGTCGCTCATCACCGGGTCACTGCTGTCGCTGTCCATACCCGAGGCCGTCGACAAGAGTTTAATCTTGTCGGCAGCCGGGATGTAGGGGTTGTCCATCACCTCCTGCAGGGCGGGCTGTTGCTCAAACGAGTGCTCAAGCGTCAACATGCGGGCGTAGACGCCGGCGGTGGCATCACGCTCAAGAGCAAATTTGTAGAGCGCCTTGGCATATCGGCGCGGTATCAGTCCTTGTTGCATGGCGGGTTAGTTTTGGTGCTCCATCTCTTCAAGCAGAGAGTCAACGAGCTTAGCCTGGGTCTTGACATCTTTCATCTGCTCTTTGACAACCTTTTGGGCGATGTCGAGGGCAAAGGAAGAGACCTCGTTTCTAAACTGCTGCTGAGCCTCTTTGCGTTCCTGTTGGATAGACTGCTTTGCTGCGTCCATAACCTTGGCGGCCTCCTTGCGGGCAGCCTCGCGGGCCTCGTCGATGATCTGATTTTTCATCTTGTCGGCCTCGCGCAGCATGTCGCTCTGACGGCGGCGTGCCTCGGCGATATATTTCTCTGACTCCTCGCGGGCGTTGTCGAGCTGCTGCTTGGCGTCGCGGGCATATTCCACCCCTTTGTCAATCAGCCGGGCGCGCTCGTCGACGCCTTTGATGATTGCCGGCCAGCCCCATTTCCATAGGATAAGAAACAGGATGCCAAAGCTGACAAACATCCAGAATATCAGACCGAAGTCGGGCTTGAATAATTCCATGTGGCCGGGTTTTGAGTGTTATGACAATTAGATGAAGAGTGAGAGAACGCACACAATCACAGCAAAGAGGGCGACACCCTCGACCAGAGCGGCGATAACAATCATGTTTGAGCGGATGTCGCCGGTCGACTCGGGCTGACGGGCGATGGCTTCCATGGCTGAAGCGCCGATTTTACCGATACCGATGCCGGCACCGATGGCTGCGATTGCTGCACCAATTGATGCGCCAAGGGCTGTAATGCTACCACCAATCTGTGATACTGCTTCTGCTGCTTGTGCTAAAATCATTGCTAACATAATTAATAAGATTTAGAGGTTATTGATTATTGATTATTTTTTAAAATTCTTGAAATAATGATTGTTGAGCCGGGGGCGTCGGGATTAAGCGTTGACAGCCCCGGTTTGATGGGCCTCGCCGTGGGCGTGGGCCTCTTCGTGATGGCCTTCCTCCTGTGCCAGGCCGATAAAGACGGTTGACAGCATGGTGAACACGTAGGCCTGGATGAAGCTCACAAGGACGTCGATGAGCAGCATGAACACCGAGAAAACGATCGACACAACTGCCGTGCCGGCGCCGGCTGCCCAGGTCCCGGCGATGGCCGAGAAGATGAAGATAAGCAGCGTCAGCACAATCACTATCATGTGGCCGCCCATCATGTTGGCAAACAGACGCACCGTCAGGGCCGCCGGTTTGGTGAAGATGCCAAACACCTCGATGACCTGCATGATGGGGATGGGACACTTGAGCCAGATGGGCACATCGGGCCAGAAGATCTCTTTCCAGTAGTGCTTGGTGCCGAAGAGGTTGGTCAGGAAGAAGGTGATCAGGGCCAGCACCAGGGTGACACCGATGTTGCCGGTCAGGTTGGCACCACCGGGGAAGATGACAATCAGCCCCATGAGGTTCATCACCAGGATGAAGAAGAACACCGACAGCAGGTAGGGGGCAAACCGCCAAGCCTTGGCGCCGAGTGTGGGCTTGATGACGCTGTCATAGATAAACATGATGCAAACCTCGATTGCTCCGGTGAAACCCTTGGGAGCCTTGATGTTGCCTCGTTTGTACCACTTGGCGACCGTCAGTATCATCCATGCAACCAGAACGACAGTGATGAAGATGGCACACACGTTTTTGGTGATCGACAGGTCCCAGGGGCGTATCTCCTGATTGCCGACGATGGCCACCACCTTGTTTTTGTAGGGGCTGTCGTGACCGGCGATCTTGAAGTCCACGTTGCCGTCGCGATAGGTCTGTCCCGAGGTGATTCTTGCCGACGAGAAGATGTGAAAACCGATCTTGCTGTCAAACACAATTACCGGCAGGGGGATGCGGTGGTGATGGTCAAAGGGGACTTCCCAACCATAGCCGTCGCCCAGGTGCTCAAAGATGATCTCTTTGGCGTCAAAGGGGAGCTTTGAGTCAGTCTTGACGGGCTCGGCCGAGTCGTGGTTGCCCTCAGCCCGGGCGGGCACGCTCAGGGCGAGTGCCGCCAGGATGATTGCAACTATCATTGTATAAGCCTTTTTCATAGACCGTTGGGTTTTATTAGTAAATACACACCGACACCACATTGTTGTCCACGTCGACTATTCCGCCGCCGGTTTCAACCGATTTTTCCTCATCGCTGCCGGCCTCGGTGTAGCGTATCTTGCCGGCGACGAGCGACGAGATCAGCGACGCGTGGTTGCGCAATACTGTAAACTCGCCCATCGCTCCGGGCAGATGCACGGCTTTTACTTTGCCTTCAAAGACGATGTCTTCGGCTGATATTATTTTGAGTGTCATTGATGTCAGGGTTTTGTGTTAATGACTGTTAATGAGTGAGCGCAGGCGTGGTGGCTTATTTGTTTTCCACCTCGGCGAGCATCTTCTTGCCCTTGGCGATTGCCTCGTCGATGGTGCCCACGTTGAGGAATGCCTGCTCGGGATATTGGTCCATCTCACCGTTGAGTATCATCTTGAAGCCGCGGATGGTCTCGCTCAGGGGCACCATCACGCCGGGGAGGC
>CAYMVS010000096.1:0-3956 GCA_964394205.1 uncultured Muribaculaceae bacterium | reverse complement strand
TTCGTTGAAATTTTTTTTCAGATACTTACATCACTAAAGTGACAAACTCCCGATGCTTTTTCTTCATCTCGATGTATTGTTTCATGAGCGGTGTCTCAACAATTTTCTTAGCCATGCCACAAAGATACAATTTTTTTTTGAAAGGGCCCGCGACACACAAAATGCCATCCAAAACTCAAAAATTGAATGAATAAGTGGAAAATCATGTTAAAAAACCGATTTTTTGAGATATTTTTTTGAGTTTTCGTGTAAATTTATTACTTTTGTATGCTCAAATTAGAACAAACGCGTTCTATCAGCACAAGTCAACTTGATTATAATTAAAGGATACTCCTCAAGAATAACCAGCACATGAAGAAAAAACATTTGATTTTAAGCGCAATCCTTGCGTTTGTTTCACTTGGAGCGGTTGCCGCCCCGGTGACCAAGGAGCGTGCCGTCGCCACCGCCCGGGCTTTCATGAAGACCCGCGGTTTTGACGCCACACAGGTTTCCAACGTGTACACACCCCAGGGCAACAGTCTCTATGTGGTAAACTTCAACCCCATAGGTTTTGTGGTCGTGTCGGGCGACGACATGGCGGCTCCCATTGTAGGCTATTCGATGGACAGCACCCTGCCCTGGAACTCCATTCCCGGCAACATGCAGGCGATGCTCAACACCTACAGCGCCCAGGTAAAGGTGGCCGCTGTTAACGGCAAGATGGTCAACCGCGAGTGGGACAACATGATCTCGCTGCGCACCCGTTCCGACGAGTCGGCCGCCATCGCGCCAATCATCCGCGTCAACTGGAACCAGACAGCCCCCTACAATAAATACTGCCCCGGCTCGGGCTCAAACAAGGCCATCGTCGGCTGTGTCGCCGTGGCCATGAGCCAGGCGATGTCGGTGCAGAAATATCCGCCCCGCCCCACCGGTCTGGTAAACTACACCCCCGCCGGCTACAGCAACATCAACCTCAACTATGACGCCGAGAAGCCCTACAACTGGGACAACATACTCAGCGGCGCCAACCAGTATGACGAGGCTGCCCGACTGATGTACCATGCCGGTGTGTCAGTGCAGATGATGTATGGCGCCCAGGCCTCGGCTGTGAGCTACAACAAGCTCTACCTGATACGCGACGCCCTTGTCAACAATTTCAGCTATGGCAACGACGTGACCATCTACTACCGTAAGCAATATGAGAACACCTACGGCAGGACAGCGTGGATCCGCCTGATGATCAACGAGCTCAGCTCGGGTCGCGCGGTGGTCTACAACGGCACCGGTAGTGCCGGCCACTCGTTCAACGTCGACGGCTATGACGGCGTCAGCATGTTCCACCTCAACTGGGGATGGCAAGGCATCGGCAACGGATACTTCTCGCTCGACAACCTTTATGACGAGTATCAGGGAATCGCTTTCCCCGACAACCATGTGGCAATCATCGGCATCGGCTCGCCCGACCGCGAGCTCCGCTCGGTCGAGATCAACGCCACAGGCATCGAGGAGGGCCTGGCCGCCGGCACTGTGGTAGCCAACATAACCGTCAACGGCACCGAGCCCAAGCCCTCCTACCAGTTCCGCGTCCGCGGCCCGTACATCAACGGCGCCTATCGCGACGTCCCCTTTGAGATCAAGGGCACCAAACTTGTCACAACCAAGCAGCTCAGCGTCGCCGAGAAGGCCTCCTACGACTTTGACATCATCGTGTCAACATCCGGCGAGACACCGCTCACCATGTCGTTTACCATCAACGTCGAGCCCTGGAAAGCCCTGGCTGCCGGCACCATGGTGACCTACGACCGAGCCTCGGGCATCTTCAGTTTCAAGACCCAGCACAACGTCAGCTACACCCTGCGCTCGGCCGCCGGTGCAACCCTGGCAAGCGGCACTCTCAACGAGTTCCCCGGCTTTGAGATAAACAAAGCATCACTCGCCGCCGGCGTCAACACCCTGACACTTACCCGCGGCAGCGAGACCAAAACCATCACCCTTATAAAATAAATCGATTCAAGAAACCGATTAACAACACTTACAGAAATGAACATCCTCAGAAACAAATATATCGCTCTCCTGGGTATCGCCATCGCCGGTGGGTTAATTACCTCTTGTAAAGATGACAAGGGAGAAAATGGCGGAGAGCCCGTAAAGAGCGGCAACCTCATCACCATCGAGACCGAGGTCTACACCCGCACCGACCGCCCCACGCTCTCGCTTGAAGACGGCTCGACAATGAACGTCTATGTCAAGTCAAACACCGACATCAACGCCGCCGACTATATGCCCGGCGTCATGATCAAGGCCACACGTACCGGCGGCGCCTGGACCACCAATCCCGAGATACGCGTCGAGGAAGGGAAAACAGTCAGCCTCTTTGCCGTGTCACCCTTCAGCGAGAACAACACCGACCCGACAAAGATCGCCTTTGACACAAAAGACCAGGTCGACCTGCTTTACAGCGGCGACTTTGTGCCGGCATCCTACCAGACCAACCGCGCCCATTTCCGCATGCGTCACGCCCTGTCGCTGATGTCGTTCAACATCGCCACCTCGGGCATCTCCGACCCCGGCACCCTCACCTCGCTCAGCGTCGCCGGCCAGAACGTCTACACAAGCGGCACACTCCATGTGCAGACCGGTAAAATCACACCCGTCGGCACAACCCAGGTGACCGTCAACACAAACAACAAGATCGAGACCGGCGGCTGGTCAAAAGACCTCCCCGGCGTGTGGGTCATCCCCTTTGAGATCGCCAACGACGGCGTCACTCTCACCGCCGCCATCAACGGCAAGACCTACGTGGCAAACATCCCCTCGATCATCATCCGTCAGGGATTCCGCTACGTGTTCCACCTGGTGTTGACCCCCAACGGCCTCGTGTTTGACCCCTCGGCCACCGAGGAGATCTCGCTCAACGTCTTTGACGACTCCATCAAGCCCATGGAGGGATATGGCTCGATCACCTTCGGCTTCACCGGCACCGACTTCAGCTACCCCTTCTTTACCGGCAACGAGGTGTTTGGCAACGTAAAGAGCGGCAGCGCCCAGGCCAACTTCTCAAACGGCGGCAAGATGACCGTGCCCGGCACCGGTAACCGCGATATCATCGTCGAGACCTGGAACTCTCAAGGATTTGAGCTGACATCGCTCGACGGCATCGAGTCAATCGACATCAGCAAGTATTGAAAACATTAAAGACCTCTAAGACCCTAAAGACCTTAAAGACCTTAGGGTCTTTATTTATTGAATAACCAAAATGAAAAAATTATCACTGTCACTGGCATTGCTGGCCACAGCCACAATGACCATCACCGGTGCCGAGCACCTCAAGAGCCTCAATCCGGCCTACTTTGCCGACTCCATCCCGGCCGGCACCGACTTCTATTCCCACGTCAACCACGGCTGGGAGATAGCCCACCCGCTCACCCCCGAGTTTTCACGCTATGGCCAGTTCAACATCCTCAACGACTCGAGCGAGGCCCGCGTCAAGCGCATCGTGCTCGGGCTCGACGCCACCAACCCCGAGCCCGGCACGGTAGCCTTCAAAGTCTCCACAATCTACAACCAGGCGATGGACTCGACACGCCGCAACGCCGAGGGTGCCAACCCCATCAAAGCCGACCTCAAAAAAATCGAGACAACACCCCACGACGGGATGGAAGAGCTCTTCTACTGGATGCACGGCAACTATGCGAGCCCCTTCTTCAGCGCCGGCCCCATGGAAGACCTGGCCAACTCCAACGAGTATGCCATGTATGTCGCCGGCGGCGGCATGGGTCTGGGCGACCGCGACTACTACCTCTCCAACGATGCCCGCAACAAACAGGTGCGCCAGGCCTACCAGAAACTCATCGAGCGGCAGATGATAAATGCCGGCTACAGCAAGCGCGACGCCAAGCGCATCGTCAAAAACGTCATGAAGATCGAGACCGCCCTCGCCGACAGCGCCTGGACCCGCGAGCAGAGCCGCA
>CAYMVS010000095.1:0-4868 GCA_964394205.1 uncultured Muribaculaceae bacterium | reverse complement strand
AAACAGCTAATGAAACTTCTCCCGTGTAACTATACCGCCGACCCCCAATAAAGAGGGGTCGGCCTATTTCGTATGGTTACCTTGCTTCTCTCACTGCGAGCCGATGCCACAATGAAAATCACATTAATCTTCAAAAAAAGTTGCATACCAAAAGGAAAATCCTATTTTTGCAAAATCATTCACTTAATGTGTCAGATTTTCAGATATGAGATTAGTCCGATTGGTTTTGGCAACTGTGACGCTTGTGCCGATGGTTTGGGGCATTCAGTTTAGCGTCCTCCACGGCAGAGATTATTGATTGTCAAGTTTTTGTCCTATATTTGTGACAATCAACAGAAGACGTTATGTGTGGTTTTAGCTTACACGGAAGATGTGCCGACCACGTTGGCAACAACCGGGCGATGGACGGCGCCGCCCGGCATGACCCCGACCGCCTCGCCGACAAGTTCCCCTTACTCCATCACCGACCTCTCGGGCCTCATTGGCCAATATGTTGCTGTACTGTTGTTTAGGTGGGAAAATTAAGAATGAATAATTTGTATGCCTTATTTCCTTTTCACTGGGACAATTAAATTTTTAAAACGATGAAACGTTACTTTTCTATTTTGCTCCTACTCATGGTGCTGTTCCTGCCGACCGAGATGTCGGCGCAGTCAATTATTACTCGTCCAACAACTAAAGAAACGCCGACCACTCCGAGAAAAAAGAAAAAAGTCGTCTCCAAAAAGTCGCCTGTGGTAACTCCAAGAACTCAATGCAAAAACTTGGACCTCTACACTCGCCGTGCCGGGAAGAGCTACTTTTTTTCGGTGGATGAATGGCAGGCGCTACCCGAGCCTGAAAAACAGAAATACACAAAGAAAGGACTTGTAATCAGTAATAAAGGAGAACTATTTGCTCTCGATTTAGAGGGTACAAAGTTTAACGGCCAAGAGCAAATGACATGGGATATGGCTTACAGATTATACGGTAACACCATGCCAAATGTTGATCAATGTGAGGCGATGAAGGGTATAAGTCTGGATATATCTAAAGCGCTTGAGGCTTTTGGCGGAAGTGGAAATCCATTTGCTTTCTGGTCTTGCACGGAGAAGGACACCGGCCACGCTTATGGACATAACCTTAACTTTGACACTTGGTTTGCCACAAAAAAGGAATATCCGGCCCCGGTACGTCTCGTCTCTGAAATTAAATAATAGTTGCTTTTGTTTTGACCTGGGAAAAGAATGACATTACCGTCACCACAAGGTAGGGAGCATTGCATATTTGATTAATGAAATTTTTAGTTAATTTAATAAGCTCGTTCAAAAATAATTCCTACCTTTGTGGTCATAAAAATCAAACTGTTTTTTAAAACTTTTCCAAGACATGAAGATTGAGAAAATTATTGGACGTGAAGTCCTCGATTCACGTGGCAACCCCACAGTTGAAGTTGACGTAATTCTTGAGTCAGGTGCACGCGGCCGTGCATCGGTTCCATCGGGCGCTTCAACCGGTGTTAACGAGGCTCTCGAGCTGCGCGACGGCGACAAAAACCGCTATATGGGCAAGGGCGTCTCTAAGGCTGTTGCCAACGTCAACGGTCCTATCGCCGAGGCTCTCAAGGGTATGAGCGCTCTTGACCAGATTGCTATCGACCGCACTATGATTGAGCTCGACGGCACCGACACCAAGTCAAACCTCGGCGCCAACGCCATCCTTGGAGTCTCTCTGGCCGTGGCCAAGGCTGCTGCCGACTATCTTGACCTTCCCCTTTACAAATATATCGGCGGTTGCAACACCTACTGCCTCCCCGTCCCGATGATGAACATCATCAACGGCGGTGCCCACTCCGACGCTCCCATCTGTTTCCAGGAGTTCATGATTCGCCCCATCGGCGCCTGCTGTTTCAAGGAAGGTATCCGCATGGGCACCGAGGTGTTCCACAACCTCAAGAAAGTGCTCCACGACCGCGGCCTCTCTACCGCCGTTGGCGACGAGGGTGGCTTCGCTCCCTCGCTTGACGGCACTGCCGATGCCCTCGACGTCATCATCAAGGCTATCGAGGCTGCCGGCTATGTTCCCGGCAAGGATGTCACCATCGGTCTCGACTGCGCCTCTTCCGAGTTCTACAAAGACGGCCTCTATGACTATACCTGGAAGCAGGGTCCCGATGCCCCCAAATACACCAGCGAGCAGCAGGCCCAATACCTCAAGGAGCTCGTTGAGAAATATCCCATCGACTCTATCGAGGACGGTATGGCCGAGGGCGACTGGGAAGGCTGGAAAGTGCTCACCGACCTCATCGGCGACCGCTGTCAGCTCGTTGGCGACGACCTCTTTGTGACCAACGTCAAGTATCTCCAGAAAGGCATCGACCTCGGTTGCGCCAACTCTATCCTGGTTAAGGTTAACCAGATTGGCTCGCTCACCGAGACCCTCCGCGCCGTTGAGCTCGCCCAGCGTAATGGCTACACCGCCGTCATCTCTCACCGCTCAGGCGAGACCGAAGACGCCACCATCGCCGACATCGCTGTGGCTACCAACGCCGGCCAGATCAAGACAGGCTCGGCCTCTCGTTCGGACCGCATGGCCAAGTACAACCAGCTGCTCCGCATCCAGGAAGAGCTTGGTCAGGACGCTGCTTACGGCTACGGCAAGCGCACCAAGATGCCCCAGGCTTAATCGACCCTCAAAGGTAAAATAAACATTCAGCCCGGCCTCGCGACTCTCTCGCTTGGCCGGGCTGTCGTATTGTCCTGGCGGGAAGGATGGGCACAGGCTCACTCGGGCAGCCTGAAAACCCTGATCCCTTTGTAGCCGCCGCGTTTCACAAAGTTGGCGACCGGCAGCTGCTCGAGCGTGACCTCCTTCATCTTTGACGAGGCGTGAAGCACCTTCAGCTCGCCGCCGTCGTCGACTATAATGCCCATGTGGGTGACGTCGAGATCGTTCAGCCCACACACAAACGCCACGATGTCGCCGTCTCTCAGCCATCCCTTGACCTCTTTCAGCCCGAGGTCGCCGGTCTTGATGTAGGGAAACCGATGCCCTCTCAGCCCGGCCTCTACCCCCTTGATGCGCTCAAACTCGACACTGTCTTTCAGCGCCGTGTAGGCCGAGCGGTGGGAAGTCATGAAATCAATGGTCCTGACTATATAATTGACTCGGGGAGCGAGGTTGGTGACCTCCTTGATGACTCCGCGCATCCCGTTGTTGACCGCCCATTCACTGATGTAATGAAGGCGCGACCCATAGCCGTCAAGGCGGCCGCCGCGGTATCTTATCTCCTCGAGAGCCATAAGATAGTCGGGCCAGCCCCCCTGATTGGCGGCAACCCGCGCCAGGGTGGCGACACTCTCGACAAACGTGGTGCAGTCAAGCTCGTCAAGATTGACCGTCAGCATCTCGGGGCTCCCCTCGAGCGTGGCCCCCACGTATGGGCGCCCTATCAGCGCTCGTCCGATGGCCGACACCCGGGCTCCGGGGGTCTTTAGAGGCACGCCGATCGCGATAAGACGCTCTATTTCAACCGTGTCACGCGACTTGTCGTGCCATCTGACTTCGCCGGGAGTGATCGCCCGGGCGTTTATCATGGCAATTGCTGCCATCAGGATGCATAAATATCGTATCATTGCAAGCTGTCTGTTTGATCTGTTGTGACACAAAAATAAGCATTTTTCAGATAATCTTTTGTATTTTTGTGCAATAATTATCGCAAAACCATGAAAGCATTTTCTGTCTTTATCGCGCTGTTGATTGGAGTCACGGCCGCTGTCGCTTCACCCAAAAGTTCAAAAAAGATACTCAGGGAAGAATCGCCCGAGTTTTTCCTCACCGACGAGGCCCGCAGGATTGGCGACCAGCTCCTCCTGTGGCAGCGCGACACTGGAGGGTGGCCCAAAAACATCGACATGGTCACCCCCATGACCCCGGCTCAGATTGAAGCCGTCACGGCCGATAAAAGCCGTCGCGACGATTCTACCACCGACAACGATGCAACCACCATCCAGATGACTTTTCTCGCCCGCCTCTATGCCGCCACGGGCCGCAGGGAGTATCGCGACGCTTTCTGCCGGGGTGTCGACTACCTCCTCTCGGGCCAGTATGACAACGGCGGGTGGCCCCAATTCTGGCCCGACCCACAGGGCTATCAGGTCCACATCACCTTCAACGACGACGCCATGGTCAACACCATGACCATCATCCGCGATATCTGCAGCCAGACACCCCCTTATAGTAATATATGTGACCAGTCGCGCCTGAGGTCGCTTAAAGCGTCATTCGACAAAGGCATCGAGTGCATTCTCGCCTCCCAGATCATTGTAGACGGAGTGCCGACGATATGGTGTCAGCAGCACGAGCGCTCGACATTGCAGCCCGCCCCCGCCCGCGCCTACGAGCTCCCCTCATTCTGCACCCAGGAGAGCGCCGCTATCGTCGCGCTGCTCATGCAGCTCCCCGAGCCCGACGATCGGGTCAAGCGCGCCATCCACGGGGCTCTCGCATGGTTTGACGCCCATAGGCTCACCGGCCTCGACTATCACCGCGAGATGGTCGACGGCGCGTGGCATGCCGTGTTGATCAACGACCCTTCGGTCGACACCCCCATCTGGGCGCGGTTCTATGACCTCGACGAGATTCTCCCCTTTTTCTGCGACCGCGACGGCATCATGCGCCGCGACTTCTACCTCGTTGGCGAGGAGCGCCGCGACGGTTACTCATGGTTCAACACACGCCCCGCCGAGCTTTATCCCCTCTATCGGCAGTGGGCCGCCGACAACGATCCCGATCACAAAATCAACCTCCGGCCACTCCCGTAAAGTAGGGTGGCTGAGGGGAAAAAGTGTTGTACAGCAGTTAAAATATGTTAAAGTAAAATGATGCCG
>CAYMVS010000094.1:0-4952 GCA_964394205.1 uncultured Muribaculaceae bacterium | reverse complement strand
GGGGTAGCTGCCAAGGAAGAGGGGACGGCCGCTCTTCTCCGATGCCATTATCAGGCCCCAGGCGGTGGCGGTGTTGCCGTTGATGTCGGTATAGACACCAGGACGGGGGTCTTCGGTCTCCACACGGTAGGTCGACACCGAGGCGTGGATGTTGTGGCCATAGTCATAGCCGGCCTGAAGCACCAGGGCGTTGGCCTCATAGATGGCGGGCTTTTTGGCAAATTTGTTTTTGAGCATCAGCAGAGCGCGCTCGAGGGGACGGTCAAAAAGCCAGCAAACCAGGCCTAAGGCAAAGATATTGCGGCATTTGAGTATCGATTTGTTGTCAAGACCACGGTCGGCAAGCGCCGCTTTGGTCATCGAGGTGACCGGCACTTTGACCACTTGAGCCTTGATGTTGAGCTCGGTAAAGGGATCGTCGGTCTCAAAGAGAGCCTTCTTCAGGTCGCCCTCCTTGAATGAGTCGATGTCGACGATTATCACCCCGCCGGGCTTGAGGAATTTTACATTTTGCTTGAGGGCCGCGGGGTTCATGGCAATGAGCACGTCACAGCTGTCGCCGGGGGTGTGCACATTGGTGCCCACGCTCACTTGAAATCCTGAGACACCGCTCAACGAGCCCTGCGGGGCGCGTATCTCGGCGGGATAGTCGGGAAACGTGGACACTTGATTGCCCAGCCCAGCCGACACATTTGTGAATATGTTGCCGGCAAGCTGCATTCCGTCGCCCGAGTCACCTGAAAATCTGACTACAACCTTGTCGATGGTCTTGATTTTGGTTTCTTCTAACATAACGTTAATTGTGTTTTGTGATATGATTTTGGTTGTCTATGTTGCAATAATGATCAGTGGCTGAAACGCAGGGGCATCACCCGGGGTCGCGGCACGGCGCTCACGCCGTCGAGCAGCGAGAACGCCACGGTGCCGTTTACAAGTGTCAGGTCCACGCGATGGCCGGTTGTGAGGCCGACGGCCGGGGTCCAGCCACATTTGCTTATCACGTCGGTGTCGCTTATGGCATGTCGATTGTCGAGTTTGCTGACCAATGTCAGGTCGGCTTTCATGCCGGGAGCAATGATGCCCCGGTCGGTGATGCCGAAAATGCGGGCCGGGGTGGCAGCTGTCCGGCAGGCCACTGTCGCCGGGTCAAAGAGGTCAAGCATCAGGGGGAGCATGAATTGTATCATGGGCATCCCCGAGGCGGCCTTGAGCGCGCCCCCCTGCTTGTCGGCGGCAAGGTGAGGGGCATGGTCGGTGCCGATGGTGTCGATGACGCCGGTGGCCACTGCCTCGACGAGCGCGCGGCGGTCGGCCTCCTCCTTGATGGCCGGGTTACACTTGATGCGCGTGCCGCGGGTGGTGTAGTCGCCTCTGTCAAAAAGCAGGTACTGGGGGCAGGTCTCGGCCGTGATGAGCGCGCGGTCAACGCCGGCAAGCAGCTCGAGCTCATCGGCGGTCGAGACATGCATGATGTGGAGGCGCGCGTGGTGGCGTTCAGCCAGGCCGATGGCTTGGCGGGTGGCCTCGACGCAGGCCTGGCGGGAGCGCACCGCCGGGTGAAGCTCGACCGGCAGGTCGTCGGCACCCTCGCCTGCCTCTGAAAGCAGGCGCGCGCGATTGGCATTGATGATTCTGTTGTCTTCGGCATGAACGGCGATGGGCACCTTGACGGTTGAAAAGAGCCGGTCAAGCATGGCGGCATCGTCGACCACCAGCGAGCCGGTGGTCGCCCCGATAAATAGTTTGACCCCGGCGATGCCGCTATAGTCGATGCCGGCAAGCAGGTCGATGTTTTGGGGGGTGGCGCCGATGTAGAAGCCGTAGTTTGCCACCGAGTCGCGGGCGGCAATCGTTTTTTTCTCGTCTATGAGGTCAACGCTGACCGTGGGGGGCACGACATTGGGCATGTCGATAAACGAGGTCACGCCACCGGCCACGGCCGCGCGGCTCTCGCCGGCAATTGTGGCCTTGGCGGTCATGCCGGGCTCGCGGAAGTGGACATGCTCGTCGATGGCCCCCGGCATGAGCAGGCGCCCCCCGGCGTCGATGACCGTCGCGTCGCCGGCGACAGCCGCCGGCAGCTCGCCGTCGTTGACCGACACGATGGTGTCGCCGTCGATCTCCAGCCAGCCGTGTTTGGTGGCGGCGGGGGTGACAATCAGTGCGTTATGGATAATCAGTGTTGACATCAGCGACGGTAGGTCTTAAACCAGCTGCCCATTTTCAGTTGTATCACTCCAAAGACGGCCTCGCCAAAGATGCCCGAGTTCATCTTGGAAGTGCCGAGCACTCGGTTGACAAAGATGATGGGCACCTCTTTTATCTTGAAGCCATACTTGTGGGTGGTAAATTTCATCTCGATCTGGAAGGCGTAGCCCTTGAACTTGATTTTGTCGAGGGGCAGGGTCTCAAGCACGCGGCGTGTGTAGCACACAAAGCCGGCGGTGGTGTCATGAACGGGCAGCCCGGTGACCATGCGCACATATTTGGAGGCGTAATAGCTCATCAGCACCCGCCCCATTGGCCAGTTGACCACATTGACGCCGGTGACATAGCGGCTGCCGATGCTCATGTCGGCACCGTCGACAGCACATGCCTTGTAGAGCTCAAGAAGATCCTTGGGGTTGTGGCTGAAGTCGGCGTCCATCTCAAAAATGTAGCCATACTGTTTGTGGTCAAGAGCCCACTTGAAGCCGGTGATATAGGCCGTGCCCAACCCTAACTTGCCCTCGCGCTCAAGCAGATGGACACGCCCGGGGTATTGCTCCATTTTGCCGCGCACTATCGCGGCGGTGCCGTCGGGCGAATTGTCGTCGATTATCAGCACATCCATCGGATGAGGGAGGGCGAGAACAGCGTCGATGATCGCCGCGACATTCTCCTTCTCGTTGTAGGTCGGGATGAGCACAATGCTGTCGGCGCCCTCTGTGGGCGCCGCCGCCGTCTCCAAACCGTTGTTTCGGGTTGTTGTCATGACTTTATTGCAATAATGCACAAACTTACAACTTTTTTCTCTTATCCAAGCTTTTTAGAGGGAAAAATGAGTCGCGCCGAGGTCGATTTTCACAAATCATGCCCCGGCGCGTGTTTTTAAAACTTTTAAAACCAACTTTCAATTATTTCAATCGTAAGGGCAGGCTCGGTGGCCCCCTTATTTCTCGATTGCAAAATTACACATAACATGAAAGCCGCTATATACCCAAAACAGGGTAAAAAAGCATTGATGCTGCCCCCGGCGTTCATCAAAAGTCGGTATCAGGTTTTTGGCCGTGGGCCTCACACTGCCTCAAAACGGTTCTGGCTGCAGAGACTGAGGGCGAGGCTGTTCATGTCGAGGCATTGGTCGCGGGTGGGATGGGCCGATGGCGGTCGGTCGAGATAGTCCAGGGGCGAGACGATGAGGAGTTGCCCCCGGGTGCATAGGTCAAAGTTGTGTTGTGAGGGCTTTTGGCGCTCGATCAGCGGCCTGTCGGCAATCAGTATCATTCTACCGCCAACACTCTCGATGGCTTTTCTTATCTCTTTCTCGCGTGGCGAGATAAAGGGCGAGACGACCACGCCGCCGTTGATGGCGGTGTAGAGACTCTCGTGAAACTTTTTCTCAAACCGGGCGGGGGTGTCGGCACGGTGCACGACAAGCGGTTGCTTGAATGGGTTTTTCAGCAGGAACAGGTTGCCGTAACACGCGACGGGGCGGCCGTCGATGGCGATGGCCCTGCTTTTTTGGAAGAAGTCGGGTCGTGCCTGGCGCACGGCGAGCCGGTAGGGGTTGTCCCTGATGTATTTAAACAATGTGTTGAGGTCGCGCTCGGGGTAGACGATACGGTCGTTGTAGCTCTCGGTGAAGACGTTTTGCCCGAGCCGTTGGGTTACCATTTTTTTGAAATCGTGGATCACAAGGCCGAGATGTCTCTGCATGGTCTCTTTTACCCGTAGCAGCAGATGCAGATGGTCGGGCATGATGATGTATTGATACACCTGGAGATGAGGCTCTATCGACGGGATTTGCCTGATGGCGTCGCTTATGCAATAGCCCGTCGGGGTATAGTCAACCTTGAGGCCGCCGGGGGCGAGCTGTTCCCACACAAGCCGGCTGAATGGCGGGGCCGAGGCGTTTTTGCCTATCGTGATGTGGTATTTCCAGGGCGCGCGGTAGTCGTGGCCGTGGCGCCGACGGTGGTTGTGGTGGTTGAACTCCTCTTTAAACGGTTTCATGGCCTCACGTTTGTTTTTTTTCGGCCGATGGCCTCACACGGCCTCAAAAAACCGATGCAATTTGTTTTTTTGCCGTCATTTTTTGAGGTTGTGTGAGGCCATCGGCCAAAAAGGGGGTGTTATGTCTGATTAGTGACGGGGCTCGCGGGGACCACGGTCGCCACGGTCGCGGCGGGGGCCACGGTCGCCATCGCGGCGCTGACGGTCACCGTCGCGTCGCGGGCGCTCGCCACGGGGAGCGCGCTCGCGCTCAACCCAACCCTCGGGTTTGGGCTGCAGGGCGCGCATCGACAGGCGGTATTTGCCGGTTTTCTTGTCAATCTCGATGAGCTTGACCTCGACCTCGTCGCCCTCGTGGAGGCCTGATGCTTCCATGTTTTCAAGGCGATCCCAAGAAATCTCGCTGATGTGGAGCAGGCCGTCGCGGTTGGGCATGAACTGGACAAAGGCGCCAAAGTCGAGTATCGACTGTACGCGGCCTTTGTAGACCTTGCCCTCCTCGGGGAGCTCGACGATGGCGTTGATCATCTCGAGGGCCTTGTCGATAGAGGCCTTGTTGGCCGCGGCAACCTCGATGTAGCCGCCCTCGTCGATCTCGTCGATCGACACGGTGGCGCCACTGGCCTCCTGAATGCCTTGGATGATTTTTCCGCCCGGGCCAATGACGGCGCCAATAAGCTCTTTGGGGATGAGCATGGTGACGATGCGCGGCACGTGGGGCTTGTAGTCCTCGCGGG
>CAYMVS010000093.1:0-5051 GCA_964394205.1 uncultured Muribaculaceae bacterium | reverse complement strand
CGAAGCGGCCGTGCATTGTGTCATACTTGAGCATGTAGGCCATGTAGTCAACGGGAAGAAGGTCGTTGATTGCAACTACCTCGATGTCATCTCTCTTGGTTGACGCACGGAACACGAAACGACCGATGCGACCAAAACCGTTAATACCTATTTTTGTCATAATTTTATATAAAATTGGGTTAGATTACCTATTGAAACTCGCCAAGCTCGGGGAGAGATTACCTACCGCCCCTTGGCGGGCTTTTTTTACCGACCGCAAAATTAGTAAAAAATTTTAATTATATAATTTTTTCCGTAATTAAATTTACCGTGCTCTCTGTTAAAATTTTCTTAATCCTCACGTTTGGCTCTTTCGGAGGTCGGGGTTGAACAATTTGTGACTTATTTTTGTTATTTTTGCATTAAATATAATCATTTAATCGTTATGGGAAAATTTATTCAAGACTTCAAAGACTTTGCCATGAAGGGCAACGTGATTGACATGGCGATCGGTGTCATCGTTGGCGGTGCCTTCGGTAAAATTGTGTCGTCGCTTGTCAACGACATCATCATGCCTGTTGTTTCAATCGCCACCGGTGGCGACGGGTTGAAAAACCTCAAGTATGTCATCACTGCCGGGCGCGAGGCTGTGGGCGACACGGCTGCCATCGAGGAGGTTGCAATCAATTATGGTATGTTTATCCAAAACATCGTCGACTTCTTCATCATCGCCCTGAGCATCTTCATCGCCTTGCGCGTGGTTATGAAATTCAAGAAGAAAGAGGAGGAGGCTCCAGCCGCTCCCCCCGAGCCCACAAAAGAGGAGGTGCTTCTCACCGAGATACGCGATCTGCTCAAGAAACAGAAATAAAACGATTTACATCCAACCGTAACATAGCTGCCGGCCATCGATCATCACGACCGCGACCGGCAGCTATGCTGTTGTTATTACTATGTTGTTATTATGAGACGCGACGGGGGCTCGCAAAAAAAATTGCGGCCGCCGGAGAATCACTCCTCAGCGACCGCTCTTGTCATCGTAGACAATTGTGTGTGTCCTTGAAATCTCTGTTTGATAACTGCTGTTATCAATCTATCTTTTTAACCAATCATTATTTGTAAACCAATCTTATCAATCTCTATATCATTATCATTGCTCTTTTTTTGACTTAGTCCTGTCAACAATCTTTCTTACCTTTGAAAAGTTACCGATAGTCGGCAAAACGGGTCTGCAGACGTTTGCGGGCAAAGAAGATGCGGCTCTTGACGGTGCCCAGCGGCAATCCCATCTCGTCGGCGATCTCGTTGTATTTATATCCGGCGACGTGCATCGAGAAGGGCACGCGATACTCGTCGGGAAACTCGTTGATGGCGTTCATGATCTCGCCGGCGGCCAGCGACCCCTCGGGTGTCTCCAACCCCGAGTCTTGCGACAGGTTGAGGTGATAGAGGTCTTCGGTCTGGTCAACGACGGTGGCGGCACGGCTCATGCGGCGGTAGTTGTTGATGAAAATGTTGCGCATGATGGTGAACACCCAACCTTTGAAATTTGTGTTCTCGCTATATTTGTCGGCGTTGGCAAGCACCTTGAGGGTGGTGTCCTGAAGCAAATCCTGAGCGTCGTCGCGGTTTGAGGTGAGCATGTAGGCAAAGTTAAGCATGTTGGCTTGCAGGCTCATCAGTTTGCTTTCAAATATCTTGGTTTCCATGACAAATATTTTTCAGAAGGTTGAACGTCTTTTTTTCTTTCAGTGTCGACCCGGGGAGGTCGTTTCCGCTTGTCGACATTGCAAAGGTAAGCAATATTTCAGCCAAAAATTATTTCAATTGTTAAGAGATGTTAACACGAATTGATGAGGGCTGAAATTTATCCAATCATGCAGTAAATCAGTATAATAAGTTTGAAAATAGATTGTTACAGCGTTGTAACAATGGTTGCCGTCGAGTGTAATTGTTGCAGTTTTGTAACAATTTTGTATTGCGTCTTGTTTCTGTCATGTCAGATTTGTGTAAACCAACCGGGGGCGATGATTGTTGAAAAAATATGATAACTCGCTTTCTTCACTGGTGCCGCGACCGCATGTCGGAAAAGACGGTCGTTTTGCTGACAGCCTTTGTCATCGGGCTGGCAACGGGCACGTGTGCATGGTTGCTCAAGCTGATGATAGGAACTCTGTCGCGGTGGCTCACGGCGGGGATGGTCTCGACCGGTTTCAACTGGCGGTTGCTTTTCATCCCGGTCATTGGCATCGTGTTGACCGGCCTTTTCACCCGGCGTGTCGTCAGGATGAAGATTGAGCATGGCGTGGCGCGCCTTATCAAGAATATACGTGACGGCGACCCGGTGCTGAGTCCCAAGCTATGTTTTGCCCCGATGATGGCGAGCACGCTGACGTTGGGCTTTGGAGGTTCGGCCGGCTCGGAGGGCCCGATCGCCTATACCGGTGCGGCAATCGGCAGCAACGTCTCCCGACTGTTTGGCATGTCTCCGCAGATGATGATGGCGATGGTGGGCGCCGGCGCGGGCGCCGGCATTGCCGGTATCTTCAAGTCGCCAATCGGTGGCGCGTTTTTCACCCTCGAGGTGTTGAAGATGCCCTTGACGACCCTGACGGTCATGGCTCTGCTCATTGCCTGTATAACGGCGGCGATGATGGCTTACGTCCTGTCGGGATTCACCTACGATCTCCCCTGGACACGCATCATCGAGTTTGACTCGTCGCTCATTGTTCCCGTTGCCATTCTCGGCGTGTTCTGCGGCCTCTACTCCTATTATTATGCCGGCGTGATGAGGCATCTCGGCGCGTGGTTTGTCAAAATCACCAGGCCGTGGGTGCGCAACATCGTCAGCGGCGCCCTGTTGGCCGGCATGGTTTTCTTGTTTCCGGCGCTTTATGGCGAGGGCTACACCATAATTGGCGACATCATCAACAATCATCCCGAGGCATTGCTGCGCGACAGTGTGTTAGGCGGATTTTCAACCGACAGCATCACCTTGATTATAATAGCCACCGGCTCCATCCTTTTGCTCAAATGCTGGGCCGCGTGCTCGGCAAACAGCGGTGGAGGTGTTGCCGGTGACTTTGCTCCCACACTCTTTGCCGGAGCCGTCGCGGGCCTCTTCTTCACTCTTGTCGCCCAAAACTGGTTTGGCTACAACCTCCCTGCCGGCGCGATGGCTGTTGTCGCCATGGCGGCAGTCATGGCCGGAGCCATCCGCGCCCCGATGATGGCCATATTCCTGACAGTCGAGATGACCGACTCCTACCCCCTTTTCCTCCCGATTGTCATTGCCGTAACCACCTCATGGGCAATAACAAAGACTCTGACTCCCGGTTCATTTTTCCAGACAAAGCACATCAACAACACCCCGGCGGCGTGACATAAAAAAAGGAGACTGCATCGAGGCAGCCTCCCTTTTTAATGTTATGACTATTTTTGAAATGTCTTGGTCTATTGTTTCAAACCTCCCCTGTAACCTGAATCTTCTGTTACAACGGGATGTTTGAACGGTAGCGTTTAGTCCTGGTTGAGGTTTACGCGCTTGAACTCAACGGCAACGAGGCCTTTCTGAGCTTTCTCCAGATACTGGGCGATGGTGAGGGTTGCGTCTTTGACAAACTCCTGCTCCATCAGGCAAGACTCTTTGAAGAATTTGTTGACACGACCGGTGGCGATGTTCTGAATCATCTGCTCGGGCAGGTTTGCAGCCTTAGCCTCGGCGGTCTCCTTGATGATGACACGAGCCTTGGCGGCGTCGTCTTCAGTGATCCAGCCTTTTGAGATGTTTGACTCGATGTGAGCCTCGCTGTCAAAGTGGGCGGGGTTGAGGCCAGCTTTCTTGAGGGCAACCTCAACGGCGCGTTTCACCTGCTCCTCTTTGGTCTTCTCGATGGCCACGTTGCGCTCGCTTTCAATGACTGCAGCGGGGACGCTGTCGCGGTCAACGGCAACGGGGTTCATCGATGCAACCTGCATGGCTACATCGCGGCCAACCTGGTAGTCAACACCCTCGAGGTTGAAACCAACGATGGTGGCGAGCTTGTTGCCAAGGTGGTTGTAGCTTGTGGTTGAGGGAGCCTCGAGAGTCTCGTAGGCGCCGATCTCCATCTTCTCGCCGGTCTTGCCTGACTCCTCGACAACGAGGTCGGCAATAGAGCGGCCGTTGATTTCAAAAGCTTTGAGCTCGTCGAGAGTCTTGATCTTGTTGGCGACGGCGGTGTCGAGTATCTGTTTTGTCAGGTCAACAAAACCGGCGTTTTTAGCAACAAAGTCGGTCTCACACTTCAAGGCGACGATTGCAGCAAAGTTTCCTTCGTTTTTAGAGAGTACACAACCCTCGGCTGCCTCGCGGTCTTCGCGCTTGGCAGCGACAGCCTGACCCTTTTTGCGCAGGATCTCTACAGCGGCTTCGATATCGCCATTGGTCTCATTAAGAGCCTTTTTGCAGTCCATCAAGCCGGCGCTGGTAAGATTGCGCAACTTGGTGATTTCTGCCATTGTAACTGCCATAATTATATGAAGTTATAAAGTTTCTAAATTGGTTGAAAATTATTCTGCTTCTTCAGCGGTTGCAACCTCGGCAACCTCGGTTGCCTCGGCGGCGGGAGCTGCAGCCTCGTCGGCGTTCTTGTTGCCGCGGCTCACGCGACGACGCTCGCGACGGGGAGCGGCCTCGGCGCCTTCGCCGGCTGCCTGGGTGTCTACCTTCTCGGCTTTGCGCTCCTCAAGACCCTCGTTCATGGCGGCGCAAATGGTGTCGAGAACAACCTCGATTGATTTGCTTGCGTCATCGTTGGCGGGGATCACGTAGTCAATGTTTGAGGGGTCGGAGTTGGTGTCGACCATTGCAAAAACGGGGATACCCAGACGGTTGGCCTCGGCGACGGCGATGCGCTCTTTGAGCACGTCGACCACAAACAGAGCTGAGGGGAGACGGTTGAGGTCGGCGATTGAGCCGAGAGTCTTCTCAAGCTTTGCGCGCTGGCGGGTGATCTGAAGTTTCTCGCGTTTTGACAGGTTGTCGAAAGTGCCGTCTTTGGTCATTTTGTCGATTGACGTCATTTTCTTGA
>CAYMVS010000092.1:0-5114 GCA_964394205.1 uncultured Muribaculaceae bacterium | reverse complement strand
GACGGTGGCGTTATTGATAGGCTTGATAAACTCGTCGGTGACGTCGTTGGCGTATGACTGCTCGACGGCTGCCACCATGTCGGTGGCTTGCTGGCCGGTGCCATGAACCAACAGGTCGTAGGCCACCTTGACACGCTCCCATCGCTTGTCGCGATCCATGGCGTAATAGCGGCCTATTATTGAGCATATTTTGCCGGTGCTCTTTGCACAGTGCTCCTCAAGCTGTTTGATGAAACCGGCACCACTGCGGGGGTCGGTGTCTCGGCCATCCATAAAGCAGTGGATGTAGACCTTTTCAAGGCCATAGTGGGCCGCGATGTCACACAGCGCGAAGAGGTGGTCGAGCGACGAGTGGACGCCGCCGTCGCTGGTCAGTCCCATGAAGTGGATTGCCTTGTCGTTGTCGCGGGCATACCCAAAGGCCGATTTAATCTCGGGATTGTCGAGTATCGAGCTGTTGGCACACGCCTTGTTGATTTTCACAAGGTCTTGATAGACAACACGTCCGGCACCGATGTTGAGGTGTCCGACCTCCGAGTTGCCCATCTGGCCGTCGGGCAGCCCGACGTTTTCACCCGAGGCCTGGAGCTGTGAGTGAGGATAGGTGGCAAGGAGGTGGTCCCAATAGGGGGTGGGGGTGGAGTAGATGGCGTCGGCGTGGGTGTGGTTGCCGATGCCCCATCCGTCCAAAATCATTAACAGTGCTTTTTTACCCATAGTTGTGTAAATTTTTTATTATTTCCGGGTGCAAAATTACTTATATTCTCCCAATTATCCTTACTTTTGCAGAAACAAAATAGATAACTCGTGTAATACCATGACAGTAGTCGATAGATTTTTACAGTATGTCAAATTTGACACCCAGAGCGATGAGTTGACCAACATGACCCCGTCGACTCCCGGTCAGATGATTTTTGCGCGCCATCTCGAGGGCGAGCTGAAAGAGATGGGGTTGCAGGATATAACCCTTGACGACAACGGTTACCTGATGGCGACACTGCCGGCCAACGACGGCAATCCCCAGACTCCGACCGTAGGTTTCATCGCCCACCTTGACACGTCGCCCGACATGAGCGGCCGCCATGTCTCGCCGCGCATTGTCGATAACTATGACGGCGGCGACATCGTGCTTAATGCCGACAAGGGGATAGTGCTGAGCCCCAATCAGTTTCCCGAGCTGCTTGACCACAAAGGCGAGTCGTTGATCGTGACCGACGGCAACACCCTGCTCGGTGCCGACGACAAGGCCGGTGTCGCCGAGATTATCACCGCCGTCGACTATCTGCAGAAACACCCCGAGATCAAGCATGGCAAGATACGCATCGCCTTCAATCCCGACGAGGAGATAGGTCAGGGCGCCCACAAGTTTGACGTCGACCTTTTTGGAGCCGACTGGGGCTACACCATGGATGGCGGCGAGGTTGGCGAGCTTGAGTATGAAAACTTCAACGCGGCTGTCGCCCGCGTCACCTTCAAGGGATGCAACGTTCACCCGGGATATGCCAAACACAAGATGCTCAACTCGATACGCGTCGCCAATCAGTTTGTCATCATGCTGCCCCGATGGGAGACCCCCGAGCACACCGAGGGGTATGAGGGCTTTTACCACTTGGTGTCGATCGAGGGCACAGTGGAGCAGACGGTGCTGACCTATATAATACGCGATCACGACCGTGACCGCTTTGAGCGCCGCAAGAAGGAACTCGAGCACCTTTGCCGCAAGATAAACAACGAGTTTGCCGACTGTGCATCGATTGAGATTAAGGATCAGTATTACAACATGCGCGAGAAGATCGAGCCGGTGATGCACATCGTCGAGATTGCCGAGCAGGCTATGCGCAACGTTGACATCAAGCCCAAGGTGCAGCCCATACGTGGTGGTACAGATGGCGCCCAGCTGTCGTTCAAGGGGTTACCGTGTCCCAACATCTTTGCCGGCGGCTTGAATTTCCATGGCCGCTATGAGTTTGTGCCCATCCCCTCGATGGAGAAGGCTACACAGGTGATTGTGGAAATCGCACGACTCGTGGCCGCCCGATGAGGCCACAGCTTATCGTTGTAACCGGTCCGACGGGGAGCGGGAAGACCGCTCTTGCCATAGATATCGCGCGCGAGCTTGGCTGTCACATAGTGTCGGCCGACTCGCGTCAGCTTTATCGTGACATCCCCATAACCACCGCCGCCCCGACCGCCGCCGAGCTTGAGGCCGCGCCCCACCATTTTGTCGGCACCCTCGCTCTCGACCGGTATTACAGCGCGGCCATGTTTGAAGAGCAGGCGCTGGAGCTGATGAAAAAGCTGTGGCGCGACAACCGGTTTGTAGTGATGGCCGGAGGATCGATGATGTATATCGACGCCGTGACCCGCGGCATCGACGAGCTACCCACCATAAGCGGGAAAACGCGTCGCGGGGTGCTTGAGATTTATGAACGGGAGGGTATTGACACGGTGAGGGCAATGTTGCTTGACCTTGATCCTGACGCCGCCGCGCGTGTCGACCTCAACAACCCGCGCCGCGTCATCCACGCCCTTGAGATTTGTCTTGAAAGTGGCCGACCGTACACAGCGCTGTGCACCGGCACCGTCAAGCAGCGCGATTTTGACATCATCAAGCTGGCTATAAGCTTGCCGCGCGAGGTGATGTTTGACCGCATAAACCGTCGTGTCGACCGCATGGTTGAGGCCGGGATGATAGAGGAGGTTGGCCGGCTGTATCAGCAGCGACATCTCAACTCGCTCAACACGGTGGGGTGTAAGGAGATATTTGCCATGATGGATGGCAAGATGGATCGCGACACAGCCATTGCCCGCATCGGCAAAAACACGCGGGTCTATGCCAAAAAACAGCTCACCTGGCTAAAGCGCGACCCCTCTGTCATTTATCTTGACGGCACCCGGCCGTTGCTTCCCCAGGCTCTTGCTGTGATTGGCGGGCAGACGGTGGGGGAGGAGAATGATTAACGCTGAGCCTCGGCGGCTACCTCTTTGCTCCAGGCCTCGACGCGTCGTGCTGTCATCTCGGGATGATTGTTCTGGTCGATGAGCAGACCCTCGGCCTCGGCAGCCTCGGGGGGCACGGCCTGAGATTTTTCATATCTGTAGCCGATTGTGTCAAAACCGCCAATCATTGTGGCTCCGGTTTTAGACAGGCGGTCATAGATTATGCCGACTCCGTCACAGAAAGTGTCGGCATTGCTCTCGTCGCCACATCCAAACACGGCAATCTTTTTCCCCTTGAGGTAAAGCGACTCCACGCCGTCAAGAAAGTCTTCCATATCGGCCTGAAGGTCGCCGTCGCCCCATGTGCTTGCACCAAAAATGAGCAGGTCATAGTCGCCCACAGCCGACGGTGCTGTCTTGGCTACATCATAAACATCAGCATCGGCCACACCCATGGCTTTTGCAATCTGACCGGCAACCTGAGCGGTGGTGCCGGTTGTTGAACCGTAGAATATTCCTGTTTTCATAATCAAGATTTCTTTATCTAAAGATTAAACACAACAGGAGGCCCGACGGTTCACCCTTTTTTGCCGGCTTTGAAGTAGGCGCCGGCCGACTCTTTGACACGACGGCGCAACAAGATGAGGGTTATCATTGTCGGAAATGCCATCAGCGCGTAAAACAGGTCACAGAGCCCTACGGCCGCTCCCACCGGGATGACGGCAAAAAGTATCAGCGAGATGATGAAGACGTAGGAGTAATACTTGGCGCGACGCTCGCCAAAAAGGTAGGCCGCACATCGGTTGCCATAGAAACTGTAGGAGAACATGGATGACAGAGCGAAACAGAGCACGATGAACATGAGGATGAACTCGCCGTAGGGTATGGCGTTGCCAAAAGCGCCCATGGCCACCTCGAGCCCCTTGATGCCCTCGCCGGTCGGAAGGTCGCCGCAAAGCAGTATGGCCAACGCTGTGAGTGTGCAGACCAAGCCCGAGTCGATGGCGGGGCCGAGCATCGCTATCAAGCCCTCGCGAACGGGGCGGCTGTTGTTTGAGGCGCCGTGCATGATCGTCGCTGTGCCGACACCGGCATCGTTGACAAGGGCCGCGCGCCGGGCTCCGACAATTGCGATTCCGGCAAGCGCACCCCACCCGGCCTCAAGGCTGAAGGCGTGGGTGAAAATCGAGGCAAACACCCCCGGCACCTGCTCCAGGTGTGTCACAATGATATACAGCACAATCAAGAAATAGAGCCCGACCATGAATGGCACCAACACCGAGGCCACCCGGGCGATACGCTTGATGCCGCCAAGCACCACGATGGCGACAAGCGTGGCGATGCCTATGCCAAAAAGCAGGCGGAAAGCATGGTCATTGTCAAGGCCGGTCACCGTCGACAGAAAGCTCAGGGCGGTTGACGACTCGAGGGAGCGGGGGGTGGTGAAGACGGTCACAACAGCCTCGGTCAGCTGATTGGCATTCATGATGCAGAGGGTGCCGAACATGCCGGCCACTGCAAAAAAAATCGCCATCGGGCGCCAGCCTTTGCCAAGGCCTTGCTCGATGATGTGCATGGTGCCACCCTGAGGCACCCCATGCTCGTTTTTCCCTTTATACATGATGGCGAGCACCCCCTCGTGAAATTTGGTCGACATGCCAACGAGAGCGCTGACCCACATCCAGAAGATCGCACCCGGGCCACCCATCACAAGGGCGATTGCCACACCGGCGATGTTGCCCATGCCGACAGTCGCCGCGATGACCGAGGCGAGCGCCTGTGCCGACGATATCTGGCCGTTGCCGGCGCTCTCTTTTGAGCGCAGCTCGCGCAGGGAGGCCGGGAGACGACGCAGCGAGATGAACCCCGAGTAACACCACAGGAAGAGTCCACCGCCAATGAGGGCGATAAACAGAGGGTAGCCGCAAAGGGCATCGGCAACAGTCGTTATGAAGTAGTTAATTTTTTCAAGCATTATGATATATGTACAGAGAGAGGTGAAGATCGGTCGGGCGGGAGCGCCGCGTGGCGGGATGTGACCGCCAGGCCCCGTGGCGCCGGCTGATACAGGTGTTATAATAGAGAAGATGGCTTGCGGTTTGCAAGCCATCTTCTAACTGAGGTGGGCGCTGAGGGATTCGAACCCCCGACCCTCTGCTTGTAAGGCAGACGCT
>CAYMVS010000091.1:0-5199 GCA_964394205.1 uncultured Muribaculaceae bacterium | reverse complement strand
AGCTCGCTGCTCGACGCCGAGACTCTGTCGACTGTCGCCGCCAACACAATGGTGGGTGGCGCGACGCTGACAAAACTGCTCGGCACATCGGCATGGTATGCCCCCGGCGCTGCCTCGGCTCAGGTTGTCGGAGCCATCCTCCACGACCAGAAGAAACTCATCAGCTGCTCGGCGTTGCTCGAGGGCGAGTATGGTGAGAGCGACCTCTGCATCGGTGTTCCCTGTCTGCTTGGTCGTGAGGGTATCGAGAAGATTGTCGAGTTTGACCTTAACGACGAGGAGAAAGCTCTCTTTGCCAAGAGCGCAGCCGCCGTTCATAAGACAAATGAGGCGCTCAAAGACGCTCTCGCTTGATTTTAAGCATCATAACTGATCGCGACATAAAGAGCCTGTCACCTGTTTCATTATAGAGTGGCAGGCTCTTAAACTTTTTTAACAGTCGATTGTATATAATTATATACACTAAAAATGAAATTTTTAAGATATGAAACTTTCTTATTGGGTTATAGCGGCAGGGATGCTGGCCTTGACAGCCGGATGTGGTCAAAATGCAAAAACTGACGATGGAGAGGTTGCGCGAGTGGCGGTTCCCACCACCGAGGCCGACACGGCAACGGTTGCGGCCGACCAACCGGCGGTCGACGACAATGTGATTGAGGGAACGACTAAAGTTGTCGAGGAGTTGCTGAAAATCAGCCCCAACGGAGATATCCGCGCCCGCGGTGACAAGCCCGTTGTGCTCGATTTCAACGCAACATGGTGTCCCCCCTGTATCGAGTTTGGCCCGATATTTCACAAGGTGGCCGCCGCGATGGCCGACAAAGCGGTGTTTGTGTCGGTCGATGTTGACCAGGTGCCCCGGGTGAAAGATGATTTCGGTCTGAGCGCCATTCCACAGGTCAGCATAGTCTTTCCCAACGGGGTGGTTGACAGTCATGTAGGCTTTATGACCGAGGTCGAGTTCCGCCGTGTGCTCGACGAGTCGTTTGCTCAGGAGTGACGCTCGACCACAAAGTTTATCAGATCGATAAACATGGGCGCGACATTGTTGGGGTCGTCGATTGATTTAATGATGTCGACGGCCTCATCGCGCAGTGTCTCCATCTTTTGGCATGCATACCCGATGCCCCCGGTCTCTTTGGTGTAGTTAATGAGCGCGGCGATATCGTCGGTTGTGAGCTCCTCGCGCTGTGAGAGCGTTTTCATCTGCTCGTGCAACGGGTGGCTGTCGAGCGACAGCGAGTAGATGAGCGGGAGTGTGATCTTCCCCTCGCGCAGGTCGTTGCCTGTCGGTTTGCCGATCTTTGAGTCGTCAAAATAGTCAAAGATGTCATCTTTGATTTGGAAGCATCGGCCAAAAAGCAGGGCAAAGCGACGCAGAGCCTCAAGGCGCCGGTCGTCGGCCCCGGTCGAGTAGGCCCCCATCTCGACACATGAGACAAACAGCGATGCCGTTTTGCGGTCGATAACTCCAAAGTATGTCTCCTCGTTTGTGCTGTGATAGCGGGCGTTATAAATCTGGTCGATCTCGCCAAGCGAGAGCAGTTTGCCAAGACGCGCTATCGAGTTGACCACGCGCATGTCGGCGGTCGACATGGCTTTGTCAAGGGCTGTAGAGACAAAAAAGTCGCCAACGAGCACTGCCAGGTGATTGTCCCACACGCTGTTTATCGTGGGGCGCGAGTGACGTGTCTTTGACTCGTCGACCACATCGTCGTGGATCAGCGACGCGTTGTGCAACATCTCGACGGCAGCCGCCGCGTTGAGCACCTTGTCGTTGACCTCGCCAATCATTTTGGCCGCCAAAATGACCAGGATCGGCCTTATCTGTTTCCCTTTTGTCTCGAGGTAACCTTCAACGATGTGGTTAAGTAACCGGTTGTCACTCATAAGAGATGTCGAGATCAGAGCGTTCAACCGTTGTAGCTCGGGATGAATGCTCTCTTGAATCTTCTTTAGCGGCGCTGGTTCTGTCATCGTTGTGGCAAATAGGTTTTGAGAGGGCAAAATTACAAAATTTTAACGAGTCTGAACAATAGCCACGCCAAAAAATGCTATCTTTGTGTCCTAAAACTGTTTTTTGCCATGGAAAACAAACGTCTTTTTCTGCTTGATGCCTACGCTTTGATCTATCGCGCCTACTATGCGTTGATCCGTGCGCCGCGTGTTACCTCAAAGGGACTTAACACGTCGGCGATATTTGGGTTCTGCAATACGCTCGACGAGATTTTGCGTAAACAGAGCCCCGACTATATAGCGGTCTGTTTTGACCCCCGGGGCGGCCATACATTCCGTCATGAGGCATATCCCGAGTATAAGGCCCAGCGCGACAAGCAACCTGAAGACATCACCCTGTCGATCCCTTACATTAAGGATATCCTGTCGGCCCACAATATTCCGGTCATCGAGCGCGAGGGCTATGAGGCCGACGACGTGATCGGCACCCTCTCGCGCATGGCTTCGGCAGAGGGGCTCGACACCTATATGATGACCCCCGATAAGGATTACGGTCAGTTGGTGACCGATCATGTCTTTATGTATCGCCCGGCGCTGAAAGGGGAGGGGTTTGAAATCAGAGGACCCCGGCAGGTCTGTGAGCGGTATGGCATCGAGAAACCGATTCAGGTGATTGATCTGCTGGCGCTTGAAGGAGACACGAGCGACAACGTGCCGGGCTGTCCCGGCGTGGGCGAGAAAACGGCTCAAAAGCTGATAGCCCAGTGGGGCTCGGTGGAAAATATGCTCGACCATCTGGGCGAGATAAAGGGGGCGCTCGGCAAGAAGATTGCCGACAATGCCGAGCAGATTTTATTCTCAAAATTTCTTGTGACCATAAAGACCGATGTCCCGCTTGACGGGCTGACCATAGAGTCGCTGCGCCGCCGCGACACCGACACCCGCCGCCTGGTGGAAATCTACCGCGAGCTCGAGTTCCGGACTTTCATCAACCGACTCTCGCGCGAGCAGCCCCGGGAGGTGAAGGAGGAGCAGCCCAAACAGGTTGATACACAGTGGGCCATGGGGTCTTTGTTTGATTTGCCCGCAGCGCCCGATGACGAGGTGGTAAAAACCGACTATAGCCGAGCCGACACCCCTGAGGCGATAAAGGCTGTGGTCGACAAGGCTTGCAAAAGCGACACTGTCGGGGTGGCAGTATATGCAATAGGGGAGGAGTCGATGACGGCTAAGACACAGGGAGTCGCCCTGTCGACAGCAGCCGGCGAGGCTGTCTATATCCCGCTGCAAACAGAGGGGGCGATTGAGCAGCTTGAAAGACTTTTCGGCACCGCGACGGTAACGACGGTTTCCACAGACGTGAAACGCACCTATCTGTTGTTAAAGCAGTTGGGCGTCGGCTATTCGGCCCGATGGTTTGACACATCGGTCGCCCATTATCTGATAGACCCCGAGTCGCGCCACGATCTCTCTCAGGTGTCAATGTCGCGGCTGAATATCGTTCCGGCCTACGGCCCTGAAGATGAAAAAAAGCCTCACCCGACTGCAGCCGTCGACCCTGTTGTGGCGACAAACCGCTACTGCGAGCAGGCCGACCTGGCGCGACGGCTGATGCCGGTGCTCAAGAGTGAGATTGAGCAAGAAGGCATGCTGTCGTTGCTCTATGACATCGAGTTGCCTTTGATCAAGGTGCTTGCCGAGATGGAATGGACCGGGGTCAGGATTGACCAAAACGAGCTTGCACAGCAACACCGGCGTCTCTCGGCGCGGTTGGCCGGAATGGAGCAGGAAGCCTACACCCTGGCCGGCTGCAGTTTCAACATCGGCTCGCCGATGCAGGTCGGCGAGATCCTTTTTGAAAAACTGAAAATCGATCCAAAAGCAAAAAAAACCTCCAAAGGAGCTTACTCGACCACCGAGCAGATACTTGAGAAATATCGGGCGGCACATCCGCTGGTCGACCTGATATTGAAAATAAGACGCCTGCGCAAACTGCTTGCGACCTACATCGACGCGCTGCCCCGACTTGTGAACCCGACTACCGGAAAAATTCACACATCCTATAATCAAACCGTTACGGCAACCGGACGCATATCGTCGACAAACCCTAACCTGCAGAATATTCCAATCAGGACCGACGACGGTCGCGACATCCGCCGCGCCTTTATCGCCGATCCCGGCGACCTGATGATGAGCGCCGACTACTCACAAATCGAGCTGCGTCTCATCGCCTCGATGAGTGGTGACAAAGATATGGTCGAGGCGTTCTTGAGCGGAGCCGACATCCATTCAGCAACCGCCGCAAAGATTTACCATGAGTCGCTGCAGAGTGTGACCGACGAGCAGCGCCGACGGGCAAAGACGGCCAATTTCGGAATCATATATGGCATTTCAGCCTTCGGCTTGTCAGAGCGTCTCGGCATACCGCGAGCCGAGGCCAAGAGCCTGATCGACGGCTATTTCAACACCTATCCCCACATACGCCAATATCTCGATGAGGCAGTGGAAAAAGCAAGGCGCGACGGTTTTGTCGAGACAATCAAGGGGCGCCGGCGACGGCTGCCAGAGATAAACTCACGCAACGCCGTGGTAAGAGGATATGCCGAGAGAAATGCCGTCAATGCACCGATACAGGGCTCGGCCGCCGATATCATTAAGATTGCAATGGTCGATATCGCCCGTCGGATAGATCAGGCCCGTCTTGAGTCGCGCATGATAATGCAGGTGCACGACGAGTTGATTTTCAACGTCAAACCCTCCGAGTTGGAGCAGCTCAAAGAAATCGTCATATCCGGCATGCGCAACGCCTACGACGGGGTGGTCCCCCTGGAAGTAGCCTATGGAGTTGCGACAAACTGGCTTGATGCCCACTGATGAAGCCTATGGCGCGTGTCTCCTCCCTGCAAACCGTTTGCTATCTGCATCCATCAGGAGCACGGCAATCGGGAGGCAGTAAGGTAATAGCACAACGACATCATCAGTCTGTTTTAAACCCGACACCGACACCGACATAGAGCCACCAACCGGTTCAGGCAATGTGGGAGCTGCTCATTTCCAGAGCTTTCCGGCACTCGATCCAGAGGCCTTGTCGAGGTCGATTCAGTCCGTTTGGAATTTAGGTAAACAAAAAAGTTAAAAAAAATTTGCACAGTAAAAAAAATCATCATAACTTTGCACTCGCAATCACGAAACGGCGGGATAGCTCAGTTGGTTAGAGCGTCGGATTCATAACCCGGAGGTCCC
>CAYMVS010000090.1:0-5585 GCA_964394205.1 uncultured Muribaculaceae bacterium | reverse complement strand
AGAGCTACACGTCCTTTTCTTACTAATTGCTGAATTGTAGGCATCTTAGTTCTTTAGTTTAACTTATATAATTACTATTGGTTCTATTTTCCTTAATCAAAACACTCAAGCGGCCACACACCATAATCGCCGCCTACACCATTGGCTATCAAAACAATAGCCTCGATGCAGCGAGCGTATAGCCTCAAAAGCGATGCAAAATTACTAATTAATTCTCTTATTCACAAACCATTTGCAAAAATTTTCGCAAAATATTTTCGCAAAAGCCAAGTTTGTCTACCAGGAGCCGCCGGCACCGCCTCCGGCCGACGAGCCCCCCCCAAAGGAGCCGCCCGAGAAGCCGCCTCCACCGCCACCCATCATGCCGCCGAGGATGGCGCCGGCAGCGGCGGCTCCCGCGCCGGTGTTGTCGGGGCGCCGGGGGATTGTGTAGATCTCGCGGTCGAGGTGGCCGCAGTTGCGGCAGGTATAGATGCGCTCGCCGGCCCCATCACGGCGCGCGGTGGCGGGGCGCAGCTGCCGGTCCATGCTAAGCACGGAGGCCCGGGCATGACACGACGAACACTCGCGGTAGGCCGACCGACGGTTGACAAAGGGTATCTTCTCGACCTCGCCACACTCGGGGCAGAGCCACACGTCATAGTCGACCGACTTGAGCTGCTCCTCGAGGTCTTGGGCCGGTGTCAGATACTCGTTATCTTTCTCTTCGGAGAGTCGTTTCATCTTGTGGCCGCAACGCTCACAGCGCCGGGGGCGTGTCCTGAGCCGCCTCATGGCCACATAATAAATAAAGAATATCACAAGGCCGAGACCGAGGGTCAGAAAGCCACCCACGAGCAGCCCCACCCCGACCTCGCGCAGCTTTCCATATCTGACCGGCAGCGGCAGCCGGCGGGTGGTAAGGAAAGTCGCTATGGCCAACACGGCCATCACAATCAGCAATATGCCGGCAAACCATTGATAGACCTGCCATATATCGTCGGCGGTGATGGGGGCCTCGACGGCATTGTTGGCGTGGGTCGAGAGAATCTCGTCGCGGTTGGCCGGGTCGGCGATGATTTTTGCCAGGGCCGAGACACCGTTGCTCACACCGGCATCATAATCCTCCTCCTTAAAGGCGGGCACCATGATGTCACGATACACGCGTCCGGCGACCACATCGGGTATGATACCCTCGAGGCCGCGCCCGGTGAGGATGAACGCCTGGCGGTCGTCACGGGCCACGAGCACCACAAGCCCGTTGTTTTTATCGCTTTTGCCAACGCCCCACTTCCGCTGTATCGCCAGAGCCATCTGCTGGGCGGTCATCGTCGGGTCGAGATTGTCGACGGCGACCACGGCCACCTCGGCCGTGGTTTGCTCCATCAGCTGCCCGAGCATCCGGTCGAGACCCGCCACGGTGGCGTCGGAGAGCACACCGTCGGGGTTTGACACAAACCTCCGGGCATCGGCGCGATGCACATTGGGAACCTCGTCGACAGTTATTGCCATCAGAGACACGGCCGCCGCCACGAGCGACAGCACCAGAAGAGCGAAACGTTTCATCAGTTATTGATTTTCAGGCTCATGCCGTTTAATTTTCTAAACAGATCAAGGGCATAGACATCGGTCATGCCCGACACATGGTCGACCACGGCCTGTATCTTGCCGTAGAGCGTGTCGGCCTCCACGTCATACTGCCGGGGCACCTTTGACAGCAACAGCCGCGAGTAGTTGAGCTCGGGGTTGAGCACGGCGTCGACGAGGGTCTCCATCAGGAAGGTGATGATGCGGTTACCGGCGAGCTCGATGTCGACAACGTCGGGAGCGCAGTAGATACGGTCCCACGACAGATCGGAACAGGCAGCGTAGGCCCGGCGCTCGCGCTCGGCGATATGGTCAAGCAGCGAGCCCTCAAACCGGCCGCCGAGTATGGCATTCTCGTTGTCGACAAACACGTCGACACAACAGTTCACCAGGGTGCCGATGACCGACGAGCGCAGGTAGCCGATCTGCTCGTTAGGGTCGTCGATATAGCCCATTGCGCGGCGCATCTTCCCTTGTCGGTCAGTGTCAAAAAAGCCCAAAAAGAGCTCCTTGAGCTCATCGGTGTCGACGATGCCGAGCTTGTGGGCGTCTTCAAGATCCATCACCTCATAGCAAATATCATCGGCGGCCTCGACGAGATAGACCAGCGGGTGGCGGGCGTAGGAGTCGCCCTCGGCATCGACGTCGTGTTTAATCATGCCAAGGGCCTGTGCCACCTTATTAAAGTCGTCGCGCTCGCTGGCAAAAAAGCCAAACTTTGACTTTCCACCGGCCAGGGTCGACGAGAACGGATATTTGACGATAGAGGCCAGCGTGGAGTAGGTCATGGCAAAACCGCCGGGACGCCGGCCCTTGAACTGATGGGACAACAACCTGAAAGCGTTGGCATTACCCTCAAAGTTTATCAGGTCGCTCCACTGCTCGGGGGTCAGTTTGCCTTGAAGATGCCGCCCCTTCCCCTCGCTGAAAAAAGTGGATATCGCTTTCTCTCCCGAGTGACCGAAAGGGGGATTGCCCAAGTCATGGGCCAGACAGGCGGCGGCCACAATCTCGCCAATCGAGTCGAGCTTGGCCACCCACGGCTTGTCGGCCCACCGTCGCCTGAGCCTGATGTTGACCTCATTGGCCAGCGAGCGCCCGACGGTCGACACCTCGATACTGTGGGTCAACCGGTTGTGCACAAAAATGCTGCCCGGCAGGGGGAAAACCTGGGTCTTGTTCTGCAGCCGGCGGAAAGGGGACGAGAACACCAGGCGGTCAAAGTCGCGCTGAAACTCGGTGCGCGAGCTCCGCTTGGGGTCGTGAAAGTCTTCCAACCCGAAGCGCACGTCGAGCACCAGCCGGTCCCAGCTCATCATCGGTGTCTCACTCTCCCTGGTCAAGGTCGTCATATTTTTGAAACAGAAAATCGTTGTAGGGGAAACGGGCTATATGTATCTCCTTTGCCATCTCATAGAGCTTCTGCTTGAGCTCGTCGATGTTGATTCCCTTTTTGGCCGAGATGAAAACACAATTGTCGTTCAGCCGGGCCATCCACGTCTCGCGCAGCTCGTCGAGCGACACGTTCTCGCGCGAGCGCGGGGTCAGGTCATCCTCATCCTTAGGCACATAGTTGAAGGCATCAATCTTGTTGAACACCATCAGCATAGGCTTGTCGGCACCGCCACACACCTCACGCAGCGTCTTGTCGACCACCTCTATCTGCTCCTCAAAGTTGGGGTGAGAGATGTCGACGACATGCACCAGGATGTCGGCCTCGCGCACCTCGTCGAGGGTCGACTTGAACGAGTCGACAAGATGGGTCGGCAGTTTGCGGATAAAGCCCACCGTGTCGGTCAGCAACATCGGCAGGTTGTCGATTATTATTTTCCTGACCGTGGTATCGAGCGTGGCAAAGAGCTTGTTTTCGGCAAACACATCGCTCTTGCTCAACAGGTTCATAAGGGTCGACTTGCCGACGTTGGTGTATCCCACCAGGGCGACGCGCGTCAGCTTGCCACGGTTTTTGCGCTGCACGGCTTTCTGCTTGTCGATGGCCCTGAGCTCCTCCTTGAGGCGGGCGATGCGGTCGAGGATAATGCGACGGTCGGTCTCAATCTGTGTCTCGCCCGGGCCGCGCATACCGATACCGCCGCGCTGTCGCTCCAGGTGGGTCCACAGGCGTGTGAGCCGCGGCAAAAGGTATTGATATTGAGCCAGCTCAACCTGAGTCTTGGCATTGGCCGTCTGGGCGCGTTTGGCAAAGATGTCGAGGATGAGGGTGGTGCGGTCAAGGATTTTCACCTGCAGCTCGCGCTCGATGTTGCTCACCTGCTTGGAGGTCAGGTCATCGTCAAAGATGACCATCCCGACCTCGTTGGTCTCGACAAAGGCCTTGATCTCTTCAAGTTTGCCCTTGCCGACATACGTGCGCGGATTGGGATAGTCGAGCCGCTGCAGAAAGCGCCCTGTCGTCTCGGCGCCGGCGGTCTCGGCCAGGAAGGCAAGCTCGTCGAGATACTCGTTGGCTTTGGCCTCGCTCTGGGTCTGGGTGATAAGGCCCACAAGCACAGCCCGCTCGGTCGACGTTTTTTCTATTATCAAGTCTTTCATAAATCGTGTCAAATATCAGAGGCGAAATTACAAACAAATCGCGGTATTTTCAATATTGAACGCCTCAACAAGCAAGATGAATTGTTAAATTTGTCAAAATTAACGCTTTTTCAGGCAAAAAAGACCACTTTGAGAGTTCTTTTAGCCTGAAAGGATGGGTTATCTCGTCACTTTTTTATAATTTTGTGGCAATTTTTGCAGTATTATAAGATTAACTGAATATTTTAATGAATCCAATCAAGAAAACCATCGAGCTGCCTGACGGTCGACAGATCACCATCGAGACCGGCAAACTTGCAAAGCAAGCCGATGGAGCGGTAGAAGTGCGCATGGGCAACACGATGCTCCTTGCCACAGTTGTAACGGCCAAAGAGGCCGGCGAGGGTGTCGATTTCATGCCCCTCCAAGTAGAGTATAAAGAGAAATTTTCATCCAACGGACGTTTCCCCGGCGGTTTCCTCAAGCGCGAGGGTCGCGCCAGCGACTATGAGATTCTGACAGCGCGTCTTGTCGACCGTGTGCTGCGTCCGCTGTTCCCCGACAATTATCATGCCGACACCTTTGTCAACATCACGATGTACTCGTCGGACGGTGTCGACATGCCCGACGCTTTAGCCGGTCTGGCCGCCTCGGCCGCCCTGGCTGTGAGCGACATACCTTTCAACGGTCCCATCTCGGAGGTGCGCGTGGCGCGTATCGACGGCAAGATGGTCATCGACCCTACCTTTGAGCAGCTTGAGAAGGCCGACATGGAGCTGATGGTGGGTGCCACCTACGACAACATCATGATGGTCGAGGGCGAGATGAACGAGGTTTCGGAGGCCGACCTTCTGGCAGCCCTCCGCGCCGCCCACGACGCCATCAAGGTGCAGTGTAAAGCACAGATGGAGCTGGCCGAGGAGGTTGGCTCGACCGTAAAACGCGAGTATTGCCACGAGGTGAACGACGAGGCCCTGCGTCAGGACGTGCACGACAAGTGCTACGACAAAGCCTACGCCATCGCCAAGACCGGCAGCGCCGACAAGCACTGGCGCGCCGAGGCCTTCGCCGCCATCTGTGACGAGTATATCGAGTCGCTCCCCGAGGAGGAGCGCGAGGAGAAAGCTCCCCTGGTAAAGCGCTATTACCACGATGTTGAGAAAGAGGCCATGCGCCGCTGTGTGCTCGACGAGGGCATCCGTCTTGACGGCCGCAAGACCACCGAGATACGCCCCATCTGGTGTGAGGTCGACTATCTGCCCGGCCCTCACGGCTCGGCAATCTTCACCCGTGGCGAGACCCAGGCCCTGGCCACATGTACCCTCGGCACCAAGCTCGACGAGAAGATACTCGACGATGTGCTCAACCAGGGCCGCGAGCGCTTCCTGTTACACTACAACTTCCCCCCCTTCTCGACCGGCGAGGCCCGTCCGACCCGCGGTGTAGGCCGTCGTGAGGTCGGCCACGGCAACCTGGCCCACCGCGCC
>CAYMVS010000089.1:0-5728 GCA_964394205.1 uncultured Muribaculaceae bacterium | reverse complement strand
CATGGCTGAGATCGGCTGGGATATTACGTAACTTCAATGAAAGTTATAGGTTAAATGTTTGATGTCCAATATGTGATGGCTATGCAAGCGCCGGGGGGCGACAGCGGCCCTCAGCCTTCACCGGGGCACGATGATGCGCTCGCCGAGATAGTGGGCGAGCTCGCGCTTTACCTGGTCAAGCTCCATGATACGCCCCATCAATGACCGTATCTGCCCCATGTCGGTTGTCCCTTTGATTGTGTCGCGCACGTGGCGTATCTCACACTCCACAATGCCGGCTTTCAACTCATAGATCGCCCTGGGGACGACCTCGCCGAGGCGGTCGGCCTCGGTGGCGATTTTTGTGTATTTGGTGTGCACTTTGCTCAGCTGATGCTTGTCGCTGACAAGGTCGGTGGTGAGCCGCCTCATCTCATCGTCGGGCAACGACGCCAATATGCGCTCGACATAGTTGGTGGCAAACTGCCGGCGTTTCTGTTCAAGAGTCTGCATCAACTCCGAGGCAAGCGCCTGCTCGCGCGCCTCTATCTGCCCCAGGTCGAGATCCATCGCGGCTATACGGGCTATACCCTCGGCCCGCTGCTGCTTCATCTCGGCCTCAAGCTGCCTCTCGTAGTTCTGGCAATCGGCCTCCCAACTCTCGCTGTGAATCCTCTCCACCTCGTCCAAAACCCGGGCGTAAAGAGGTGTCTTGAGAGCGATCTCATCATTGTCAAGCTCCATCTTGATGTATTCAAACACCGTGACGGGCACAACGCGCCCCTGATCATCCTCGCTGTCGGCGATATGGACCATGGCATATCTCATGATGAGTCTTATCAGCTCCCGCTCAAGCGGTTGCATGAACTTTGTGTCGCGCTCGGTCTGGGTCATCGAGGCCGCCCGGCTCATGGCAAGTATCGCGGGGTCGACCGTCTCGGGGGTCGCTGCCGGTGGCGCGGCGGCTCCATGCTGCCCCACTGCCGGTTGTGGCTGATTATCATCGGGCAGCCGCTGCATCTCGCGCGAGCGCTGCTCGTCTTGACGCAGTTTCAGGGCATGCTCATGCCCCAACTTGCTGACTTGCAGCGATAACACCTTGTCGTCGATACCCAAAAGGCGCGAGCAGTCGGTGATGTAGACGTTGCGCTGCACACTGTCGGTCACCAGCGAGATCGACTTGATGATATCTTGAGTCACACGGGCGCGTTGCATCGGGTCATTCTCGCCGCCGTGCATCAATGTCTTTATCTTGAACCTGATGAAGTCTATCTCGTTTTGCTCTATAAACGCCTCGACCTCGCTCGACGAGTGGCTTTGGGCAAACGAGTCGGGGTCTTCACCCTCGGGCAGACTGAGCACCTTGACATTCATCCCCTCGAGCAGCAGCATGTCGATGCTGCGCAACGAGGCCTTGACGCCGGCCGAGTCGGCATCATAGATCACCGTAATCTTGTCGGTGAAACGGTGGATGAGTCTCACCTGCTCGGCCGTGAGTGAGGTTCCGCTCGAGGCAACCACATTCTCGACACCTGCCTGGTGCATCGATATCACATCCATATACCCCTCCACAAGGATGCACTTACCCTGCTTCACGATGGCCTGCCGGGCATGGTAAAGACCGTAGAGCTCGCGGCGCTTGGAGTAGATGATCGACTCGGGCGAGTTGACATATTTGGCCATCGTCTTGTCCGAGCGCAGGGTGCGCCCGCCAAAAGCGACCACCTTTCCCGACACCGACAGCACCGGGTAGATGACACGACCGCGGAAACGGTCGTAGATCTTGCCTATGTTGTTGCGGCTGCACAGACCTGTTTTGAGCAGATATTCCTCCTTGAAACCGCGACGCAAGGCCGTCGTGTAGAGATCGTCATTGTTGTCAAGAGCATACCCGAGACGGAAACGCTTGATCATCGCGTCGCTGATGCCGCGCTCGCGAAAGTAGGCCAGCCCTATCGTGCGGCCATCGGCGGTGTCGACAAGGTTATGGGCAAAATGTTCCATAGCCATCTGGTTGACAGCGAGCATGCTCTCGCGCTCGGTCTCGGCCTCAAGCTCGGCCTGGGTCATCTCATGCTCCTGAATCTCGATGTTATACTTCTTGGCGAGATAACGCAAGGCCTCCTGATAGGTCATGCTCTCGAGCTCCATCAGGAAATTAACCGGGCTGCCCCCCTTGCCGCAACTGAAACACTTGCAGATGCCCTTGGCGCGCGACACCGAAAACGAGGGGGTGCGCTCGTTGTGAAACGGGCACAACCCGATATAGTTGGCTCCGCGACGTCTCAACGAGACAAAGTCGCTCACCACCTCCACTATATCGGCCGCGTCAAGGATACGCTGGACGGTCGCTCGGTCAATTTTTTTCATTTCAATTGCAAAATTAGCAATTTTCTTTGAAAAAGTTCTTACCTTTGACATTACTTAGCAAATCTTAAAAACCATGAAAAAATTTCTGCTCACATTGGCCGTCTCGGTCATCGCCATCACATCGACAGCAACCCGCCTGGTGGTCTTCAGCGATATCCATGTCACCCCCGGCAACCCGTGTGACAGCGCCCTGCGTGTTGCCGTGGCTACAGTCAACTCGCTTGACGGCGTTGACCTGGTGGTGGTCGACGGCGACCTGACCAATGAGGGGAGCGACGAGCAATTGCTCCACGTCAAAAGCATCCTCGACCAAATCAATAAGCCCCTCTGCGTGCTGCCGGGCAATCATGAGAACACATGGTCACAGAGCGCCGGCAAGACGTTCCCCACCCTGTGGGGCAACGACCGGTTTGCCTGCACGCTGCCCGACGACTCGCTGCTCGTCGTGGGCATCAACTGCGGCCCCTACATGAAGATGGGCGACGGCCACATAAAACAGGAAGACCTCCATTGGCTCAACAAGACCCTTGAAAAGTCGCTCGTCCCGGGGATGAGGGTGGTCAGCTTTAACCATTACCCTATCAATGACGACCTTGACAACGCCTCCGACTATGCCCAGCTGCTGGCCCGCTTTCCGGTGATATTCCATGTAAACGGCCATTATCATCAGTGGCAGAAATATCGGTCGGAGGGAATGGTTCTTCCATGCATCACCGTGCGGGCCCTCGAGATGAAAAATGGCCACGAGCCGCGGTTTGGCTTCGCGATATTTGACATTGACGGCGATAAGGTGACCGTCAGCGAGATGTCGGCCGACGGGTCGTCACAAAACGTGCGCTATACATTTGACGGCGGGAAAAATCGGGTTTTCGTTGAAGAGACTATCCCTGTCCCCGAGCAGTATGATAAGGGGGACTGGAAAATAAACCGGGTGTGGACCGACAGCGCCTCGATCTTCAGCCGCACAGCTGCCGATGCCGCCAACATCTATTTCACCACCTCGACAGGCGACGTCCGCGCCATTGACAAAACGACAAATCAACTTGCATGGCAACATATCGACGGCAAGCTCTCGCTGTTTGGCCGCCCGACGCTTGCCGCCGGCACCCTGTTTGTACCCACCGTCGACCACGGCATCATCATGCTTGACCCCGCCACCGGGCGCAATCTCGGGGCGATCGAGACCAATCGTCTCCCCATCGTAGCCGACGGGATCGTGACCGACGACACATATTATCAAGGCGGCATGAAGGCAATGACCGCCATCGACCCTGCCACGCGCTCGATCAAATGGCAATTGGACAGCCTGATAGGTAACTACTGCCAGGCGACTCCCGCCTGTGACGGCAAGGATCTCGTGTTTGGTGCCTGGGACACCAATCTCTATTGTGTCGACGCAAAGACGGGACAGCTCAACTGGCACTGGAACAACGGCAAGGATGTCAATCTGTTCAGCCCCGGCAATGTCGTTCCCATCCTGCTTGACGACCGCGTTGTTATCGTCGCGCCCGACCGTTACATGACCGCCATTGACCGCAAGACGGGCAAAACAATTTGGCGCGACAACTCGGTCAAATACCGCGAGAGCCTCGGCGTAAGTCCCGACGGCACAACGGCCTACGCCAAAACGATGGACGGCGAGCTTATTGCCGTCGACATCACCGGCCCGAGTTGGGACCGGCGGTGGATCGTCAAACTGGGCATCGGGTATGACCACGCCCCGTGTGCCGTCGCCGTTGACCCCTCGACAGGCATCGTCCTCACCGGCTCGCGCCGCGGTTGGCTGACAGCCGTCGACCCGACCACGCGGCAGGTCGTGTGGCGGGTGCGTGTGGGCTGCTCAGAGGTCAACGGCATCGACATCGACCCGACAACCGGCGACCTCTATCTCTCTTTAATCGAGGGTACGGTATGGCGCATTTCCAAAGAGCGATAATATTGACAATAAGATGAATAACGATCTGATAGACCATCTGCTCGGCGAGGCATCGCTAAGGCCCTCACCCGTGCGTCGGCTCACCCTCAGGCTGCTCGAAGAGTCGACGCGCCCCGTCTCGGCACTCGACATCGAGATGGCACTCGAGACCGTCGACCGCTCGTCGATTTCACGCACCCTCACAGCCTTCACCTCGGCGGGGATCGTTCACGTGATTGACGACGGGTCAGGGTCAACAAAATATGAGTTGTGCCGCCACAGCGGTGACGACGACAACCACAGCGACCTTCACCCCCACTTCCATTGTCTCGAGTGTGGGCGCACCATCTGCCTGACCAGCGTCGCCGTCCCGCCAATGCCGCTGCCCGAGGGCTTTGAGGCGCGCACCGCCAATTATGTCATCAAGGGAATCTGCGACCGCTGCTCGGCCAAAATCAAGACAAAGTGAGCGCGACATTCTTCTGTTGAAAAACATAATTTAGAAACAATCCGGTCACAATTTCACCTCGCTGAAGATAACTTTTTGCAAAAATGGCCCTCAAAATTTTGCAAGTTTAAAAAGAAGTCATAATTTTGCAATAATTATGAATAAGGCCGTGGAATGTCTTCACGGCAACGACAAACTAAAAAATCATGACCATGAAGCAACCACCGATCCACGCCGGGTTGAGGCGGCAGAGCCACCCGGAGACACCCGCGGCAACCACAGGCAGCAGCATGGCCACCGTTTTGACAAAAGCAACCTGACCAGCCGACCATCAGCAATTCAGACCGATTACAATTAACTCAATTAATAAATCTTTTAAATCAATCTTTTAAAGTATCATTTTTTCAGTATGGAAACTAAAAAGAATGTAGCTCCGGCTCCCGCCAAGGCTGCCGCTCCTAAAGGTAACAAAGTTGCCGGTATCAAGAATGCCTTCTGGGTAATCGTTGCCTGCTTTATTGTTGCTGTGTGTCTGTTCATCTTCTGGTTCGGCCACGAAATGCACTTTGAGGAAGGTCATCCCAAAGACATCTGGGGTACAATTTACATGGGTGGCGTTATCGTGCCTATTCTTCAGACTCTCTTCCTTACCGTTATCGTTCTGTCAGTTGAGCGTTGGATCGCCCTCTCAAGCGCCAAAGGTAAAGGAGCTATCGACAAGTTTGTTGCCGGTGTGAAATCTTGCCTCGCCAAAAACGACATCGCCGGTGCCAAAGCACTCTGCGCAAAACAGAAAGGTTCAGTTGCCGCTGTAGTTGCCGCTGCCCTCGTTCGCTATGAGGAGATGGACGCCAACACCGTTCTTTCTAAAGAGCAGAAAATCACCACCCTCCAGAAAGAGGTTGAAGAGGCTACCGCCCTTGAGATGCCTGCCCTCCAGCAGAACCTCCCCATCGTGGCTACCCTCACCACTCTCGGTACACTCGTCGGTCTTCTCGGTACTGTAATCGGTATGA
>CAYMVS010000088.1:0-5939 GCA_964394205.1 uncultured Muribaculaceae bacterium | reverse complement strand
TCATTGGATTAATATTACCCCTACCATCTACATTACGTTTTAGAGGAAAGTTACGCACAATATATTCAACCGTGCGTATCTGAACACCTATTTCTTCCGCGATCTCTCCATAACTAAGATCTGTTTCCGAATAAAGTCGAAGAGCTTCTTCGCGAATGGATTGCCGTTTTTGTCTCGGCAGACTCTGAAATTTTATCATCCGTTTGACTCATTTTGGAGTCAACTTTTTTCAGGGCGAGACACTCTTTATTTGAGATGGAGGGGTTGGAGGATGAAGGGGTAAGGCGACCGCAACCTCAGGTCGGGGTCGGCCGAGAGACGCTCGACCACCGGGGCGACCTCGTCGAGGGTGCCGGCAGTGGCGGCGCCAACATAATACAGAGGTTCGGCGGTGCTGATAATAAACGATTTATAACCGTTGTTGGCCAGGCGGTCGCGCAGGGCGCGGGCATTGAAAATCTGCTTGAAACCACCAACGATCACATTGTATTTGAGCATGTCGTCGCGTGTGATACCACCGTCGCCAACAAACGCTATCGCCTCGACCCTCACGCTGAGGGTATCGCCGGCGGCAGTTATCACCTCATGGGCAACCACACGGTCGCGAAAACGATTGTAGATTGTGCCGTCGGTTGGCGTCGCGCCACGCTGTTTCTCAATCACGGTTTCGTATGCCGCCTTATAGTTTGCCTCGCTGGTCTTGCAGGCCGTCAGGCACGCGGCGGCCATAATTATCACTAACAGTATCTTTTTCATATTTCTCTGATTTTTGATCCTAATTCTATTACATCGAGGTCGGTGACCGCGCCGGCCTCAAGAGTCAGGCGCACGAGTGTCCTGACCTTTTGCCACCCGTGATAGCCGGCGGCACCGGGGTTGACGTGAAGCAGCTCCAGCTCGGGGTCATATTTGACCTTGAGGATGTGACTGTGGCCGTCGACCATCAGCCTGACGCCTTCACGCCTGAGCAGCTGCTTCATGCCGGGGGCATATTTGCCCGGGTAGCCGCCTATGTGGGTCAGAAGCGCCTTCACACCCTCAACCTCAAATATCTCCAGCTCTTTATATCGACGCCTTATGAAGCCATGGTCAATGTTACCGCTGACCACACGCAACACCGGCGCCACCCCCTCGAGGGCCTCGATGACCGACATGTCGCCCACGTCGCCGGCATGCCAGATCTCGTCACATCCGGCAAAGTGGGTCGCGTAACGGTCGTCGACACACGAGTGTGTATCGCTCAAAATTCCTATTCGTTTCAATTCTCCAATATATAAATGGCACGTGAGGGGAATGTCATCTCGGGGGTGATGGTGATTGTCTCGCCCGAAAGCATGTCGCGTCGCTCGGCACCGTAGGGGAGTATCTCGAGGGTTCGCTCCATGGTGGTGGTGACGGGGGTGTCGTTGCCGTTGATCATTACAATCACCTCCTTGTCGTCCAACGCCCGACGATAGACATAGATGCCGTTTTCGGGCATGAAATGTTTCAGCGACCCCTTGGCGATCACATCGTTGCCACGGCGCCAGTTGAGCAGTCGCGACAGGAAGTCAAAGGCCTCGTTCTGCTTGTTGGAGCGCCCCTCTCGGGTAAAGGCATTGGTCCCGTCACCGGGAAAACCGCCGGGAAAATCGCGGCGCACATAGCCGTCGCTCCCCTCCTTTGACCCGTTCATCAACAGCTCGGTGCCATAGTAAATCTGGGGGATGCCGCGCGAGGTGAGCAGGAATGTCATCGCCTGTTTCCACCAGCCCAGGCTGTCGGGCTCTTCAAGCAGAAACCGGTCGGTGTCGTGATTGTCAAGGAAAGTCAGTATTTTTGAAGGATCGGGAAAGAGATAGTCCAGCGCCAGGTGGTCATAGATCTCATTAAGCCCCGACAGGCGGTCGGTTTGCCCCGAGAAGGCGTCACGAGCCTTTATCGAGAGCACAAAATCCATCACCGTCGGTAGCTCGGGGTCCCCCTTTGGATTCACCTTCGAGCCCTTTTGCCAGAAGGCCTCTCCCCCTTCGTTGCCATACCAACACTCGCCAACGATGTTGAAGTTGGGATACTCGCGCTCAACGTCGCGTATCCACCCCGCCATGGCGTCAAAGTCGGCGTAGGGGTGGGTGTCCATGCGTATTCCGTCGATTTTTGACGACTCAATCCACCAGATTGAGTTTTGAGTCAGATATTTCATCAGGTGATGGTTACGCTGGTTAAGGTCGGGCATGGCCTCGACAAACCAACCGTCGACGGTGCGTTTAAGGTCATAATCGCTCACGTAGGGGTCGTGGAGCGTCGACAGCCGGTAGTTGGTCTGCACAAACGAGTCGGGATAATTGAACCAGTCACTCCCGGGGCGGTCGAGATTCCACGGGTGCTCGGATCCAGAGTGATTGAAAATCATGTCCATCACCACCTTGATGCCGCGGTCATGAGCCTCACTGATAAAATCGTTCCAGTCACCGTTTGAGCCAAAGCGGGGGTCAATGCTGTAATAGTCGGTAGTGGCATAGCCGTGATAGCTCCCTCCGGGCATATCGTTGGTGAGCACCGGGTTTACCCACACGGCGGTCACTCCCAACGAGTCGATGTAGTCGAGATGCTCCCTCAGGCCGGCAAGATTGCCGCCATGACGGGCGTTGGGGTCGGCACGGTCGATGACCGATTTGTTTCTTAGCGACGCCTGGGCCTTGACATCGTCGGGCGAGTCGGCACCACGGGCAAAACGGTCGGGCATGACCAGATACAACACGTCAGAGGCGTCAAAACCGCCGTGGGTCGCCGGGTCGGTCTCGCGGGCCTTGAGAGTGTAGTCGACTGTCGTCCTCTTCTTGCCGTCGGCAAATGTGATGGGGAAGGTGCCGGGAGCGGTGCCGGGAGCGATTGTCAGATAAAGCAACAGGTAGTTGTCGCTCTCGAGGGCCACGGTGCCGGTCAGAGTGACGCCGGGATAGTCGACCGAGACCCTTGCCCGGGCAATGCCGGGACCGTAGGCCATAAGCTGGAGGGTGTCGTTTTTCATGTCGACCCACCAGTTGGGCGGATCGATGCGGTCAACCCGTGGCCCCCCGGCGCTAAAGCCGCTTAACAGCGTGAACAGAGATGCTATCAAAACAAATATCCTCATTTTTTGATGATTCTGATATAGTCAATCAGAGCGGTGTTGGTCTCGCCGTTCATGTTGACATTTGATGGTGTTATATAATCGATTGACAAATTATTGATGCCGCCGTGCAGCTCAACCTGAAGCATGTTGGAGAAGCCGGTCGACAGCCACTCCCCTATGCCGCGCTGAGGCATCACAAGGGCGCCCACGCGCCGGCCATTGGCCGAAAGGGTTCGGATGCAGCACTTATTGTCAGTGTTGATCGGACCCGAGCCGTTGGCATAGCGAACATCGACAAAATATACCCCTCCCGCCGCCGGCGCCTCAAAGGGAATCTCAATGTGGGTGTTGTGACGGGTGGTGAGCTCGACCACACGTGCCGCTTTCTCCTCATCCTTTATCATCGAGGTGCCGGGGGTGGCCACATCCTCGGCCTGGACGATGGTCACGGTGCCCTCGGGCATATAGAAATAGGGGCGCATGGTGAATCCCTCGACCCGGTTGTCTTTCACGGGGACCATGCTGACGGCGGTAAAATCTTTGGCCTGATAGAGAGTGTACCCTCCCGACTGGAGATCCTCTGTGCGCGAGCCGTTGAGATAGACCAGATAGCTGTTGCCATCGGTAAAATTATCGATGCGGGCGGTGTTGCCGCTCCACGATACAACCGGGGTGGAGGGCATGAACACCGGCTCGGTGACAGTCACTTCCGAGGGGGCAAAGGCGTTGTTGGCCATGGTGATGTTGACCGTGTGATGCCCCTTGAGCGTGGCGGGGAACTGGCCCTTTGAGTTTTGACCGTCGATGGTCATTGAGGCAATGCGGTTGCCGGTGCCGGTGATCGTGATGTCAATTACCGCGTCACGGTAATGAAGGCCTGTGATCTTTTTAGTGCCCTTGAAGGCGCGTGGTATGACGGGATGAAACTCCAGGTGGTCGATACCGAAGCTGATGCCGGCCAGCACCCTGAAGGTCATCGCCAGATGTCCGGTGGTGCTCCACAGCTGTGCGTCCGAGTTGACCGCCGTGCCGCGATAGTCGCCGGTCGAGGCCACAAAGAGCTCCTTGTTGGTGGCAAAGAGCGCTGCGGCGCGATAAATCGCCCCGAGCCCGGCGCTCAAGGCCTCGACATTGCCTGTTTTGGCGGCGGCAATGTTCCAGAACGCCTGCACAAAGGGCCAGACGGCGTCGTTGTGGTAGGGCTTGATGTCGGCCAACTGGGGGAACACCGAGGTTGTGCCATAGGTCCCGACGGGAGTCTTGGAAATAATCGACCGGGCCATCTCGGGGGTAGCGATGTCAAAAATGACACTCAGCGCCTGGCCGAGATTGTCGGTCGCCCCCGACACGATGGGGTAAGGCGAGCAATAGAGATACTCGCTGTAGTACCCTAAGTTGGGTATCCACAGATTGTCGTTTATCGACTCGCGCAACTGTGAGGCGATCTTGCGGTACTGCACCGTGTCACGGCCAAGCTCGCCGGCCATGCGAGCCATCAGCTCAAAGGTGTGGGCAAACACCACATTGGTGCCCAGGCACATCGAGCTGTAGATATCGGCCGGCTGCATCCACCGGGGGTAGGTCTGCTCGCGCCAGTCAAGATAAGACTGCTCGCCGTGCATCAGTTTATACTCGGGGTCGTAGACCACCGCCAGGTCATCCTTGAGCGTTGCATCGATGATCTCAAAGGCCTCCTTGAGCCAGCCGCGGTCGCCGGTCACCTTGTATATCTCCCACGCGGCGATGGCCCACACCACGCGGTCGCTCGACACAGGCCATGCGCCGCCGGTGCCGGTGTCTTGCACGATGCGCCCATTCTTCACCTTTGCCCTGAGCGAGGCCATCGAGCCGCGAGGGTCAAGGAAAGCAAGCGACAGATAGATAGAGTAAGACACATCGCGCGTCCACACGCCGTCCCACTCCTTGCCGGCACGATAGGCGCCGTCGTCGCGCAGGTTGGACGCTGTCTCGGCAACCGCCATGTTGTAGAGAGTGGTCAGCAGCGGTTGGTCGCAACTGAACACGGGAAACTGACTGTTGACCGAGTCGGCTTTCCACCCCTTGGGGTCGGGACGCGACACCACCGGCGGGTTGAGAGTCAGCGTCACCTCATATATCGAGTCACCCCGGTCGAGCAGTTTCCGGTCATCCTTGCCGTAGAGATTTTCAAAGTCCCACGTCAACGGGTCGACACTGCCGGCAATCCACACCCCCTTGAAATCGTCGGCAAAGATTGTATCACCATCGGCCGCCACATAATAGCCGTGACGGTCAAACGAGCGCAACACCGGGCGCATGTCGAGGGCCACCTTCCAGCGGGTGTTTTTAGGCAAAGTGTCGGCCGGAACCTCGGCCATGACCGGCTCGGCCGCCCCGACAATGCCAAAGTTATAGACCGTGTCGCCCTCGGCGCCGGGTCGGATGAACGCCGCGTGAGAGCGCCCCGCGCCAAGCTCATTGTCACGGGAGTTGAGCGAGAACCTGAACCGGGCAAGCGGTGAGGTGGCCGCCGTCGACGAGCTGCGGTAGGTAGTGACGAGCTCGAGCGGACCGACCGCACGCGCCACATAATCTCCCTGAACGACGCTGTCGGGGAAGACCGTATAGGCATCACAAGAGTAAAGCGCCCCGTTGCCCGCCACGTCGGCGTCGTTGTTGCAGGCAGTCAACGCCGGCAACAAAGCCGTGGCCATTAGAAGTGTTTGTATTGGTTTCATGGTGTTGCTGTAAATATGATGTGCCAAATATACTAATTTTTTTTGGTATCTCAACCCAAACCACACCCCCATCCAGGGCAACCGCATCAAAATCTGCAAAAATAGATAGCTCGCACAGTTCGCAGCTA
>CAYMVS010000087.1:0-5964 GCA_964394205.1 uncultured Muribaculaceae bacterium | reverse complement strand
AAGATGACAACCAATTACAGAAATGTTAAATTATAGTTAAAAATCCAAAGGCCCATACGATTACCACAAACTAATGATGGCTATACCCCTGACAGCCAAAGGTATACCCCTCAAAAGTGACAAAGACGGAAATATAGAGATTTTTTCTCTGCAAGCAAAATATCGGGTTAAAATTTAATTATTGATTGGGTGCATTTGAAGTCGGAGCCCGATCACAATGTTGTGGCATTGCGATCGAGCTCCGCGTCAAAAATTCTTCCAGGAGATGCTACCTCAGCGGTAACAGATAAGCTCAGATGACGGTGGCGGGGGTGATGTCGGCATCGGTCGAGGGGACTGCCTTGATGAGAGTGCCGTCGGTGTTGTAGAACAGATCCATGTCGGCCTGCCCGGGATTTTCCACCTCGATGACAAAGAACTCTCTCTGGGGTTTCTCGTAATAGTCGATGTCGTCGATCTGCCAGGTGCTGTAGTCACCCGAGGCAAAGGCGTTGGCCACGGCTGTCGGGACACTGAGCAGATTGCGGTTAAGCTCTGTTCGGGTCATCGCCCAACGGGCATCGCTGTCAAACCATGCCTCCATCCTGTCGCGATCGACATTAAACTCGGCCACAAACCACGCGCCTTCTCTGTCCCAGTCGACACTATAGGCTGTCGGATAACGGTCGCTCAGAGCCTTGACAAAGGCGGGGTCAACCTTGTAGTCGGGATCATCCTTATCATCACTGCAAGCCACAAAAGCGGTGGCTGCCACTAAAACTGACATTAAAAAGAGAAGGCGTTTCATAGTAACTGTGGTGTTTCTGTTTTGAGTTTAAATGTTTGAATTGAGTTTCTTCCAGTCGTCGACCGGGGGGAGCACTCCCATGCCGATGACCTCGTCGCGCAGCTGACACAGGTGGTCGTAGCTGCGGTCGAGCGCGGCGTTCTCGGCCTCGGTGCCTTCGGGCACTTTATAGGAGATGCCGTTGGCATCGATGGTTGTCTCCATGGCCATCATGATGTTGTGGAAACGACCCGAGTCGACGTATGTGCCGGCGGGGCGGGTGAACGGCTTTCCACCCATGGCGGCGGCTATCATCTCGATGGAGACGTAGGCCGGCGACTGGAAAGAGGAGCGTCCGCGCAGGTCGATGATGTTCTTGCCACCCTGCACGACCTTGAGCTGTATCTGCTCCCAGTCTTTGGCGGGGAGCCTGTCGGTGCCTATAAGCTCTTTCAAAGGGGTGCCGTCGACGGTGCAGGTTGACTCAAAGACAGCCATCTGCTCGCCGTGACCGCCGTAGGTGCGGGCGCCGACAACCTTGTCGGGAGATATTTTGAAATATTTTGCAAGCTCGCTGCGCAACCTGGTGCTGTCGAGAGCGGCGAGGGTTGCCACCTGTGAGGGTTTCACACCCGAGTAGAGCAGTGTGATCAGGCCGGTGATGTCGGCGGGATTGAAGATTACCACGATAAACTTGACATCGGGGCAATATTGGCGTATGTTCTTGCCAAGCTCTTCGGCCACGGCGGCATTTCCCTTGAGCAGGTCTTCACGTGTCATGCCGGCCTTGCGGGCGGCGCCACCCGACGACACTACATATTTTGCATCTTTGAGAGCCTGGGCTATATCATTGGTAAAGGTGATGTCAACCCCTTCAAAGCCACAGTGGAACATCTCTTCGGCAACGCCCTCGAGACCGGGCAGATAGGGGTCGTAGAGACAGATGTTGGGGGTGAGGCCCATCATTAAGGCTGTCTGGGCCATGTTGCTGCCAATCATGCCGGCGGCGCCGACGATGGTCAATTTTTCATTGGTAAGGAAATCCATATTGAGGTAGAAATTTTTTTAAAGACAGAGCACACTTCAACGGTGCTCTGTCTGTATAACAATAATAATGACTTTTAGTTTACAACAACGCGGCGAGCAAAATTGTCGACCACAACGATATAGAGACCCGCCGGGAGCTCGAGGGCGGTTGTCGCGCCGAGCCGGCCGTTAAAGCAGGTCATGCCGGCCATATCATAGACGGCAACCTGGCAGGGGTGTGTCCTGTCGACAACATCGATGACCAGGCGGCCGTCGCGACAATAGGCATCCCAGGAGTGATAGCCGAGGGTCTGGTTCAAGCCCGAGAAGAGGTAATCGCTCAGCGACACCCGGCTCAGCAGCACGCGCTTGCCCGACGACTGGCGCAGGCGCAGGCGCAGCTCGCCGGCGCGGTTGACAGGGATGTCAAATTTTGTCCACAGGCCGCTGCCGGTTACCGTGACATGCCCGATCTCCTCCCACGATGACCCGTGATCGGCCGAGATCTCGACATGGAGCAGGGCGTCGCTGTCGGAATGGTAGGGCTGTGCATAGAAAGTCACTGTGCCTATACCCATGGCCTTGTCTTCATCCATGGCTATCGAGCTTGTGTCGGTCTTGCCCAGACGCACGGCCAGGCATCCCTCGGGCAGCGAGCTGTCGGCATCGGTCGCCCAGACACCGGCATCAGAGAAAATCCAGTTGCAGGCGGTGCCGACGTAGGTTGTGGTGCCGTAGGATGGTGCCTCGTTTGAGAAACACTCGTAGAATGGATCGCTCTCGCCCACAATGGCCTTGACCGTGGTGTCATCGTTATAGTAACCGATGGCGGGAGCCGTGGCGATCAACGAGGTGGTGTACACACCGGCCTGGTCGGAGTTGACGCGCATGTAGAAACGGTCCGAGCCGGCGACAAGGGTGACCGACTGGCTCCAGGTGGCGCGGTCGGTCGATATCTCAAACGGCTTTGTCACCTTGACAATGACATCGCCGGCTATGTTGTCGACATCGACAAGTATCTCGGCCTCCTCGGAGGGTTGGCCCGGGGAGGTGTAAAACTCCAGGTCGCCGTCAAAAAGGAAGCTGACCGAGGGGATGGCCTCGGCTGTGGTCACCGGGACGGTGTTTGAAGTCAGTGTTGGCGACTCCAGAAAGAACGCATAGTCGGTTGCCGGCTCGAGATTGTCGACAAGATAGCTCTGGGCCGAGGCATCGACACTCACCGGATATCCGGGCAGGGGAGTGCCGCCGGTGGTGACATGGAGCTGATAGATGGTGCCGGCGGGATCGATGTTGACCCAACGGGCGGTAAACGAGCGGTCGGTCACGTCGAGGGGAGCCAAAGCGGTCAACGAGCTGTGGGCTGTCGCCACAACATTGAAAGTCAGTCGGGCCGGGCCGGCGGTGACACTCACGGCGGCGGTGACGGTGCCTGCTGTGGCCGAGCGGAAGGTGATGGTGAGCGGCGCGCCGGTGTCGCTGTTGAGGGCCGATGACGACAGGGTGGTGGCCGAGAGGGTGAAGCGCGGGTCGCTGATGCTCACGGTGGCATTGGTGGCCAGGGCCGTTCCTTTGATTGATAGGGTAGAGGTGAGGGTACCGTTGACACTTACATTGCCTAAATTGATGCTTGACCCCGGGGCGGGAGAGTTGAATGTCGGGTCGACAGAGGCGTCGGCACTCCATGAGCCCGAGGTCTTGTCGCCCCAGATGTATTCCACCAGGTCGGGGTGGTCGATAAAGGGGTTGCGGTTATGCTGGCGGGCATAGACAGCCTCGTTGCGGTTGCGCTCTTTCTCGCTGACGGGGTCCTGGCGGTGCCATTTGAGCAACAGGTTGAGCGCCCAGCCTGAAAAGCAGGGATAATTGTTGCCGGCGAGCATGTCGGAGTTCCACCCGGCGATGCGGTCGTTATAGCAGGCGGCCATGTAGAAGTAGCTGCGCGCAAAGTCCCCTTTGTATTCATCGACCGGCTCAAACACCTTGCCCGTGTAGCCGGGAAAGGTCGATGTGCCCAGTTTGCCGAGCGCCTCGATGCCGGCGGGCGCCGATAGGGTAGTGCCCCCCGAGCACTCGCCGTAGGGGTAATTGGAGCGCTGACCGTTAACCTTGCCGTCGGTAGGGTAAATGTGGAACGCGTCGCTGTACATGGGGCTGGCGTCGTTAAACCAGCTCTTGGGGAAAGAGTGCTCGCGGTTGTAGCAGTCGCCCACGTTCTTGTAGTTGCCGCAGGTTTTGCCAAAGGTCCAATGCTTGGTGGAATACATGTCCCAGATTGTCCCGTCGGGATAGACATCGCTCGTTTTATAGAGATCCAGAAGGCCGTCATAGCCAACATTGGTGTGGTCGGTGATGGTCTGGTAAAGGGAGTTGAGCAGGTTTTTACCCGATTTGCCCTCACAGGAGGTGTAATAACCCGAGGGCTCGGCGCTCCACGCCGTGAGCGTCGCCGTGACCATAAATGAGCTGAAAAGCCGGTGCAGGATATGTTTCATGGATTATGTGTGATTTGTTATTTATAAGAGATGCAAAAATAACACAATTCACATAATGGGCCATCACATCTTCCCGTAAAAAAAGAGGACACATCGGAAAAAAATTGGCCGATGTGTCCTCTTTTTTGATGTTAAAGTCTCAATCTCTTACCTGACCATTATCTTGCGGCCGTTGAAGATGTAGATACCGGGGGTCGAGGGGAGCTTGCCCGAGGCAACGACGCGTCCATAGATGTCAAAGACGGGCATGTCGGCGGCGGGGGCAGCGTCGGCATTGACAGAGCTGATGCCGACCGACGGCAGAGCCTCGATGTTGGCAAACTTGAGCCATCCCTCGGCGTTCTTGTAATCGGCGAGAGCCTCGGCGGGCACATAGAGCAGACAGGTGGCGGTGGGGAAGCCCGACGAGAATGCTTTGGGAGCCTCGGGGGGGACGGTGGCGAGAGAGTAGAGCTGTTTCATCGAGCCACAGTCCCAGAAGGCATATTTGTCGATAAATGTCACGGTCGACGGCAGAGAGACAACCTCGAGCTTCTTGCAGTGCTGGAACGCGTCCTCGCCTATCGTTGTCACACCCTCGTGGAGCATAAGCTCGGTGATAGGGGTGCGGTCAAACGCAAAGGGGCCTATTTCGGTCACCGTGGTGGGGATGTCGATGTTGGCCAGCGATGTGCACCCCCAGAAGAGACGGTCTTCAATGGCCGTGATGCCGGTGGGGATGACGATTGAGGTCAGCCTGGCGCAGTTGCCGAAGGCATAGCCCTGCAGGCCTGCAAGCTCTTCGGGCATCTGGATGCTCTCGATCGACAGGCAGTCCTTGAAGGCGCCATAACCGATTGTGTCCATCTTGGCGGGAAGCTCGAGCGATTTGAGTGACTGGCAGTTGATGAAGGCAAAATCGTCGATTTGTTTCAACGAGGCCGGGATGACGACAGTGGCGAGGTTGCGGCACTCCTCAAAGGCGTGGTCGCCCAGGAAGGTGCAAGACTCGGGGATGGTGACCCGGGTCAGCCCATAACATGCCTCAAAGGCATATCGGCCTATAGAGGTGACAGTGGCAGGAAGATCGATGCCGGGCAGCGAGTTGCAGAACATGAATGTGCCCTCGGCAATCTCGGAGAGCGCCGACGGCAGTTTCAGGCTCGACAGGTAGCTGCATTTGTAGAAAGCCTGGGCACCGATGGCTGTCACATTGTCGGGGATGGTCAGCTCATAGAGGCGTGTACAGCTGTCAAAAGCATAGTCGCCGATGGTGGTGAGGGTGGAGGGGAAAGTGAAACCTGACACCTGGTCACACTTTGCAAAGGCGGCATATTCAATCTCGGTGACACCCTCGGCGATGGTCTTGGCGCCGGTTGTCTTGGCGGCACATACAATGACCCTGGTCTTGGTGCCGTTTTGGTCAAGGGCATAGAGAATATCGTCGGCTGCGGCAAAGTGTGTGTTACCCTCGGCCACGCTGAATGACTTCATCTCGGCGGTGTAGATAAACGCGCGCATCCCGATCTGTGTCAGCGACGCGGGGAGAGTCCCGACGGTTTTGAGAGCCTCACAACGGGCAAAGGCAAAGTCGCCGATGCTCTCGATGGTGGAGGGCATCGAGACAGAGGTGAGGTCTTTACAGCTGTAGAAAGCGCCAACGCCAATGGCGGTGACAGTGTATTCAAAATCCTCGTA
>CAYMVS010000086.1:0-6111 GCA_964394205.1 uncultured Muribaculaceae bacterium | reverse complement strand
ATGACAACCAATTACAGAAATGTTAAATTATAGTTAAAAATCCCGGCCGCCACACGATTACCACAAACCCACGGCGGCTATATCGCTGACAGCCAAAGGTATACCCCTCAAAACTGACAAAGATGGAAAATTATTTCATTTTCAAAATATTCCTCAACTTTGTAACATTTGTAATGTAGCACCCGTAGCCGCATATTTCCACACCCTCGCCTCTCTCCTCCCTCCATATTCCCCAAGACCGGCATTTCTGCCACTTTTAGGGAATAAACAGTATGGAGACCACAAGAAAAAATAAAATCGGGTAGAGTGTTGCACGATTAAAAATCAGTTGCTAATTTTGTCGCACATGCCGTTGTCCGATTCCCTCTATAGGGAGGACGAGGCGGGATACTTAATTATTAATTTAAAAGCGTTTATCCGCGCTGATTCTTGACAAGTAGAAATTCTCGCAAAATTTCATGTTGATGTCTTGGATCAAGCAACGGTAGAACGCCCGTGGATATGTAATATACATGCATTCGGCATCTTACCGCGTTAATGGTATGGCCGAACGCCTTTGTTGCATATACAAGCGTGGGCTTCTGGCGTTGCCGTCTGACATCAACAGGGCAAAGCGAGAAGCCTCTACTTGTAGGACGGTAACAGATACAGGTTCCTGCGCTTTTTCTGTGTAACGAAAAAATAAGCCGCCCTCAGGGGTACCGGGCGACAAATGTCAGTTATGATCAAAAAGATTTTTATTCTATTGATTGTGTGTGTCTTTCATTCACAATGTTTTGCAACCGGCCAAAGCCCTCTTAAGGTAGATGACAACAGCCAGTTTGTTTTCAATATCATATCGGAATCTGATAAAACCGTGTCAGTGTCTGCCAAAACAAATGAACTTTCAGGAGATATCACCATTCCGGCGACTGTAGATATCTATGGTATCACCTATAACGTTATCAGTATTGCAAAATATGCTTTCAACTATTGCACCAACCTGACATCGGTAACAATTCCAGGCTCAGTTACCTCAATCGGCGAATTTGCTTTCTACAGTTGCACGGGCCTGATCTCGGTGACCATTCCTGACTCTGTCACCTCTATCGGCGACTATGCTTTCTTCCTTTGCAGCGGCCTGACCTCGGTAACAATTCCAGGCTCGGTTACCTCAATCGGCTATGCCGCTTTCACCCTTTGCAGCGGCCTGACCACTATCAATGTTGATAAAAACAACAATAATTATGCAGATATTGATGGTGTGTTGTATAATAAGGGCATCACGGCACTTCTTAAATGTCCGGAAACTCGTACATCGGTTACAATTCCCAATTCGGTTACCTCCATCTACCATGGTGCTTTATGGGGGTGCAGCGGCCTGACCTCGGTGACGATCCCCGGCTCGGTTTTCTATATCGGCAACTATGCCTTCCTTGATTGCAGCGGCCTGACCTCGGTAACTCTCCCAACCTCTGTTACCTCTATCGGCGTCGCTGCTTTCGAGAACTGCACCGGCCTGACATCGATAACAATCCCAAGCTCTGTTACTTCTATCGACTATGGTGCTTTCTGGGGGTGCAGCGGCCTGACATCGGTGACAATCCCCGGTTCGGTTTCCACTATCGGCGACTTTGCTTTCGCCGGTTGCAACAGTTTGACTTCTGTTTATTATGCCGCTGAAGAACCTATTTCAGGGAATGAAAATATATTTTCAAACTATACCAAGCCCACACTTTTTGTACCGGCAGCGGCTGTTGAAAAATGCAAACAGATCGATCCCTGGAAGAATTTCTCAAACATCGAGGCTTTCAATTTCTCGGGCATTGAGGATTTAACAGTAGATTTTGATTTCGAAAAGCCCTGTGAGGTCTACAGCCTCAACGGTGTCTTGATTGGCAACTCAATCGACAATCTCCCGTCAGGTGTCTACATTGTTCGTCAAGGCGCAATAGTGAAAAAGATTGCCGTGAAGTAATCACTCAATCCCTCTTTTTCCTGTCAATAGTCTAAGCCCATGGATTTTCACTGATTATTGGTGAAATCCATGGGCTTGTTATTGACGGGCCAACAGAGGGCCAAGATTGGTCTCGGGGTGTTTTACTCGTAGCTTGAGCCGTCAAAACAGTGGGTACAGATCTTGCATTTTGGCAGACCGATGGACTCAACGACGTTTTCAATAGAGCTGAACTTGAGCGACGAGATGCCAAAAATCTCGCGTATGCGCTCGACCATGCGCTCATACTCGGGGCTGCCTGTGGAGGCGTAGGCCTCGAGATTCTTGTCGTGATGCCCCTCAAACTCCTCGATGACGCGGCGTGTGATCAGCTCGAGGTCGCTCTTTGACGCGGTGAAATTGAGGAACTTGCAGGGATAGATGAGCGGCGGGCAACTGATGCGTATATGCACCTCTTTGGCGCCCGAGTCATACATGTCGCGGATGTTGTCGCGCAGCTGGGTGCCTCTGACAATCGAGTCGTCGCAAAAAGCGACGCGCTTGCCGCGCAGCAGGGCTGCATTGGGGATGAGTTTCATTTTGGCGACGAGCTCGCGACGCTCCTGAGTGCCGGGAGTGAAACTGCGGGGCCAGGTTGGGGTGTACTTGACAATGCAACGCTGATAAGGCACCTTTTTCCCTTGAGCATAGCCCAAAGCCATGCCGATGCCCGAGTCGGGGATGGCGCTGACACAGTCGATCTCGGTGTCATCCTGCTCGCCCATGGTCATGCCTGAATGATAGCGCATCAGGTCGACATTACGTCCCTCATATTCACAGGGGGGATAGCCATAATAGGTCCAGAGGAAGGCACATATCTGCATCTCTTTTTCAGGAGCCTTGAGCTGTATGATGCCGTCGGGGCGCACCTCGACAATCTCGCCAGGCCCCACGTTATACTCCAACTCATAGCCTAAGTTGGGGAAAGCGCATGTCTCGGAGGTGACGGCATGGGCACCCTCTTTCTTGCCGATGATGATCGGCGTGCGGCCAAGGCGGTCACGCGCCGCGATAAGGCGTCCGTCGAGCAGCAGCAACATCGAGCACGAGCCCTTGACGCGGCGATAGACATTCCTGATGCCGCTCACCAAGTCTTCGCCCTCGCTTATGAGGGCCGCTATCATCTCGGTCGGGTTGATGATGTCGTAGGAGTGCTCGCAGAAGTGGTGCCCCTTTGCAAGGAGCTCCTTCTCAAGCTGAGAGATGTTGTTGATGCGGGCCACGGTCACGATGGCAAACTTGCCCAAGTGACAGTTGACAATGATCGGTTGGGCATCGGTGTCGCTTATCACACCAACCCCGTGGTTGCCGCTGAAGTCTTTCAGGTCGGGCTCAAATTTGGTTCGGAAATATGAGTTCTCAATATTATGAATCGAGCGAGTGAAGATGCCGTTGCGGCAGGTCGCTATACCGGCACGCTTGGTGCCCATGTGGGAGTTGTAGTCCACTCCATAGAAAAGCTCGGTGACACAGTCGTCATGTTTGGTCACTCCAAAAAAACCACCCATAATCTTTTTACCTTAAGAAATATATATGTTTGAAAAAGGGCGGTGGACAGGGGCGCCCGTGTGTCGGGGCAACCTGTCCACCGCTGTGTTGTGATTAAATTTTCGTTTTGTCGGCAATCCACTTTCGTGCATTGATAAACGCGTCTATCCAGGGGCTCACCTGGTGGCGCTTTCCGGTGGGGTAATAAGCCCACTGCCAGGGGAATATGGCGCGCTCGAGGTGGGGCATCATCGCCAGATGGCGACCGTCGGCCGAGCAGAGGGCGGCCACGCCCGAGGGTGACCCGTTGGGGTTGCCCGGATAGGTGGTGTAGTTATATTTCATCGCCACATTGTAGCTCTCGCGCGGCATGGGCAACCTGAACCGGCCCTCGCCGTGGGCGACCCATATTCCCAGCTTGCTGCCGGCAAGGCTGCCGAGCATCACCGAGTTGGTCGCCGGGATGTTGACGCTGACAAACTGGCTCTCAAACTTGTGGCTTATGTTATGTTCCATCGAGGCGGGCTTGGCATGCTCGGGATTGATGAGGTTGAGCTCGATCATCAGCTGACAGCCGTTGCAGACGCCCAGCGACAGCGTGTCCCGGCGGCTGAAGAAACGCTCGAGCGCCGCGCGGGCATTGTCGTTCCAGCGGAAACCGCTCGCCCACCCTTTGGCCGAGCCGAGCACGTCGCTGTTGGAGAAGCCGCCACAGAAGACAATCATGTTGACATCGTCGAGCGTCTCGCGGCCGCTCATCAGGTCGGTCATGTGGACATCCTTCACGTCAAAGCCGGCCATGTAGAGCGAGTAGGCCATCTCGCGGTCGCCGTTGACACCTTTCTCGCGTATAATGGCGGCGCGTATGCCCGAGGGCTCATGGTGCCCGGTGGTGATGCCGCGCGATGTCAGCTTGCCGTCAAAGTCACGCGGCAGGCTGATCTTGAGCGGCTGTCGCTTATAGTTGTGGAAACGGGCCGAGGCACATTTCTCTCCGCTCTGCACGGCATCCATCAGGTAGGAGGTGTGCATCCACACGTCGCGCAGGTCGTCGATCGAAAGCAGCCGCTCGGTGCCCTTATGCTCCACGGTCAGAGCGCGCTCGGCGATAGGCTCGCCTATTTCAAAATATCTCACACCATGCTCGTCGAGCACCTTCTCGACAGCCTCGACACGCGCCGCGGCCACCTGGGCGACAAGCGCGGGATTTTCGGCAAACAATATCTTGATGAGGTCGCTCTCGCCGGTGGCGACAAAGGCATCGGTGTTGAGAGCCACGCCCCCGGCGGTGTTGGCAAAGGTCATCTCCAACAGGGCTGTCACCAGACCGCCGGCCGAGACATCGTGGGCAGCCGCGAGCCATCCGTTACCGACGAGGGTCTGGACAGCCTCAAAGGCGGCTTTGAAACGGCCGGTATCGGCAACAGTGGGCGCCTCGGCGCCAAGCCGGTTAAGCGACTGGGCAAACGCCGAGCCACCAAGCTTGAGCGCGTCGCCCGAAAAATCTATGTATAGGAATTTTGATTTCACATTGCGGGCAACCGGGCTGACGGTTTTCTTGACATCGTCGACCTCGCCGGCAGCCGAGATAATGACCGTGCCGGGGGCAAACACCTTGTCGTCGCCATATTTCTGGGTCATCGACAGAGAGTCTTTGCCGGTCGGGATATTTATGCCGAGCTCACAGACAAAGTCGCTGCAAGCCTCGACGGCGCGATAAAGGGCCGCATCCTCGCCCGGGTTCTTACATGGCCACATCCAGTTGGCGCTCAGCGAGACGCTCTTGAGCCCGTCGCTCAGGTTGGCACCCACAATGTTGGTCAAAGCCTCGGCCACAGCCATAACCGAGCCTTTACCGGCGTCGATTAGGGCCACCTGGGGCGCATGACCGATCGAGGTGGCGATGCCCGAGGTCCCGGTATAGTCAAGGGCAACAACACCACAGTCGCTCAACGGCAGCTGAATGAGACCCTGACACTGCTGGCGGGCAATCTTGCCCGTCACCGAGCGGTCAACCTTGTTGGTCAACCAGTCTTTTGACGCCACGCCCTCGAGGGCAAGCACGTCGCGTATGTATTGGTCGAGGTTTTTCTCCTCATAGTCTACATCCTTATAGGTCAGCAGGACGGTCTGGTCGCGCATCACCGTCTTGGGCGAGTTGCCAAACATATCTTCCATTGCCAGGTCAATCGGCTTGACACCGTCGGCCTGCTCAAAGACAAAACGGTCGTCGCCGGTGGTGTGACCGACAACATACATGGGGGCGCGCTCGCGCTCGGCAATCGAGCGGACATACTTGACATCCTCGTTTTTCATCACCAGACCCATGCGCTCCTGGCTCTCGTTGCCAACAATCTCTTTGGCCGACAGGGTCTTGTCGCCAACGGGCAATGCATCAATGTCAATCTTGCCACCGGTGGCCTCCACAAGCTCCGACAGGGCATTGAGGTGACCGCCCGCTCCATGGTCGTGGATCGACACGATTGGATTTGAATCGCCCTCGGCAAGGGCACGGATGACGTTTGAAACGCGTTTCTGCATCTCGGGGTTGGCGCGCTGCACCGCGTTGAGCTCGATAGCGTTGGCATACTGGCCGGTCTCGACCGACGACACTGCGCCGCCGCCCATACCGATGCGGTAGTTGTCGC
>CAYMVS010000085.1:0-6159 GCA_964394205.1 uncultured Muribaculaceae bacterium | reverse complement strand
ATTTAAGTATTTACATTCCCGAAAATCCCAATGTCGCTGTTGCCGGTACTCCGGTAGTCCCGACTGTTATAGAATCGGAAAAGACCCTGAAGAAGTTCTTTAGAAACAAACCACAGTTTAAATGCAAGGAAACCGGGGTTGTGCTGACTTTGACATACTCGACAGCATTTGTGGCCTATGTTGACGGCATCAGTTTAGGCCAATTTGAAGTTGACACCTGTCAGGACCAGCCCGACACCGCTCTGATCGGGTTACCCTGGCTGAACGGGTGGGGGCCGGCACCAATGGCGTTATATCTGCACGGCAGCGACACAAAAGCTCTTTTACTTCCGGTCAAAGGTGAGGAAAATCTCAGTTACAATTCAAAAGGATATTTCCGGCAGGGACCAACGGGCAACACCTGCTGGATGGAATTGTCTTTGTCGGGTGCCGGCATCTCGTTTAGACCATGCGACAGTCGCCCCGCCCCTCAAACCTTTTGGTTTATAGGATTTTCAAAAGAATGATTCACGGGCTGCTCAAAGTGCAGGCATGTCGATTCGGATAACGACAAGAAAACGAGCGGAGCCCCGCGTGAGGGTTCCGCCCGCTATTTAATGTTGGTCGAGACGTGTTAGAATTTGATTTTGCCTGAGAGCGAGCCTTTGCGATAGATGTAAAGACCGTGGTTCAGGTCAAGACCTTCCAATGAGTTGAATGAGCCGACTTTAACACCGGTGATGGTGTAGACCTCGTAGGGGGCGGCATCATCGTTGTCGATAGCGATGTCGTTGACACCGGCCGACAGTTGCTCGCCGGCCTCGAGCTTGATGCAGTCGTAGAGTATTCCCGAGCCTGACTTGCAGTTGGATGCGGTCAGTGTCAGCGTGTTCTCGCCCTCTTTGAGCAGCGAGGCGTCAAACTTGACACTGTTGAGGCGATGACGTCCGGCCTGAGTGGCGCTGCGGCGCAGCGAGCCGTCATCATTCAGGCTCCACGAGCCAACCTGGGTGCCGTTGACCTTGATGGAGACGCCGGGCGAGTTGGAGACACCGGCAATCGAGGCTGTAAACTTGGCGTCGCCGGTATATGTCTTGTCAAGATTGAATTTCACAGTCCATGTGCCGTTGGTGTTTTGAGCGTTATACCAGTCGGTGGCGGGGTCGCTCTGGCCAATCACAAACTCAAGGTTGGCAGGGTTGGCATCGCGCGCCTCGTATGAGCGCGGCTCGTCGCTGCGGTTGAAACCGTCGGCACGGCGATTGTTCTCGCCAATGTTCCAAAGCAGGTTGGCGTAGGTCTCGGGAGCCCAGTCGAGAGTGCCAAGCTCGGTTTGACCGGCCACTACTTTTATACCGTTTTTCTCATATTGCTCGGTGATGGTGCCGGTGGTGGCGTAGGCATAGAGTGTATAGTTGCCGGGGCGCACGTTTTTGATCTCAAAGTTGCCGTCTTCATCGGTCTTGGTCCAGAATATGTAGTCGCCACCCTGGCTTAACAGATTTCCACCCGGTTGGGCGAGCACGACCTGGATGTCGCTGTTTGGCTGACCGGTGGTGACATTGATTTTTCCCGTTACACTCGAGCGGTCGAGAGGATAAAGATCGTTTTCAAACCACGCGAAGGGCCACTCGGCCTGTAAGGCAGACGCTTTGGCGCGTGCATCGGCAATCATCTGGTCGCGTGAGCCCGAGTTGACGTAGATGGCAAACGGGCCGAAGATCTGACGGAAGTTGTCGGGGTAATTCTGTGACGACGCCCCGAGGTGCTCGCCCTGAAGCATCTGGATGGTGATCGGTGACTTGCCGGTGGCGTGGACCGTCAGCTCCTGACGCAGGGGGCCGCCATTGAGCCACTCATAGCTGACGGGGATGTTCCAGACGCCAACCTTGCCGTTCATCAGTCCGTGAAAGTCGTCTTGGGCAATAAACTGCGCCCAGTTATATTTGGTGTAGATGGTCCCGTCGGGCAAGCGGTAGGTGGCATCCTGCACATAGTTGGGGTTGGAGGTACCGTCGCTCTCGACATTCTGCATCACACTGTTGGAGGGGATGGTGCCCTGCATCACCTCGTCGACATATCCGTCAAGAAAGTCGGAGGCCAGACGGGTGCACACGCGTGTCTCCTTGATGGCACCGACACCCTTGTCGCCAAAGTGGCCCGAGTTGCCCTCTACAATAACATAGGTGTAAACGCAGCTCTCGCCTTTACGGAGTATGTAGCCATGCTTGTAGGTGGGGAGGGCGGCATTGGCACCGCTGGTGTAGACCACCTCGACATAGTCGTCGGTCTGCTTTACGATCTCGGCTTTTGTTGCCGAGAGAGCACGGTTTTTATTGGAGGTATAGTCAAAATAGATGCCGTTGCTGGCAAGGAGGTTTTTGGAGGTACTGTAAGAGTTGAGAACAAGTTTTGAACCTTGACCGGAGGTGCCGATCGTGAGTGTGATCAACCCGTTTGACATGGTGCATGAACGGGTCGACTTGAGGTCGACAGTCACCTCACCCTCGGCCCATGCAAAGAGCGACGAGGCAAGAAGACAGATGGATAGGATTTTTTTTGTCATGATATATTAGGATTGGTTGAAGTTATTTGCGTTTTCCTTTACCGCCGGCGCGCTGGCGCTCCTGCTCTTTGAGAAGCTGTTGCTGACGGCGCTGGGCCTCCTCCAGGCGAGCCATGAAACCACTCTTCTTGCGCGGTTTCTTGGCATTTGCTTTCATGGTGGCACGAACTTTCTCCTCGCTTATCACCCGACGAACAACCCATGTCTGGACAATGGTGATGAGCAGTGAAAGGAAATAATAATAGCTCAGGGCGGCGGCATAGTTGTTGAAGAACACCAGGAACATCAGCGGCATCAGGTACATCATCCACTTCATGCCGGGCATCGAGGCGGTCTGTGCCTGAGACTGCATATTGATATAGGTGTAGAGGATGTTGGTGACGGTCATCAACAGGCAGAAGAGGCTTATGTGGTTGCCAAAAGTAGATGAGATGAACGGGATGTTGGTTGTCCATGAAACAATGGCATCGGGTGCCGACAGGTCGTGGGCCCACAGGAACGACTGGCCGCGCAGCTCGATGGCCGAGGGGAAGAAGTTGAACATGGCGATGAGGATAGGCATCTGCAGCAGCAGCGGCAGGCAGCCCGACATCGGGTTGGCGCCGGCGCGTGTGTACAGCGCCATGGTCTCCTGCTGGCGCTTCATGGCGTTGTCGTTGCCCGGATATTTCTCATTGATAGCCTTTATCTCGGGTGCAAGGATGCGCATCTTGGCCTGTGACTGATAGCTCTTGTAGGTGAACGGGAAGAGGATGATCTTGATGAAGATGGTCAGCAGCAGGATGATGATGCCATAGTTGAGAGAGAATTGACCCAGGAAGTCAAACACCGGGATGACAATCCATGTGTTGATCCAACGGAACAGTGTCCAGCCTAATGGCACCAGTTTGGTCAGGTGCAGATTCTGCTCGGGCACGATCTCGTCTTCAATCTCGTCGAGCAGGGGATATGAGTTGGGCCCCAGATAGAAGGTGAACGAGGCGGGGTTGGCGTGGGTCGACGAGTATTCAAGGGTCGTTTTGATGTCCATCTGCTTTAGATAAAGAGGATCATCCTTGAGCACCGTGCTCTCCAGGCTGGCCGATGTAAATGGGGTCTGTGCAATTAGCACGGCCGAGAAAAATTGGTTTTTACATGCAATCCAGCGCAGTTTCTCGTTGACCTCCTCGCCGTCGTCGCTGCTCTCGCTGAGATTGTCGACATCGCCGTCGCCCATCATGTAGGCAATCGAGCTGTTGCGCTCTTCAAACATGCGGCCGGCCTCGTTGCGGTGCAGGCGGTCGTTCCAGACAAACTCCATCTCCGAGATGTTTGTCGGAATCACCTGTGCCATATCTTTCTGTACGACATCCATCTTGACGGTGTAGGAGTTTTTGGGGAGGGTGTAGCGCAAACCCCATGTGGCTCCGTTACCCAGGTCGAGAGCCATCAGAACAGTCGAGTCGTTTTCAACCACCGGCTTGAAATAAAACTCGCGGGTGTCAAAATGTTGGTCGTCGCTCGAGAGGATGAAGCTGTAGCCGGTCTCGCCGGGAGCCATAAGCTGCACCGGTACCGAGTCATAGCGGTTATACTCTTTGAGTGAAGCGTTTGCAATGATGCCACCCTTGTTTGACAGGTCGAGGCTTATAAGGTCGTTCTCGAGGCGTGTCACAGCCGAGTCACCATGCAGATAGCGGGCGAAACCACGGTAGCGGGTGGCGTCCTGAAGGGCCGCGCGCAGTGTGGCAAGCGCTTTCTGAGCCGCCGGCACCGAGATTGCCGACAGGTTGTTGTAGACCACATCGGCCGCGGGGATAACCGCGCCCCCGTCGATTGTGATTTCTCCGGCCACACGTTGGTCGGCACCGACGGTGAGCTTCACGTGGTCAATGTCGAGCGTGGTGACGCCGGTTGAGGTGTCGCGTGTGCCGAGCTCCTTTATGGTCGCGGCGATGCCCGTAGCCTCGGCCTGTGTGATCGAGTCGAGAGCAAGCGCGGGCGCCCCGGCGGTTGTCAGGCTGTCGGCGCGTTGTTGAGCCTCAAGCTGGGCCTGACGCTCGGCGAGCTGTTGCTCGGAGGGCTTGTTGAGATACATGAAGCCAAACAGGACGGCTGCCATCAACAGTAAGCCCCAAAGGGTGTTCTTGTCCATTTATTTGATTTTGTTATATGTTACTTGTTTAACAGACGCTGACGACGGTAGTCGATGGCGGCCTTGATGAAATCTACAAACAGCGGCGCCGGGTTGAGCACCGTCGACGAGTACTCGGGGTGATACTGGGTGCCGACCATCCATCGCTTGCCGGCAATCTCGACAACCTCGACAAGACCGGTCTCGGGATTGCGCCCCACACATTTCATGCCGGCCTGCTCAAAGCGCTCGCGGTAGTCGTTGTTGAACTCAAAGCGGTGGCGATGGCGCTCGCTGACGCGTGTCTTGCCGTAAGCGCGGGCTGCCGTCGAGTCGGGGTCGAGGTCACAGTCGTAGGCCCCCAGGCGCATCGTGCCACCCAGGTTGGAGATTGACTTTTGCTCCTCCATCAGGTCGATGACATTGTAGGGCGTGGTGGGGTTCATCTCGGTTGAGTTGGCCTCGGTCAGTCCCAACACGTCGCGGGCATACTCTATCACCATGCACTGCATGCCGAGACAGATGCCAAAGGTTGGTATATCATTCTCGCGACACCACTTGAGGGCCACAAATTTGCCCTCGATGCCACGCTGGCCAAACCCCGGGGCTATGATCACGCCATCGAGGTCGCCGAGCAGCTCGGCGGCATTGGCCTCGTTCAGTTTCTCCGAGTGAATGTATCGCAGGTCGAGGCGGCGGTCGTTATAGACCGAGGCGTGAAACAGCGACTCGTTGATCGACTTGTAGGCATCCTGAAGTTCTACATATTTGCCGACAATCCCTATGGTCACCGTCTCGGTGGCGCGTTTCATTTTGTCGACAAAGTCGAGCCAGGGCTGCATGTGGGGCTCACCCTCGACCGGCACTCCGGTCTTCTGCATCACGATCTCGTCGAGATGCTGGCGGTGCATCGACAGGGGGACCTCATAGATCGAGGGGACGTCGATTGACTGGATGACAGCATCGGGCGACACGTTGCAGAACTGGGCTATCTTGCGTCTCATCGGCACCGGGATGTCGTGCTCGGTTCGGAGCACAAGTATATCGGGCTGGATACCAACTTCCTGCAGGCTTTTTACAGAGTGTTGGGTGGGTTTGGTCTTGAGCTCTTTGGCCGCATGGATAAAGGGGACGTAGGTCAGATGGATGCAGGCACAATTGTTGCCAAGCTCCCACCTGAGCTGCCGGACGGCCTCGAGAAACGGGAGCGACTCGATGTCGCCCACAGTGCCGCCGATCTCGGTTATGACAAAGTCAAACTTGCCGGTGTTGCCGAGCAGCTTGACGTTGCGTTTGATCTCGTCGGTGATGTGGGGAATGATCTGTACCGTCTTGCCAAGGTAGTCGCCGCGGCGCTCTTTTTCTATCACGTTCTGATAGATGCGCCCGGTGGTGACATTGTTGGCGCGGGTTGTCTGAACATTTGTAAAACGCTCATAATGACCCAAATCAAGGTCGGCTTCATGGCCGTCGACAGTCACATAACACTCACCGTGCTCGT
>CAYMVS010000084.1:0-6327 GCA_964394205.1 uncultured Muribaculaceae bacterium | reverse complement strand
CTAACACACCCTGTAGCCTATGCTGACTCTTATAGCTGAATCGAAGACCATGACGGCGACGTGTCGACGAGGCCATGATGTCGACGGCAGGGAAGATGCGCTTGTTTGACAGCTTGCGGTCGAGCTGAAGCTCCATGTTGCCGGTGCCTTTAAATTCCTCAAAGATCACCTCATCCATTTTTGAAGAGGTCTCGGTCAGGGCAGTGGCGATAATGGTCAGCGAGCCACCGTTTTCAATGTTTCGGGCGGCACCAAAGAAACGTTTGGGCTTCTGGAGGGCATTGGCGTCGACACCACCCGAAAGAATCTTACCCGAGGCCGGCGCACATGTGTTATAGGCGCGGGCAAGACGGGTGATTGAGTCGAGCAAGATGACAACATCGTGGCCACACTCAACCATGCGTTTCGCTTTCTCGAGCACGATGCCTGCGATCTTGACGTGACGCTCGGCCGGCTCGTCAAATGTCGAGGCTATCACCTCGGCGTTGACGCTGCGGCTCATGTCGGTGACCTCCTCGGGACGCTCGTCGATGAGCAGAATCATGATGTAGGTCTCGGGATGGTTGGCCGCGATGGCGTTGGCTATATCTTTGAGCAGGATTGTCTTACCGGTTTTAGGGGGCGCCACGATCAGTCCGCGCTGACCTTTGCCGATAGGCGAGAACATATCGACCACCCGTGTCGACAGGTTGGAGTTCTGACCGGTGGTGATGTCAAATTTCTCATCGGGAAACAGCGGGGTCAGATGCTCGAAGGCCACGCGGTCGCGAATAAACTCGGGCGAGCGCCCGTTGACCTTGTTGACACCTGTCAGCGGGAAATATTTCTCACCCTCGCGTGGCGGTCGCACCATTGCCTCGACCACATCGCCGGTTTTCAGTCCATATTGTTTGATTTGCTGGATGGTGACATAGACATCGTCGGGCGAGGCGAGGTAGTTGTAGTCGCTCGAGCGGAGGAAACCGTAACCCTCGGGTACAATCTCAAGCACGCCGGTGGCTTCAATTATATTGTCAAAATTGTATTGAGGCTCTTGAGGCTGAGGCTGTTGCTGACGGTTCTTTTTGTTTTTGCGGTTTTTCCCCTGCATCTGGTTTTGCTGCTTGTCGATCATCTTTTGCTGAGACGGCTCGCCAAGCATGATCGGGGCGTTGGCAGCCGAGACAGCCGCAGCGGCAGCCGCCTCCTCGCGTTCGCGCTGTGAGCGGGGCACAAAGCGTCGACCCTCGGCGCGCGGGAAGAACTGGCCTAAAGATGAGTTTGAGGGGCTGAAACGACTCTTGCGGTTGTCGCCCGGCTGAGCGTTTTGTGTCGTCTCATCGACGGGAGCCGCCTCCTCTTTACCGGCAGCCTGGTTGTCGGGAGTGGCGGCCGCTCCGGGTGCCGGCTCCTGATTTTTAGCCGGCTCTTCAACGGCGTCAACGGCAGGTGCTGCCTTCTCTTGGACCTCTGCTTTCTCTTGGACCTCTGCTTTCTCTTGGGCCTTTGACTCGAGCGGCAACTCGAGCTGCTGCTCGGGCTGCTTGGTATTTTTTGGTGGACGACCACGGCGGGCTTTCGGCTTTTCAGGCTGCTCAGCGGCCGCTACCTCCTTGTTTTCCTCCTTAGCCTCAGCTTTTGCTTGGGGCTTGTTTTCGGCGGCCTGTTTTTCAGTGGCACCCTTAGGCTTGCGTCCACGCTTTTGGGGCGCAGCCTTTTGAGGAGCGGCGTTCTCGTCGGCCGCCGGGCTGTTTTCTTCAGCTGTCTCAGCCGTTTTCTCCTTCTTGGCGCGAGTGCGGCGGCCGCGTTTCTCTCCCAAGCCGGCGGCAGCACCGGCCTCGGCGACAGCCTTTGCCTGCTGGTCAAGAATGTCAAAAACCAGGTCTTGAGGATCTACATTTTTAATTTTTTTCACTCCAAGTTCATCGGCGAGCGACTGTAGGCGCTCGCTGTCCATTGCCTGGAGCTCTTCAATGTTATATTTTTGCATAAATCGTTATGACTTATTGTATTAATTTCTTTAAATTGAGGGGAATGATGAATTGTGGTTGTGAGATTGCCGCTGTTTACAACAGTTTTATTAATTATTCCGACATTTTTATCTCTCCGTATGCATCGGGGCACACTGATTGAGACTGCAAAATCAACTGATTTGGGAATTTTGAGGAAGAGAGTCGATTTGAAATCGAGGGAGCGGCGCTGCTCCCGAGGTAAAACCAACCTAAAAATAACGGAGAGAGACGTTTGGTGACCGCAAAGTTACAAATTCTTTTAAAATAAAAACAATTTTCCCCCAAAAAATGTTTTAGGTCGCGGTTTTACGCCGTGATTTTCCTTACGACAAGGATGCTTATCTTGTAAAGGCCGTAAATCGGGATGGTGACGAGGATGAGGGTAAAAATGTCGGGCGGCGTGATAATCGCGGCCACTATCATGATTAAAATAAAGGCGTAAGCGCGGTATTGGCCAAGCATGTCGGCATCGACAAAACCCATTTTGCCGAGAATGAAGGCAAACACAGGCAGCTGAAACACGATGGCCATAAGGAAAGTGAGAGTGGCAAATGTTGAGATATATGAGTCAAGGGTGATCGTGCTGACAATCTCGGGGTCAACGCTGTAAGTGGCGAGAAAGCGGAATGAAACGGGAAACAGAACAAAGTAGCTCATCGCGAGCCCAAGGATAAAAAGCAAATAAATCACGGCCGCCACCAGGTAGGAGTATCGGCGCTCACTCTCATAAAGAGCCGGCGAGACAAACCTGAAGAGCTCAAAGAGAATGTATGGCGAGGCAAGCAGAGCGCCGAGTATGCACGAGGACGTGATGTGGGTCATGAACTGTGACGACAACTCGGTGGCTATAAGCGGCACATTGAAATCTTCAAAGTGAAATTTCCACCCAATCGTGCCCGCCAGCCGCTCGATAAAGGTAAAAGTGATGAAGTTGGAGCGGTGGGGGGCAAGGAGAATTTCAAAAGTCTCGCTTTTGAAGCAGAAGATGATGCACGCCAGGATAGAAACGGCCCCGACCATGCGGAAGAGCATCTTGCGCATCAGCTCAAGATGTCCTCCGAAGGTCAGCAGATTCTGTGAATTGTCGTTAGAATTGCCGCTCACTGTCTTGTCTCATTTTCTCATCAGCGCGGCGACGTATCTCTTCCTCGACCATGCGGTTCATCTCCTCCTCGGTCGGCTCGTTCATCCCGGCCTTGAAGCTTTTGACACCTTTGCCCATCCCTTTCATGAGCTCGGGCAGTTTTTTGCCGCCAAACACAAGTAAAATCACGGCGCTGATGAGTATAATCTCAGTGGCGCCAATCATGCAAAGTATCATTGAGGGGTTACTAAATAGATTATACACTCATTGAAGTCTATCTCCCAATGGCCGTCGGCCGAGCCCGCCCATTGGTATTTGTCGGCCATGCGGTCCCACCAGCGTTGAAAGCATGTGCCGGTCTCGCCCATGTCGGTGACCAGACGCTCATAAAGCTCTGTATTGTCAGGTGTCAGTATCTTTGCCAACTCGTTGAGGCCGTTGCGGTGCTCAAAGAGGGCCTGGATCTCGTCGCGCTCCTCGGGGGTCACGCGTCCAACTTCTTTTTTCATGTCGTTCAGATGTTAATGATTTTGTCAAATGGATCAAGGTAGTCAATGGCAGGGATGTCGCGGTCGGGCAGAAACTCACCGACGGCGCGTATCTTTGAGAGCAGGTCGCGCGAGGCATTGCGCTCGGTGTGGGCCGTGACACACTGCTGGCGTCCCGGGGTATTCACCTCAAGTGTCAATCGACGGTTGAGCCACACACAGCGGCGACACTGCCAGGCGTCACATTTGCTGCATATCGTGGCGTGATCAGGCCGGTATAGCTGCGGGTTAGGGATGGACAGGCCGCTGTCGATGTCGCCAACGGCATTGTCCCTGTCGGCATCGCCATAAAATGCCGGGCAGATGTAAAATCTGCCGTCAGGACCGATGGTGATCGACTCGTGGCCGGAGTTGCAATTGTTCATCGCCGTGAGCAACATGCGGTCGGTCAGCAGGTTCAGTTGCACGGCGTGCCCCGCCAGGTATTCCTTTTTAACCACTTCGCCAAGGCGGTCGAGCGTCGCTTTATACTTCACTTGCAGCCCGTCGTCGAGCCGCTCAATATCGGTTATCACCACATTAAGCCGCGTCACCTTTGGAAGAAGTGACTCAACAACCGTTTCATTCTCAAAAAAATCGGCAAAAGTGGTTCGGACAATGCAGGCCTGCCCGGGGTCGACAGGGAAACCCGCCAACGCTTGCCAGCTGTCAAACACCACAACCTCGGCGCCGGCCAACAGCTCGTTGTCCTCACACCGGCACGACACAATGTCAACCCGGTCAAGGGGTGCTATTACAGCCTTGTACTCGGGCGGTAGCGCCCGGGTAGGGTAGACAACCTGCACGCTCAGGTTCTCGGTCATAGACCAGAATATAGCTTTTTTAAGGGTGTCGAGGTCAATCAGCCGAGGCACGGCGTCGGCGGCGACGTCATAATGGCAGAAAGACACCGATGTGTCGTCAAGTTGGATAATCAGATATTTCAGCATGGCTCTTGGGTAATAGCAGGTTTTGACTGTTCAAACTCGCGCCTTGTGCCCTCGGCGTCGAGCTTCTGGTAAAGCTTGTTCCAGTAATAATTGTTGGCGCGCACGCGGGCCTTGTGCATCTTGCAGATCGCCGTTGAGCGCTGATAGATGGTATCGGTGGCAGCGGCGTCATAGTTCTCCCCCTGACACCAGGCACATCCGCTTGCGACCTCACACTCGACACATTCGCGCGGCGACTGGCTCAGGCGGTCGAGAGCCAGAAACGGTCGCAGCTTGTTGCTGTCAATTCCGTCATTTATGTTGCCGATGATGATAGGGCGCTTTTCGCGCAGGGAATAGCCGGCAAAGCGGGTGCAGGGATAGAAATTGCCCGCGGCGTCGACTGCGAGCATGCGGCCGGCGCCACACCAGTTCTGATTGTCGGTCACCCGGTCGAGCGGCTTGCCCAGTGTCTCGGAGAAAAACGAGCAGGCAAACTCGCGGTAATATCCCCCGTCGATGATGGCATCGGCCAACTCAAGCAGCTGTCTTTCAAAAAGCTTGTCGTCACCCTCCTGCCACACGTTTTCAAACACCACGTTGATGTTGACCTCGTGGATGCCGATCGAGTAAAGATGAAGCACCGACTCCTTGATATACGGGATGTCGGCGGTGCTGATTGTCACCTTGGTCGACCCGGGAGGGTACTGAGACAGCCATAGAGGGATGTTTCTCATCACATCGTCATAGCTGCCGCGCTCGGGGCCGTCACCCTTCCAGATGCGGTTCAGGTCGTGTTTTGACTTTGTGCCGTCAATAGTGATGGCGACCGAGAGGTGTCGCTCGTTCTTTTTCAGAAACGCCTGGACCTTGTCGCTGCTGTAGTTGATGCCGTTTGTGGTCACATTGATGCGGTAAGACTCAAACCACTTGTGACCCAGGGCATACAGCCGGGTCTTTATATAGTCGCATATTTGGTCGATGAGTTCGATCTCAAGGAATGGTTCGCCACCAATGAAATCAAACACAGCGGTCGACTCGGGAAAGTCGCGCTCAGGTGCCAAAACATAGTCAATCGCCTTTTTCGCTGTTTCAAAGCTCATGCGCTCCTTCTCGTTTTTTCCAACCAAATAGCAGTATTTGCAGGCCAACTGACAGTCTTTGGTGACAATGAAGGTGATATTTTTAGTCATGCCATCCTTGTACAGGGGCGTTCGTTCAAGTATACGGGCCATTGCCTTAATTTTTTTGTCAAGAGGAAAAATACGGTTGTGAATGGAAATGCCGATACCGACATCCCATCCACAACCTTAAAAAATTGGGTCAGCGGACAAGGCCGGTTGGTAGAGGGTATAAATTAATAATTGCCACCGCGGCATGAGCCTTGGCAAGTGCCTGTGCAACCACCCTGGCATGAAGCGCTGCACCCGCCACGGCATGAACTCTGGCAGCCATGCAGGCAGTCATACTGGCAGCTACCGCGACAGCTTGAGTAACACAGGCCGCTGCAGGTGCCGGAGCAACCATAACGGCAATCGGTCTGAGGCTTGGCCGCGCTTGCTATCACGGGCATGTTGGCCAGAGCGATAGCGCCGATGATGGGGAGAGCGCTTTTGGCAGCCTTCTTGAAGAACTGACGGCGTGATTGCAATTCTTCATCATGATCTTTCCTCATAATTTTTGCATGCTTCCCTATAGACTCCCCCAATTCAGGATAATTGATTGATTTACAAAAGAAAAGCGTGAGAGTCTGTATCAGTTACTCGTCCCCGCTATACAAGGCCTTAGCATTGCCC
>CAYMVS010000083.1:0-6695 GCA_964394205.1 uncultured Muribaculaceae bacterium | reverse complement strand
CCTGGTCTCCACCGTGAGAGGGTGGCGTGCTAGGCCACTACACTAAATCGCCATTCGCTATCATTGTGGTTCTCTCTTGAATCACGTTGCAAAGGTAGCTAAATTTTTTGGACCGGCAAGTGGTTTGCCGGTCCAAAAGTGTTAATAATTATTAATATCGTCGTTAATACGCAAAAATCGGGTATGGTTTCATCATTTCATTGACCTGAGAGCGCACGTCGGCGATTACCTTTTCATTGTCGGCATTGGTCAAAACGCGGTCGATAAGCTCAACAATCTGAGCCATCATCGGCTCTTTGGCTCCGCGGGTAGTGATGGCGGCTGTGCCCAGGCGGATGCCTGAGGTCTGGAACGGCGACCGTGTGTCAAAGGGCACCATGTTTTTATTTGCAGTAATGTCGGCGTCAACAAGCACACGCTCGGCAACCTTTCCTGTTAGCTCGGGGAATTTTGTTCTTAAGTCCAACAGGATGCAGTGATTGTCGGTACCACCGCTGACAATGTTATATCCTTTGTTCAACAGGGCGTCTGCCATAGCGGCTGCATTTTTCTGCACCTGGATCTGATAGTCCTTGAACTCGGGCGTGAGGGCCTCGCCAAATGCGACAGCTTTGGCGGCGATGACATGCTCGAGCGGACCACCCTGCACTCCGGGGAAGACGGCCGAGTCGAGGATAGATGACATCATGCGAACCTGCCCCTTGTTATTTGTTTTGCCCATCGGGTTTTCAAAATCTTTACCGAGCAGAATGATACCGCCGCGGGGGCCACGCAGGGTCTTGTGGGTTGTGGATGTCACGATGTGGGCATATTTCAGCGGGTTGTCAAGCAAACCAGCGGCAATCAAGCCGGCAGGATGGGCCATGTCAACCATAAGGAGGGCGCCGGCGCGCTCGGCTATGTCACGCATTCGTGCATAGTCCCACTCACGGGAGTAGGCGCTTGCACCACCGATAATCAGCCGGGGACGCTCTCTCATTGCCACTTCCTCCATCTGGTCATAGTCGACAAGGCCGGTGTCGGCTTTCACATTATAATCATGGGCTTCAAAGACCAGACCCGAGAAGTTGACGGGGCTGCCGTGAGAGAGGTGTCCGCCATGAGCCAGATTGAGACCGAGAAATTTGTCACCCGGTTTCATAACAGCCATAAAGACCGCCATGTTGGCCTGGGCTCCCGAGTGGGGCTGAACATTGGCATACTCGGCGCCAAAGAGTTGTTTCACGCGGTCAATTGCAAGAGTCTCGGCTTCATCGACCACGCCGCAACCGCCGTAATAGCGATGGCCGGGGTATCCCTCGGCATATTTATTGGTCAGGCACGAACCCATGGCCTGCATAACCTGGTCGCTCACAAAGTTTTCGGAGGCTATGAGCTCTATGCCTTTGAGCTGACGTTGATGCTCTCGCTCGATAATGTCAAAAATTGCTGTGTCTCTTTCCATCGATTATATATGTTTTACTGTTTATTTCTTTTTAACTGACCATCCAAAACGGCCCAATTGCTTTCCCAACGAGTAGTACCATCCATGACTGTAGGCCAGCAGGCCGGCGCTTTCAAGATCAAAATGACCGGTGTCCCGGTCAATCAGATCGGGATTGGCAAGGACGTTTGTCACCTCGGCTATCATCATGTCATGGCTGCCAAGCTTGAGCACCTCTTTAACGCGGCACTCTATAGATAGCGGCGACTGCCCGATATAGGGGCACTCCACGCTTACTCCCGGCACCGGGGTGAGGCCTGTTGCCTCCCATTTGTTGATGTCACGACCCGATTTTACGCCTGCCAGATCGGTGGCGCGGGCCATTCTCCCGGTGGTGAGATTGATGGTAAACATCATGTTGGCCATGATCAGGCTGTGACTATAGCGCTCGGGGCGCACTGAGATGTAACACATAGCCGGGTTTGTGCATATCGTGCCGGTCCACGCAACGGTGAAAAAATTGTTGACGGCGTTGTTTCCACACGACACCAACACGGCCGGCAGCGGATATATCATTGTTCCCGGTTTCCAGCTTTCTCTCATCACTTTATCGTGGCATCGGCGGCATTGAGGCTGTGACCGCAGTAATAACAGGTTATTTTGACGGCTCCGTCATTTTCACCGACCTCAAACCGTGTTGACATCGGCTCATTATTGGTGATACATTTGGGGTTGTCACATTTAACAATATCTTTGACAGCCGGTGGCAGTTTAACTTTGAATTTTTCCACAACAGCATAATCTTCAATGATATTGATAACTGCAGTAGGCGCCACCAGGGCGATGCGGTTCAGCGTCGCCTCGGGAAATGTCATGTCGGCGATCTTGATTATACCCTTTTTGCCGAGTTTTTTGCTTGCAAGATTATTGCCGATGGTCACCGCCGAGTCCATTTTCTCAATACCCAAAATCTTGACACACTTGAACAGGGCATCGCTTGGTATATGGTCGATCACGGTTCCATTACACAAAGCGGCAACAGCGAGTTCTTTCTTGGTAGCAGTCATTTTTGATTGTCATTTTTTAGTTGGAACATCAATATCTAAAGCACGGCAAATCAAGGCTTGACGGGCGAAAAGTCCATTACGGGCCTGCTCGAAATAGTAAGCCATCGGGTTGTCGTCGACATCCTGGTTTATCTCGTTGACACGAGGCAGAGGGTGGAGAATACGCATATTGGGGCGGGCATCTTTAAGCATCGAGTTGTAAAGGGTGTAGATGTTTTTTACCCTCTCATACTCCATCAGGTCGCTGAACCGCTCGCGTTGCACCCTTGTCATGTAAAGTATATCGGTCGAGTTGATGACGCCGGGCCCGAAATCGGTGTGCTCGCTGTATTTGATACCGTTTCGGTCACAGAAGTCCTTGTATTCGGTCGGCATCTTGAGCTCGTCACACGCTACAAACCTGAATGTCGGGTTAAAGAATCTCATTGCCATCAAAAGCGAGTGGACGGTGCGACCATACTTCAGATCGCCTACCATCGTAATGGTGAGGCCGTTCAGTGTGCCCTGAGTCTTGTAGATTGAATAGAGGTCGAGCATAGTTTGCGTCGGGTGCTGATTGGCCCCGTCGCCGGCGTTGATAATTGGCGTTTCAGTCACCTCGGTGGCATATCTCGCCGCGCCCTCAAGATGATGACGCATCACGATAAGGTCGGCATAATTGCTCACCATTTTAATTGTATCTTTTAAAGTCTCTCCCTTTGAGGTCGATGTCGAGTTGGCATCGGAGAAACCTATCACCCGGCCGCCAAGACGATTTACAGCGGTCTCAAAACTGAGACGTGTTCGCGTCGACGGTTCAAAGAAGAGCGTGGCCACAACTTTCCCGTCAAGAATTTTCTGATTGGGATTTTCCTCAAAGTAGCGCGACATTTCAAGCAGATGCAGGATCTCGTCGCGTGAAAGCTCTGAAATAGATACAAGTGAATGTTTATTCATAATGTGACACTGTCAGTTATTGCCTAAAAAAAAGACCTGCCATCGGTTCTTGTCATTGACATATCGACAAGACTCGTGACGGGTCGCCAACATTGGTGATGATTCTTCAGACACGACGGGGATTTCTCACGTCCGACGAGATAACTCAAATGGTTGTCGACGTGAAACGACGTGGCGTCAGATATTTCCCGATTATAAAAAATCATCAGTTTATATTTTGCCACAAAGTTAATGCTTTTGGATGACAGAGCCAAAACTGAGCAAAAAAAGTTTTTAACTGCACACCCGTCTTCTTGATCATCCTTCCCGCGGGCTGTCGATCGCCTCCATCAGTTTGATGGCGTCTATATATCTCACAATCCCCTCGGCAACAGCCTTGGCATCACGCATCGCATGAACGACCGTAGCGGGACGGTTAGTGACATCGCCTCCGGCAAAAATACCTTTGCGCGAGCTCATCCCATAGGGGTTGTCACGGGTCAATACATATCCTTTGCCGTCTACATCAATCCCTTGAGTTGATGAGATAACGCGCGATGCCGGCACCGAGCCAATCGCCTGAATCAATTTATCGACTTCAAGAACAAACTCTCCACGGTCGTCCCTTATCGTTATGCATTTCAACTTTGTTTCATTGGCCGGCTCAATATTGATCACCTGAGAGTTCCAGATAAACTTCACTCCCTCTTTCACCGCCTCGTCATACTCGGCTCTGAGCGCTGTCATCTTGTCGACCGAACGGTGATAGATCACGTAGACCTCTTTGGCACCTATGCGCAGGGCTGTTCGGGCTGCATCGATGGCGGTGTTACCACATCCTATGACGGCGACAACCTCACCCTCGTCAACCATTATCTCATCGCGCGACTTGCTGCCGATCTCGTAAAGCCCGACGCGACGCAGGAAACGTATCGCCTGTCTGACCCCGGGGTGATCAATTCCCGGGATATCGAGACGCTTGGGCACCCCTGTGCCGGTGCCGATGAATATTGCGTCAAATCCTTTTGCAAAGAGGTCGTCGACCGTGAGATCACTGCCAACGGTTGTGTTGAGATGGAAGACAACACCTAAGTTTGCGATTTTCTTTATCTCACGGTGCACCACCTCTTTGGGCAATCGATACTCGGGTATCCCGAACTGAAGCATCCCGCCGGGCACGGGTTCCATCTCAAATATCTCGACATAAAATCCTTTGTGTGACAGGTCGCCGGCTATAGTTAGGCCGGCCGGACCGCTACCTACCACCGCTACCCTACCTCGGCTCTTTTCGGGCACAGCCTCATGGGTCAGTCCGGCATTCCAGTCAAAGTCGGCGACAAACCGCTCGAGCTTGCCAATTTTGACTGAATCTCCTTTTTTGGCAAGTACACAATTGCCCTGACACTGACGCTCATGGCCACACACACGTCCACAAACCGCCGGCAAATTGCTGTAACAATTGATTATCTTCATCGCGTTGCCAAAGTTGCCTTTTGCCATCTCGCCGATCCACTGTGGGATATCATTGTTTATCGGGCACCCCTTTCTGCACCCGGGAACTTTACATTGCAAACAGCGCTGGGCCTCCCTGATTGCCTCGGGTAATGTGAAGTTATCTGTCATAGTCACTTTTCATTATTCAGGTTTTTCAGCCACTCGGCCAGCTCGTTGAGCATGACATCATGATACTTGAAAGTCGGTCGGTAGCCCCAACCGTGACCTCCGGTCGGATAAATATGTAACGTTGCCGGCACTCCGGCCTTGGTCAATGCATTGAAATAAAGGATGCTGTTTTGTGGGCTGACTGCCTTGTCATCTCCACTTAACACTATAAACGCGGGGGGTGTGCCCCTGTCGACATTGTTGTGGGAAGACCATTGGGCGACAAGCTGATCATCAGGATTTTCACCTAAAAAGCCTTTACGGGTACCCTTATGGGTGATTGAGTTGTCAAGCGAGATGACCGGATAAAACAATATCTGGAAAGCCGGACGACAGCCCGCGGTCGGATGTGTGGCCACGCTCGATGCCAGATGACCGCCTGCCGACGATCCCATTATACCGATTCTGTCCCGATTAACACCCCAGGCCTCGGCACTGTCACTCATTATTTTATACGCACTCCTGACATCACCGAGCGGTAGCTCCCGGTCACCGTTGGGCATTGAATACTCAACAACGGCATAGACAAAGCCGAGATTGTTGAAAAAATGAGCCCAGTCAAATCCCTCATGACCTCGCGCCAGATGAGAATATCCACCTCCGGGACATGCTATCACCGCGCTGCCATTGGCAACCGACGGCAGGAATACGGTCATCTTCGGATTCTCAAGCACAACAACGCGGGGTTGTGACATCGCTGTAAAACTGGCCAACGACAACATGGTAAATATCAAGCATTTAAACATTCCACCCATCAAACCGATCGATTATGAAATTGCAAAATTCAAATTATCGAAGCCAAAAGTACAAAAAATGAGTGACAATTTGATGTTCCGCCTCAATTTTTACCGTTTAGTTTCTCTTTCCCCATTCAGTCGGTTTGATTGGATGGATTTTACAGATAAACATTTAAAGCAATTCAGTCAGGCCGTTGGCCATCGTGTGCGAGCCACATACATTCAGAAATCCTCATATCGGTAAATACGGCAGTGAACGAAGAATCCTCAGGGCTGCAGGCATATATCCCGAACCTGACCATATCAGTTGCCTCCTGAAGATGACATATACGAATCTGGCGAAATGTTACCCCGTCCTCGCTACATTCAATTTTAAAATCATCTTCACGCCGGCTCAACCTATACCACATCGACTTAATTGTGGCCGGGATCTCAGTCGTAGCCCAATCAGAGAAACCGTTATTGGTCACCACACTGCCAAGATGCTGAAACCGCTCATTTTCAAACTCTACAGAACCCTTGATCCAATTCTCACTGTCAAGATAGACAACTACCCCACACTGATCAAAACGACGCTTGCTGTCAGTAAAATCGGTCTTGACAACAAACGAAAAAAACTTCTCACCCGTCTCCATCAGAAACAACGGCGCATTGTCGTTGCAAAAATGATAATATGTCCGTTGCCAAAGATCAGTCCTCGGCTCTGTTGTAATTTTGATAACGCCATTGGAAATCGTCCATTCCTTCGGTTCCCTTATCCAACTGAACCTGTCCATATCCATTTCCATAATCCACTTTATTAACGTTTCGGTTACAAAACTACATAAAATGTATCAACCAACAAAAATCCCCCCTACTCTATTTTAACCCATCCAAATCTCTTGCTAAGAG
>CAYMVS010000082.1:0-7196 GCA_964394205.1 uncultured Muribaculaceae bacterium | reverse complement strand
AGGCCGCGTTAGGGACTTCCACCCGTTAGATTATGCCCATGTCGGGCGAACAAAGAGAGAGAGAGAACTCGGCCCAATGAGTTCTCTCTTTTTTTTTGTGCATCAGGGCCTCAGGCTGGTCCCTGCGATTTGGGAGCGACAATGAGCGGGGAGACGTTGAATGGCCTGGTGAAACTGCAGCCGTGGCCGTAGAGGGTCACATTGCCCTTCCCTATCTCAAACCCTTTGAAGGGGGCACCGGCCACAGGGAGCCGCAGGATGGCCCTGACGCGTCCGTTTTGATCGCAAATCTGGAGCCCGTCGCGGGTGAGCACCCAAAGGTTGCCTTCGGCATCAAAAGCCATGTCGGCAACCCCGGCGTCGTCGTTCTCAAGCGAGTGTAGCCAGTAGAAAGGCTGGGTATAGAGGCGCTCGCCGGTGGCCGTGTCGAGCACCGACTGGAGCAAACGAGCCGAGCCGGGTTGATACTCGACATGTATTTTCATCGGCGGGCAAGAGAGCGAAACTGTTGGTCGATGAGTGTCGCCCGAGGGCTGTTCTGTCCAAGTCGAGCCATCGACAAGGAGGTTTTTCAGGGTTGAGTTTTCACTTTTGGGGGTTGCCGGAGCCGCCGGATAATCCCGCCACATCCACAACATCACCTCTGGAAAAATCTGTGTGGCGCGACTGACACTGTGCACCCCGTCGGCCCAGTCGTGTGCCACATCGACTCCGCTGAACTCGAGAGCCGAATTGACCAGCAGGTTTGCCTCAAACCAACTGCCGAAAAGAGGGTTCCAGGTGTCGCGGTAGCCGTCTTGCAGAAAGACCCTGAGCGGAGCCGGCTCGGTCTTGCGTATGAGCGCCTGGATCTGCTCGCCGCCACGCATGGGCACAAACGTGCCACAACCGGCAAACACTTTCCCAATCAGGTCGGGACGTCTCAGCGCCGCCGTCAATGCCGCTATACCGCCGCTGCTGAGGCCCATGATCATCCGATGCTCGGGTTTTGACGGGAGCACCATAGGGCGCCCGTCGGGCATCTTCAGCTCGCCGACCGCCGGCAGCAACTCGGTCTCCAAAAACGATGCAAACCGACCGTCGATGGCGTCAAACTCGTTGCTGCGGTTGTAGCGTATCACCTCACCGTCGCCGGCCTTCACCACCCCAGGCTGCAGAAAAACGCTTATCATCGGGGGTATCACCCCTTTGGCCGACAATGAGTCAATCACGGCGGGGGCATCCATCAGCACGCCGTCAAGCCCGATATAGAGCCCCGCCGGCTCGCCGGGACGGTAGTTGTCGGTGACGGTCACTATGTAACTATGTGTCGTGCCCGGATAGATGGCGCTCCCGTCAAGGATTCCCTCAACTGTCGAGAATGCCGGCGCCTTCAGTGCCTGAAGCAGAACTGTAATTGCTAAAAAGATTTTCTTCATTGTCGGTTCATTTTTTCACACCGACAAATTTATACTTTAGGCTCAGGTTTGCAAAACTTATATTGCAATATTTTTTCATATCAGTTGGTGGTGTAGCGGGAAAATTTGTATCTTTGTGGGCAGTGAACACATCACCGAGTAAAAAACCGGGACTTAGAGAAGCTCTCGGGGAGTATATCGCCAAGAGCAAACTGCGTCTGACCCCCGAGCGTCTTGCTGTTGTCGAGGCTGCCGAGGCTTTGACGGGCCGTTTCACAGTCGAGACTCTGATAGCGCGGGTCAAAGAGGGCCCGATGGGTGTCTCGCCGGCAACGGTCTACAACACGGTCGAGCTGATGGTCGAAAGCGGCATCCTCAGGCGCCTGGCCCCGGCTGACGGCCGGAGCGCCGCCTACGAGAAAGCCACTATGATGGCGCGGCCACGGCTCTTGCTCGTGTGCTCGGCATGTGGCTCGACCAAGGAGATCAAAGACCCCGAGCTGGTCAAGCTGCTCGACCGCAGGCGTTTCCAGTCTTTTGACCCGGAATACTATGACTTGAAGATTTTCGGGATTTGCTCCAAGTGTCAGCGACGCCGGCGGCGTGTGCGCTCCGTTTAAAAGAAACTATAACATTATCACATATCTATCAAAAGAAAGAATATGAAAGTTGATGTACTGCTCGGCCTTCAGTGGGGCGACGAGGGTAAAGGAAAAGTAGTTGACGTGTTGACGCCGCGATATGATGTTGTGGCACGTTTTCAGGGCGGTCCCAATGCCGGCCATACCCTTGAGTTTGAGGGTAAGAAATATGTGTTGCGCTCAATCCCGTCGGGCATTTTCCAGCATGGCCAGATCAATATAATCGGTAATGGCGTGGTGCTCGATCCGATTTTGTTTGCCGAGGAGGCCCGCGCTCTCGAGGCCGGCGGTGTCGATCTGCGCCCTATACTGCGCTTAGCCCGCAAGGCCCACCTTATTCTCCCCACCCACCGTCTGCTCGACGCCGCGTCGGAGAAAGCAAAGGCCGGCAGCAAAATCGGCACTACCGGTAAAGGGATCGGCCCGACATATACCGACAAGGTGAGCCGCAACGGCCTGCGCCTGGGCGACGCCCTGACCCCCGACTTTATCGAGCGATACAACGCCCTGCGCGATGCCCACCTGAATCACCTCAAAGCGATGGGGGCCGACATCGACACCGAGGCTCTCGCCGCCACCGAGCGCCAATGGATGGAGGCCATCGACTATATCAAGACCTATGAGATTGTCGACAGCGAGTATCTTATCAACGACCTGCTCAAAGAGGGAAAATCGGTTTTATGTGAGGGCGCTCAAGGAACCATGCTCGATGTTGACTTTGGCAGCTACCCGTTTGTCACGAGCTCAAACACGGTTTGTGCCGGCGCATGTGCCGGTCTTGGCGTTGCGCCCAACAAGATCGGTCAGGTGTTTGGCATCTTCAAGGCCTACTGCACGCGCGTTGGCAGCGGCCCCTTCCCCACCGAGCTTTTTGACGAGACCGGAAAACTGATACGCGACCTGGGGCATGAGTATGGCGCTGTCACCGGCCGCGAGCGCCGCTGTGGCTGGATCGACCTTGTGGCGCTCAGATATGCCGTGATGATCAATGGCGTGACCCAGCTCATCATGATGAAGAGCGACGTGCTCGACGGGTTTGACACCATAAAAGCCTGTGTGGCCTATCGCGATAAGGATGGCAACGAGACCCGGCAGCTGCCTTTCTATCTCGACGACGACGATTATGAACCGGTCTATGTCACGCTGCCGGGATGGAAAACCGACATGACCAAGATGAAGGAGGAGAGCGAGTTTCCAGCCGAGTTCAGCGAGTATATCCGCTTTCTCGAGCGTGAACTCGACACCCCCATCACCATTGTCTCGATTGGCCCTGACCGCCGTCAAACCATAATACGCAAATAAGAACGAAACAAATCCGATACCATGGCAAAAGTAAAACCGTTCCGTGGCCTCAGGCCGCCCCGCGAGATGGTCACCCAGGTGGCATCGCGCCCCTACGATGTGCTCAACAGCGCCGAGGCCCGCGCCGAGGCTACGGGCAACGACAAGTCTCTATATCACATCATAAAACCCGAGATTGACTTTGAGCCCGACACCGACGAGCATGACCCCAAGGTGTATGACAAAGCTGTTGAGAACTTCAATGCCTTTCAGCAGAACGGATGGCTGGTACAGGACGATGAAGACCGGTACTATATCTATGCCCAGACGATGGATGGCCGGACGCAGTATGGCATCGTCGTGGCCGCCTGTGTGGCCGACTACATGGAGGGACGCATCAAGAAGCACGAGCTGACCCGTCGCGACAAAGAGGAAGACCGCATGAAACACGTGCGCGTTAACAACGCAAACGTCGAGCCGGTGTTTTTCGCTTTCCCCGACAATGAGGAGCTTGAGGGGATTATCTCGACGGTCATCAAGGGAGAACCCGAATATGACTTTGTGGCGCCCGACGGGTTTGGCCACACCTTCTGGGTGATCGAAGATCAAGCGATCATCAACAAGATTACGGCGGCTTTTGACGCCATCCCACATCTTTATATAGCCGACGGACATCATCGGACGGCTGCCGCCGCCCTTGTCGGCAACGAGAAGGCGCTTGCCAATCCCGACCATCGCGGCGACGAGGAGTATAACTACTTTCTTGCCGTATGTTTCCCCGCGGGACATCTCAAAATCATCGACTACAACCGCGTTGTCAAAGACCTCAACGGACTGTCGCCCGAGGAGTTCCTCGACCGCCTGCGTCAAAACTTTGACGTGGAGGATATGGGAACCGAGAGCCCTTACGCCCCGGCGCGCCTCCACAACTTCTCGCTCTATCTCGACGGGCACTGGTACTCGCTGACTCCCCACGAGGGCACATACGACGACAATGACCCCATCGGGGTGCTTGACGTCACGGTGTCGAGCGACCTTATTTTGCGCGACATCCTCGGCATCACCGACCTGCGCAGTGACAAGCGCATCGACTTTGTGGGCGGCATACGCGGTCTCAATGAGCTCAAACGTCGCGTCGACAGCGGCGAGATGGCCATGGCGCTGGCTCTTTATCCCGTGTCGATGAGGCAGCTGATGGATATTGCCGACTCGGGTAATATCATGCCTCCCAAAACAACATGGTTTGAACCCAAACTGCGCTCGGGACTGGTGATCCACAAACTCGACTGATGATTCTTAAATCATTCTCAACCACAACTTTCAATCTCCCGACGTCGATTTATCTCAAAGCCGTTGTTGGGAGATTTCTTTCACGCTACTGGGTGTATATCGCCCTCCCTGTCCTCCTGTTTTTAGTGTTGGGGTTGGTGGTCGACCTGCGCTTTATTGTCGTGGCGTGGATGGTGCCGTGTGTCATCTATCCTATGTTCATGCTAATGGGCTACTATAACGTGATGTTGCGCCAACAAATGAGACTCCTCGCCTTTGACCGCCGGGTGACCTACGTCAAAGGGGAATCTCTCACCGTCACCCCGGTGCCGACCGATGAGGATGACCCCCGGCCTCTACCCGACTCACTGACAATCGGCGAGCGACATCTGACCGACATCCACACCACCGGCTCGCGGCTGAGGTTTGTCATTGATAAGGAGGCCGGAGTCGACCTGCAGTTTATCGACGTCCCTATCGACAACATCATTTTTCAAGACTGATGGGAGAGCGGCAGTATATTGCGATTGACCTCAAGTCATTCTACGCCTCGGTTGAGTGTGTCGAGCGCGGACTTGACCCTCTTGACACCTGTCTCGTGGTGGCCGACGCGTCGCGAACCGAGAAAACCATCTGTCTGGCCGTGTCTCCGGCACTCAAGTCGTTTGGCATCGGCGGACGCCCGCGCCTCTTTGAGGTTGTCGCCAGGGTCAGGGAGTTAAACCGGAGGCGTGGCCGGCAGGGGGCGTCGGTCTCGGCCCGGGAGCTGTCGGAACACAAAGAGATGGCCATCGAATACATAGTGGCGCCCCCGCGCATGGCTCACTATATAGCCCACTCTGCGGCTATCTACGACATCTATCTGCAATATATCGCCCCCGAGGATATCCACGTCTATTCTATCGACGAGGTGTTTATTGACGCGACGGCCTATCTCGACACTTATCGGACCACGGCCCACGACCTGGCGATGAAGATAATACGCCACGTGCTGGCCAAGACCGGAATCACGGCGACAGCCGGCATCGGCACAAACATGTATCTGTGCAAGATCGCCATGGACATTATGGCCAAGAAGATGAAACCCGATGCCGACGGAGTGCGCATTGCCTCGCTCGACGAGACCTCCTACCGGCAGTCGCTATGGGACCACACTCCCCTCACCGACTTTTGGCGCGTCGGGGCGGGCATCGCCTCGCGGCTGGCCCGATTTGGCATGTTCACTATGGGCGACGTGGCACGATGCTCACTCGAAAACGAGGAGCTGCTCTATCAGCAATTTGGCGTGAACGCCGAGCTGCTTATCGACCACGCCTGGGGATGGGAGCCCGTCACGATGGAGGTGGTGAAAGCCTACCGCCCCGAGACATCGTCGATCAGCAGCGGCCAGGTGCTCCAGTCGGCCTACACAACCGACAAGGCAAAAGTGGTGGCTCTTGAGATGGCCGATGCCCTCGCCCTTGAGCTGCTCGACAAAGGGCTTGCCACCGACAAGATTGTAATGGAGGTGGGATATGACGTCGAGTCGCTGACCAATCAGGCCATCAGTTCACAATACCACGGGCAGGTGGTTACCGACCGCTATGGCCGCAAGGTGCCTTTCCATGCCCACGGCACTATCAACATCGACACTCCGACCTCCCTGTCAAGCATCATCTCGGCAAAAGTGAGCGAGCTTTATGACCGCATAACCAACCCCGTGCTGTTGGTGCGCCGGCTCACGTTGACCGCCGGCCGTCTCGTGGCCGAGCCTCTTGCCCGACCCCTGACCGTGAGCCGACAGCTCGACCTGTTTGTCGACTATGAGGAGCAAGAGCGGCTTGAACGCCATAAAGCCGAGCGCCTTGAACGCGAGCGTCGACGCCAGGAGGCTGTGCTGAGCATAAAGAAGCGCTTTGGCAAAAACGCCATACTCAAAGGACTCAACTATGCCGAGGGAGCCACTCAGAAAGACCGTAACCGACAGATCGGAGGACACCATGAGTAACCGATATGACGACATAATCAACCGGTCGCGACCTGTCTCGGCCAACCATAAGCCGATGCCGTTGGAGGCACGGGCGGCACAGTTTGCGCCATTTGCGGCTCTCAACGGCCACAACGATGCCATCATCGAGACTGCGCGTCAAACCGACGGCCGGATCGAGCTGTCGGCCGACGAGCAAAAACGCCTCTCGGTCAAACTCAACCGTCTGCTTGTCACCCCCCGTGGGGTGGCAACTTTCACTATCTTTACACCCGACTCTCTCAAAGCGGGAGGCCGTTATGACCGGGTGAAAGGCACAATAGCAAAGCTCGATGAGATTGGAAACACAATTATACTCGACAACGGCACCCATCTTCCGCTCAACCACATTATCGACATCTCGATCGACTGAGACTCCGTGGCCAGCGGAAAGATACCATGTTTACGACCATGATGGACTCAATCGATACCGGTGCTCCCCGACAATCGGGTCCTCCTGACCCATACGGCCCTTGGAAATATTGTTGCATTATTGAAACAAAACGGGAGGCGGGAAGTGATTGTTACAGGGTTGAAACAATCTGTTATGGTGTGTAATGTGTTGAGAGACAGTGCTGTTGCAATTAATTTCAGGTATAGAGT
>CAYMVS010000081.1:0-7212 GCA_964394205.1 uncultured Muribaculaceae bacterium | reverse complement strand
CCACAACGGCTGGAAAGCCATGATCTACAACGGCGAGGAGTTCTACGAGTCAAAACGCTACGACATCAACCCGATCATCGACCGCGTCGGTGGCGGCGACTCATTCTCGGGCGGCATCATCCACGGCCTGCTGACCATGCCCACCCAGGGCGAGGCTCTCGAGTTTGCCGTGGCAGCATCGGCCCTCAAGCAAACCATCCCCGGCGACTTCAACCTTGTCAGCGTAGCCGAGGTTGAGGCACTCGCCGGCGGTAGCGCCAACGGCCGCGTGCAGCGCTAATCCCCCCGACAACCACATTTCAACCAAAACAACAATGGCAAAATTTGATAAAATAGCTGTACTCGCCAAGATGGGCGAGACACGTATGGTCCCCGTCTTCTACGACAAAGACCCCGAGGTAGCCTGCCAGGTAGTCAAGGCATGCTATGAAGGAGGCGTTCGCGCCTTTGAGTTCACCAACCGTGGCGACTACGCCCACCAGGTGTTTGAGCAGGTGGTGAAATTTGCCGCCAAAGAGTGCCCCGAGATGGCCATGGGTGTCGGCTCTATCGTCGACCCCGCCACCGCCGCCCTCTACCTTCAGCTCGGCGCCTGCTTTGTGGTTGGCCCGCTGTTCAACCCCGAGGTTGCCAAGATGTGCAACCGCCGCAACGTGCCCTACACCCCCGGTTGCGGCACCGTCAGCGAGGTCGGTTTCGCCCAGGAGTGTGGATGCGACCTGATCAAAGTGTTCCCCGGCGACGTCCTCGGGCCCAAATTTGTCAAAGGCCTCAAGGCCCCCATGCCCTGGAGCAAGCTCATGGTGACCGGTGGCGTTGAGCCGACCGAAGACAACCTCAAAGGATGGTTTGCCGCCGGCGTCTACTGTGTAGGCATGGGCAGCAAGCTCTTCCCCAAAGACAAAGTAGCAGCCAAAGACTGGGGCTACGTCACCGACAAGTGTGCCGAGGCCCTGGCCATCATCAAGAAATTCTAAATCCACCCCCTTTTCCACACAAACCCCGGGCGCCCCACCGCCCGGGGTTTGTCATATCCCCCACCCGCGCCGCGCTGTCGGTGCTTTGTGATATACAATTGAGTATCAATGCGTTTGCGACAGGCAAAAGGCATGTCCCTACGATTTTTAATTTTGACACAACCCCACTCTGCGACGGAGGCTGTATCACGAGACGCCTCTCGCGAGGCTCGGGGTCGGTGGGGTTTGCGCTCTCCTCAGGCTTGCTAAAGCTACGCCTGAGGTTCCGGACAATCACGGGACCTCCGGCCCCCATCTGTTGGCGATGCTTTTTGTATGGGCTGTGCGCCTTTAGGTGCGCCGGGGGGCCGCCGCCCCGGGTTTATTGGATGTGGATGACGTTGTGGCAATGGGGGCGATGAGGGGTGGCGCTGGCGCTCTGTCGGCGGGGCCACTGACGGCGGGGAGTGGAGGGAAAACGGGGTGAAATGATGGGGGTGGCGAATTTTTAACGGCAATAATTTGTATTGGCGGTATAGATGGTTTAAATTTGCACAAAATATTAACCAACCAATCATATCTATATGAAAAAATTTTTACTCTCTTTCTTAACCCTGTTGCTATTGGTGCCGCTATGCGCCCATGCCGATAGCTACACGATTGCTTTCATGACTTCGTCAAGCGATAATTCCACCTCTTTGAGTGGCACCGTTACCAACACGTCACAGTATCTTTCAAAAGGCAGTGAATATGTAGCTTCATTTTCCAGTCCCGCAAATGTCTATCCCAAATCTAAAAACGGTTTAAAATTCAGTTCAAGTAAGAACAACGGCCAGATTACCATCAATCTGTCGGATGAGGGCAAAGTGAAAGCCACCTCTATTGTTGCAGAGATTTGTGGTTGGAACGGTACTAACACAACCAAATTTAAGATTGAAGTAGATAAGCAATCTTTGGAACATACCACAACTAAAACTGCCGTTGAAAATGTAGAGATGACATTAGACGGTTCCGAAATCTCAACCATCAAATTTACAGCCTTGGGCGGTGGTGATAAGCGTTTCTACCTTTCATCAATCACCGTCAACTATGACGGCGGGGGGAGTGTTGACCCTGATCCCGGTGTCGTTGCCAAGCCGACTATCACGGCTGAAGGTGGAATCGTGACTTTGGCTTGCGCCACCGAGGGTGCCGCTATCTATTACACCACCGACGGCCAGGAGCCCACTGCCGCCTCGACCCTCTACACCGAGCCTTTCGCCGTCGATCCGACTAAGGATGTGACTGTCAAGGCTTTCGCCATCAATGAGGACAAGGAGAGCGACGTTGCCGAGCTCGTTGTCAAGAAATCGGTTTACGCCGGCTTTGCCGAGCTGTATGCCGCAGGCAACAACACCACCGGTAAGATTCAGGGCCCGATTACCGTCTACTTCTATGGCGCGGCAAACGCAAACCGCTATGTCTATGTTAAAGACGCCACAGGCTACAATGCGTTGATCTATAACCTTCAGGATGAAACAATCGTAAACGGCACAACATTTGAAAGCGTTGAGGGCACGGTGGGTGCCTACGGCGGAGTGCCTCAGTTGACAGGAGCCAAAGTCGAGGGTAAGGCCGAGGGCACTCCCATCGAGCCCGAGCTGCTGACTGTCGCCACTCTCCCGACCACAACCTCCATGCAATATATCAAACTCGAGGGGGTTAACCTGGGCGCGATCTCAAGCAGCAATTTCACTATTTCTCAAGATGGCAGCGAGGTTGCCGGTCGCAACCAGTTCTCCAGCACCTACACCCATCCCACCGACCTTGACAAGAAATATGACATCGTCGGTATCTGGACATCTTTCAACAATAACAAACAGTTCCAGATCATCAGCGCCACCGAGAGCGAGGGTCAGGAGAACCCCGACCCGCAGCCGGTAGAGGCGTTTGTCAGCACCCCGGCAGCCGACAGCGAGGGCACCATCTACGCCCAGGTAGGCTCAACCATTGTCTTCCAGGCCAAAAACGCCACCATGATTTCCTACGAGTGGGTATCATCTTCTGCCGAAGGCAGCGACGTTATCGAGGGTGACACCTACGAGTTCACCATGCCCAAAGAAGATGTTTACCTATCTCTTGAGGCTACTGACGATCTTGGCAATGAGGTAAAAGCCGAATATATCCTCGTGCCGGTATCAGGTCCCCAGAGCGTTACCTTTGACTTCACTGTCAAGGACGCATACGGCCTGACCTCCACCAACGACAATAACTTTTATGAGAAAGATGTCTATAACTTCACCGAGGGCGACATCCACATCGACATGACCAGCGGCAATTACCGACAGTGGTTAAAATCAGGGGCTTACGACTTCCGTGTGTATAAAGGAGCCAACATGACCATTTCTGCTCCCGCCGGTTATATTCTCCAGAAAATTGAAGGAATTCCATCAGGCCTTGGAGGCAACAAGACATTTACCGATCCCTGCAACTATGTTACTCTCAGCGGCACAGCCACCTCAAACATCACAAAAATCACTGTGACCTACGTTGAGAGCGAGGAGGCTGTGTTTGAGGTGCCCACCCTGGTTGACCACAACGGCAACGAGTATCGCAACGGCGATGCCCCCGACGTGACATTCAAAGACGGCTGCCCCGAGCTGACCTTCTCACACGCCAACAGCAACGCCGAGATCTTCTTTGCCTTTGCTATAAACAACTCTTACGATCATTCAGGCTCGGCTACCGCCCGTCGCGTCGGTGCTCACGATGAGTCGTTCTACACTGGTGCCGAGAGTTTCCGCGGCTTGAAGTTTGCCAAATATAGCGATGACAACAAGCCAACAGTCCAGACTACCGGCGACCTCTACTACTACGCCCGTGCCAACGGTCTTGCCAGCGAGATCCACCAGATCCAGTTCAGCACCACCACCGGCATTGAAAATGTGGCTGTCGATATCGACACCGACAATGCCCCGGCCTACAACATCTACGGCCAGAAGGTCGACAAGACCTACCGCGGCCTTGTGATACGTGGCGGAGTGAAAGTGATCCAATAATTTCAGAAAGAGGTTAGATACCCTACGGGGGCTGTGTCAATGGCGCAGCCCCCTTTTTTACGCACATTGCCGAGGGCGACGGGGGTGTGGAGCCGGTAGGCGTAACAACCCAAGCCCGAGGCTGTGTGAAAGGCGGTAACCCAATAATACGGGCCTCGAAGAGGTCAGATAGGAGCGACAGAGCATCATGCGCCGACAATGGCCGAGGTCGTCGGAGCGCCGGGCGCGAGGTGGGCGACAATGGCCTCGGTGACGGAGCGTCGGGAGGCGGGAGGTGAGCGACAATGACCTCGGCGACGGAGCGTCGGGAGGCGGGAGGTGGGCGACAATGGCCTCGGCGACGGAGCGCCAGCGGCGCTGTGTCGCCTGGTGATCTGTGGATCCCGGCGCTCTGTCGGCGACGGTTAGTGGCTACTTGGTGGGGGTGCAGGCGGAGGCGTTGCGGCGGAGGCCGTCGAGGCGGGTGCGCTTGATGGCGCTGCAGCGGGTGAGGGCGGTGAATGTTGGCTGATCCATGTCGATGACGTGGTCGCGGGTGAGGGTGAGGAGCTCGGGGCGGGGTTGGAACTCGGCGATGGTGGTGAGGGGCGCATGGGCGTTGTAGGGGCACACGCGCTGGCACTCGTCGCAACCATAGAGGTGGTGCCCCAGGCCGGTACCCTCGGGGAGGTCGCCGCGGTGCTCGATGGTCAGATAGGAGATGCAGCGGCGGGCGTCGACAGCGGCATTGTCGCTCAAGGCGCGCCCGGGGCAGGCGTCGAGACAGCGTCGGCACTCGCCGCAACCGGGGGCGACGATGGGGCTGTCGGGCTCGAGGGGGGCGGTGGTGATTATTTCTCCCAAAAAGAAGTAGCTGCCGGCACCCGGGATGATGAGTGTATTGTTGCGGCCAATGAAACCGAGACCGGCCTTAACGGCCCAATAACGCTCGCGCAGAGGGGCTGTGTCGACACACACGCGGCAGGCGTGGCCGGTGGTGTCGGTGATGAGAGTGGCGACGCGCCCGAGGCGCTCTCTGACCACGCGGTGGTAGTCGTCGCCCAGGGCGTATGTGGCCACCTGCAGGGCGCCGGGCTCGCGCGGGGGGTCGGAGAAATAGTTGAAAGCGACCGAGATGACCGACCGGGCGCCGTCGAGCAGCAGCCGGGGGTCGGCGCGCACCTGGTCATAGCGGCACATATAGTCCATCGAGGCATGCCGCCCCTGCTCGAGCCAAAGCCGGTAACGGGCCACCCCCTCGCTGTCGACCGGCGTGGCGCGGGCCACACCGGCCTTGAAGGCACCGGCCTCGGCGAGGGCCTGCATAATGGCGGCTTTACATAGGGATGGGGAGGAACTCATAGCCCTGTTGTCTGAGCCACCCGATGGCGCGCGGCAGGGCGACAAGCATGTTGCGCTCGCCCTTGAGAGAGTCGTGAAACACGATAATGGAGCCGTTGCGCGTATAGCGGCGTATGTTTTCGACCACCTGGTCGGGATTGAGCTTGTTGGAGTAGTCGCGGGTCACGACATCGTGCATTATGATGTTGTAGTGCTGCTTGATCAGACGGGCCTGAGCCCATCGCATGAGGCCGTGGGGAGGCCGGAAGAGGGGGCTGTGGATGAGCTTGTCGGCCTCGGCGATGTTGCGCAGATAGCGGCGGGTGGTCACCTTGAATCCTTGCAGATGGTTCATGGTGTGGTTGCCCCACGAGTGGCCGCTGTCCTTGATGCGTTGAAAGAGCTCGGGATTGCGCCTGACGTTGTCGCCCACAAGGAAGAATGTGGCCTTGATCCCCTCGCGGTCGAGCATGTCGAGCACCCGGGGGGTAACCTCGGGTATGGGCCCGTCGTCAAAGGTGAGGTAGACCACCCGGCGGCGATGGCGCTTGATGCGCCATATCGCCTCGGGAAACAGTAGACGGTATAACAGCGGTGGCTGCTCGATCAACATGAGATAGTCGGAAGGGGGAGATGGGGTTACTCGAGATTCATGCGATTGAAGTCGACACCCCTCTGCTGGAGCTTGAGGGCCATCTTCTCGATGTAGCCGCCGGCGTCGCGGTAGCCCTGCAGGAGGTCGATCAGATAGACGCGGTGGATATACTGGTCGGTTCGGGGCAGTGTCGCGTAGAGCTGAGGCGACAGCGACTGATAGTAGAGGATATATCCGGCCACACGGTCCATCTCCTGCTCATAGAGGGTCAGGGCATGCTGCATCGCCTTCTTGTCGTCGAGACCGAGCCCGGCCCGGTAGTATATCTCGGCGATCTGCATGGGGATCTGCACCGAGTAGGGGGATGCCTTGGCGGGGAGTTTCTCCTCCATCAGCCTGACGATGTTGAGGGCCTTGGTGTAGCGGTCTTTCTTGAACTCGGTCATCTTGGCATCAGTGGCAAGCGAGTCGGCGCGCTCCACCTCGACAGCCTCGTTGATGAGGGCTGTCGCCAGGTCGAGCATTGTCGAGCGGGTTGTTGCCACCATGCGGCGTATCGTCTCGTCGAGATACAACCCGGGGTTGGTGTCGAGTTTGTCGAGACCGCCCCACTTGAACTTCCCGGTGATGTTGCGATAAGCCTTGTCGGTGTCGACAGCCAGATTGTAGGATGAGCCCTGATTGCCGATGGGTGTCACCTGATAGGCCATGCCGGTGTTGCGCATATAAGGCTGAAGGCCAAGATAATAATCTTCGGGCACGGTCATGGCGAAGTAGACAGGACGGTTCCACCCGTTCTTGGCGCTTGATGCAATAATGTCGATGGAGATCGCCTTGCTGAGCGAGATGCCTCCATCTTTGGCGGTGTAGGGGTCGTGGGCGAGATCGAGGAGGATATTCTCGTCGGCGGCCGCCATCTCGTCGGGTGCAATCACGCCGCTCTTTGCGGCAGCCTCGGCATTGGCCGGTATGAACAGGTTGTTGTATTTCATGATCGGAAGACCGTAGGGGTTCTTGTCGCTGTTGCTGTCATAAATTGTCGACAGCGCCGAGAGGGCATTGACGGGAACGGTGTCGGGGTCGACAAAATAGCTGAACTGCAGGCGGTCAAAAGCATAATCCTGGGGCTTGGCGAGCATGTCGATGCCGTGGGCCTGATAGGACGGGTGGCGCAGCTGATTGACATACCAGTCGGTTGTCAGGTAGCTGAGGTTGACCACCTTGACATCGGTCCTGACCCCCTCGACCTCCTGGGCGTACCACAGGGGGAAGGTGTCGTTGTCGCCGTTGGTGAAGATGATGG
>CAYMVS010000080.1:0-7735 GCA_964394205.1 uncultured Muribaculaceae bacterium | reverse complement strand
GCGTGTGGTTGAGAGCAGCTCGTCGATATTGCGTCCCGACAACTTGCCATAGTGGTAGTCTTTATTGTATTTTGGCACATCAAAGTAGACCGAACCGTCGCTCACGTATGCATAGCCGGCATCCAGTATCTTCTTGATATACTCGATCTGCTCGATGATATGCCCCGAGGCATGAGGCTCGATGGAGGGGGAGAGCACATTGAGCCGCTCCATCGCTTTGTGGTAACGCTCCGAGTAGTACTGCACCACCTCCATCGGCTCGAGCTGCTCGAGGCGGGCTTTCTTGGCTATCTTGTCCTCCCCCTCGTCGGCGTCATGTTCCAGGTGACCGACGTCGGTGATGTTGCGGACGTAGCGCACCTTATATCCAAGATGTTTCAGATAGCGGAACAGGATGTCAAAGGTGATGGCGGGGCGGGCGTGGCCCAAATGGCCGTCACCATACACTGTCGGGCCACACACATACATGCCGACACGCTCGGGATGCAGGGGCTTGAACAACTCTTTGTTGCGCGACAGGGTGTTGTAAATCACCAGATTGTTGGGTTTTATCGACATGATTGAAAGCTGATTTAAGACCTTTATCGATTAGATGGTTTTCTTGTTTATGCTTTGCCGCCGTTGATAAACGGATTGGGAATGCCGCCGGGATTGCCGGGCTGTGCCTTGGGCTGCTTGCGCTGTATCTCGCCAAAGGTCTGCTCATATTTCTTTATGTTGTCGGTCAGGGCAAACATCAGGTTCTTGACATTCTCGGGAGTCATTATGACACGGCTCTGCACTTTGGCCTGAGGCATATTGGGAGCGACAGCGATAAAGTCGAGGAAAAACTCATTGCCACTGTGTGAGATAATGGCGAGATTGCTGTAATGGCCGTTGGCCACCTCAGGTGAAAGCTCAATTTTCAACTCGTTGTTATTTTTTGGGGTATCCATGATTATTTGTTTTAAATGATTATTGTATTCAGGGTTTTAATAATTCAAATGTGTTTACATTCAGGTTTGAGTTGGCCAGATGTATCCTGACCCCTTTGCAGGTCGGCAGATTCCAGATGGCCGAGATGTCAAACGAGGCGTAATACACCCTCTCAAAAGCGGTGACCGGCTCTTTCAGCTGATGCACCAGAAAAAGGTCAACCATATCATGATCAACGGTGTTATCTTTGGCCACCAATCCAAACCGACGTGGTTTCTCGCTGAAAGGCAACCGGCAGTGCAGGTTGATATAATTGCCCGTGCGCCACAGCGAGAAAAGAAAAACCGGGTCTTGATTCCATCCTTCAATCTCCTCCTTGTCCACAATCCTGACCTCGTCGGTATTGATCGACGAGACGGCGCGCATCACTATTTCTCCCGACTCGTAGGCTCCCTGCCCCGAGGCGGGCTCGTAGGCAAGCAGCATGCGCTGACCGGCCTCGGTGTCGCCCCCAAGCGGCTTGTTGGCCGTGAGATAAACCATTGGCGAGTCGTCAATCTTGTTGAAAGAAAAGTGGGCCCGGTCCTCCTGGTTTCCCTCAAAGGTAACGATGTCGGTAAAGATCGGTGTAATCTCGCCGTCGATTGTGTCATCGTTTACACACGACACCGCCAAAAGTCCGGTCACCAAAATCAGTATAGGAGTCAGAAATCGCTTCATGCCAACAGGTTATTTCTCTTTGATATACTCCACCCGGCCGTCTCTCAGCCCCACGATGCGGTCACAACCCTGGGCGAGCTCCATGTCGTGGGTCACAATGACAAACGTCTGCCCCATGTCGCGCCTCATGTCAAAAAAGAGCTGATGCAACTCCCGGCGATTCTGAGTGTCAAGACTCCCCGAGGGCTCATCGGCCAACACGACACGCGGCCTGTTGACAAGAGCCCTGGCCACAGCCGCCCGTTGTCGCTCGCCCCCCGAGAGTTGTGCGGGCTTATGCTCAAGGCGCCCTCCAAGTCCCAGATAGTCAAGTAACTCCTTGGCGCGCGAGTTTGCCTCACGCGACGGGTCACCGCCAATCAATGCCGGCATCGCCACATTTTCGAGCAACGTGAACTCGGGCAAGAGCTGATGAAACTGAAAGACAAAGCCGATGTTACGGTTGCGGAAACGGTCGAGCGCACTGCCGCTGAGCGATGACAACTGCACGCCGTCATAGCTCACCTTCCCACTGTCGGCCGTGTCGAGACTGCCGATGATCTGCAATAAGGTGGTCTTACCGGCCCCGCTGGGTCCTACAATCGACAGCACCTCGCCATCGATGATGTCAAAGGTAACGCCGTCGAGCACCCTCAGCCGGTCATAGCTCTTAACAATGCCGTCAACCGAAATCAAAACTTTCTGTCAGATTAAAATTGGAGAATGAAAAAACCGGTTGTTTAACGCTTAGATGGAGAGGCGGCGCAGGGTGCTGAGCAGGTCTCTGTTGATAGGCTTGTCGTTCTTGATGGCCTTTGAGAAGGGCACATAGACAATCTTATCGTTAGACAAACCGATCATGACGTTGCGCTGATCGTCGAGCAAAGCGTCGATGGCAGCCGCGCCCATGCGAGACGCCAGGATGCGGTCGTGGGCCGTCGGCGAGCCGCCGCGCTGCAGGTGACCGAGGATTGACACACGCACGTCATAGCCCGGATATTCATTCTTGACACGCTCGGCAAGAGCCATGGCTCCACCTGTGACAGGACTCTCGGCAACGAGCACTATCGACGAGTTTTTGCTCTTGCGGAATCCGTTCTGTATCAGCTCGGCCAACTGGTCAACCTCTGTTGAAATCTCGGGGATGATGGCGGCCTCGGCACCGGCGGCGATAGCGCCGTTGAGAGCCAGGAAGCCGGCATCGCGGCCCATCACCTCGATGAAAAACAGCCGCTCGTGGCTCGTGGCCGTGTCGCGTATCTTGTCGACACACTCCATAATGGTATTTAGCGCTGTGTCATAGCCAATGGTGGAGTCTGTGCCGTAAAGGTCATTGTCGATCGTGCCGGGCAGGCCGATGATGGGGAAATTGAACTCGTTGGCAAAGATGCGGGCACCGGTGAGCGAACCGTCACCACCGATCACCACAAGCGCGTCTATCTCGTGGCGACGCAGGTTGTCATAGGCCAACTGACGCCCCTCGGGAGTGGTGAACTCCTTGCAGCGGGCGGTCTTGAGGATTGTTCCTCCCTGCTGGATGATGTTTGACACATTCTGTGTCTTGAACTCCACTATTTCATCGGTGATTATACCACGGTAACCGCGATAGATACCTTTCACCTTGAAACCGCTGTAAATAGCCGAGCGAGTGACCGCACGTATAGCAGCATTCATACCGGGGGCATCGCCACCCGAGGTCAAAATACCAATAGTTTTTATTTCAGCCATATAGCATAATTTTTGTGACCGACTGTCCATGCCGTCGGCCAATAGTTTCCTTTTATAATGCAAATATAGCAATTATAATTCAGCAACTCAAAAAATTTTCGCCAAAATCAATTCTTGCGGTTTTAGGAGAGGGTGGCGGCGAGGGTGGCGATATGGGCCGGCGTGGTGCCGCAACAGCCACCGGCGATACTCACCCGCCGGCGAGCGATGAGAGGGGTCAGCAACCGGGCAAATTGTCGTGGCGTGACATGATAGACCCCGTCAGTATCGGGAAGCCCGGCATTGGGATGCACGCTCACCGGCAGCAGCGTCAGCTCATGTATCATGTCGACAAGAGAGCCGATTGCCACGGGGTCAAACAAACAGTTAACGCCCATCGACACAACGTTTTGACACAGCGCAACCTCATCAACAAATTTCTTAAGACGGGCCCGGCAGGCAACCCGGCCAAGACGCGTGTCAGGAAACACCGAGACCATAACGGCGATGTCAAAACGTCGGGCGGCCTCAAGAGCGGCTTTCAAAGAGAAGGGATCGACTGCCGTTTCAACCAGCAACAGGTCTACCCCACCCTCAATCAGCGCCTCCATCTGACCGCTGTAAGCCCGGACCATAGTGACAAAATCTACCGCCCGACGGTTGGTAGGGCCTATCGAACCGGCCACGAGAACGCGCCGGGCTCTCTCTCCATCGGCAACCTGTCGGGCGATACCGGCCGAGGTGATATTCATCCGGCCGACCAACGAGTCGGTGCCGTATAGTTGCTGAGAGATAGACTGTGAGTTGAAAGTATTGGTGGTCAGGATATCGGCGCCGGCATCAACGTAGGCCTTATGGATCGACCCGACAACCGCGGGCGAGGTGAGAGACAGCATGTCAACGTTGACCCGGTCGGCACTGCCAACCGGTTTGGTCATGGCGTGTCGCTGCAACATCGTGCCCATAGCTCCATCGAGCACGGCGACACGGTTGCCCAGCCACTCATTAAACTCCCCGGCATCCATCTACAGCTCGCCAAGCCCCTGACGTACAATCTGCGGGTCATGACTGTCAGTGAGATCGACCACAGTCGTGCCGACGCTTTGCCCCTCCTCGGCCTCGATCATTATATCGACGTTGGAATGTTCATAATGATCGGCGATGGCCATGGGGTCGGCAATGACCTCGTCGCCATCGAGAGTGGTGATTGAGGTCGAAAGTATCGGGTTTCCCAAGGCCCGGGTGATGGCACGGGCTATCTCATTGTCGGGCACACGGATACCCACCGTGCGCCGCCCCTTGAACACTTTTGGCAACGATGTGGCCGACGGGAGAATGAAGGTGAACGGACCGGGCAACAGGGGACGCATGAACTTATAAGCCGCGTTGTCGATACGCCCGAACCCGGAGGCCATCGACAGGTCGCTGCACACAATCGACAGCGTCTCCTTACGCGCATCGACCCCCTTGAGGCGGCACACCTGCTCGATGGCCCGGTTGGAGAGCGCGTTACACCCCAAGGCATAAAAAGAGTCGGTCGGATAGATGATCAGGCCATCCTCTCTCAACGTCTCGACCACCTTGTCGATATAACGGTCGTTGACGCTCGAGCTGTACATTTTCAGCACCTTCATGAGCTTGCCTTGTGAAGTGAATACTTTATATCGGTGGCGCCGAGATAGTCGGTGAGCAGCTTTGAGGTCAGCTCTTTAGTGTCGTCGACACTCATCTCTGGGCCATACATGTTGATTGTCAGCAAAAGGCGTGTCGTGTCGAGCGACAGCTTTGTTCGCTCATTGTCGCTCGTGGGTGTGCCTATGCCACCGATATTGTCACGAAACACCGGCAAACCCTCGATGTTAAGCTCGCCACGGCCTATCCCCTCGTATGGCTCGCCGGCATGACCGACGCCAAGCGTGATGACATCGCCCTGTATCTTGTCCATATCAAATCCACCGATCGAGTAGCCCGAACAGAGCGAGAGCACATTTATCACATCGACCGCCGCATTGACCCGGTACAGACCGAGACCGCGCACCACACGCCGGCACAGCTGCTCGGCCGCCGGACGATACCGGTTAGGGTCTTTGCCAAGCTTTTTGTAGGCATCGCGGGTAGCGGCAACGGCCGGGCGCAACTTGATGTCACCCAAAGCCAGCGACTGCAAGGAGCGCTCGGTGTCGGCAATGAGGTTGTCAACCTCCCGGCCCGAGGGGCTGTTTTCAATCACAGCCTCGACCTTGAGCACCTCAAGATCGGGGCATGCACCTTTTATTCTGTTGGAGAAACTGATTTCCATGGTCAAATTTTCGTTAATTATAACTATTGAAACGCGGTGGTTAGAGGTTGGATTCTGTCAACAAAGGTAAACAAAAAAGAGATGTTTCACAACATCTCTTTCCCTTTTAAACCTTTATCTTAATCTAATACTATGAAAAACACACGTACAAATGTAATGACAATCGGCGAATTGGACAAAACAATATTAACAAAATTAACATATTTTCACACGGGGGGGGGGGATTTTACACATTTTAACTTAATTTACTGTTAAAATATAGCAATTTTCCACCCGATTCTCGCCGAAAGTCGCTCGGTCAATCCATCTCGAGGTCGACATTGAAGACCTCGTGCCAGGGGAGACCGTTGGCGGCCACAGCCTCGAGGAAGGGGTCGGGATTAAACTCCTCGACATTGTAGACACCCGGTTTGCGCCACTGACCGGTGATGAACATCATCGCACCACACATTGCCGGAACGCCCGTGGTGTAGCTCACCGCCTGCATCCCCGTCTCGCGATAGGCCTCCTCGTGGCTGCAGTTGTTATATATATAATAGGTGAGCGGTTTTCCCTCTTTGTCGAGGCCCGAGATGCGACACCCGATGGAGGTCTGCCCGTGGTAGTTCTCGCCCAGATCCTGAGGGTTGGGGAGCACAGCCTTGAGGAACTGCAGCGGCACAATCTTGGTGCCGTTGTATTCCACCTCGTCGATGCGGGCCATGCCGATGTTTTGAATGACGCGCAGGTGGGTGAGATATTCCTGGCCGAAAGTCATCCAGAAGCGGGCGCGCTTGATGGTGGGGAAATTCTTGACAAGCGACTCAAGCTCCTCGTGATACAGCAGATAGCTGTCACGCGGCCCAATCTCAGGATAGTTCAACGACCGGTGATACTCCAGCGGCTTGGTTACCACCCACTCGCCCTCCTGATAGTAGCGGCCATTCTGAGTGATCTCGCGTATGTTGATCTCGGGATTGAAATTGGTGGCGAAAGCCTTGCCATGGTCGCCGGCATTGCAGTCCACAATGTCGAGATAGCGCATCTCGCTGAAGTAGTGCTTGGCGGCGTAGGCTGTGAAAACGCCAGTCACGCCCGGGTCAAAGCCACAACCCAAAATGGCTGTCAGACCGGCTTTCTCAAATTTCTCACGATAGGCCCACTGCCAAGAGTACTCAAAGTGAGCCTCATCTTTGGGCTCGTAGTTGGCTGTGTCAAGATAGTTGACACCACACTCCAGACAGGCATCCATGATGGTGAGATCCTGATAAGGGAGGGCAACGTTTATCACCAACTCGGGCTGATGACGCTTAAAAAGCTCGACGAGCTGGTCAACGTGGTCGGCGTCGACACGGTCGGCGCTTACGTTGGGGCGACCTATGGCATCGACCACGGCCTGACATTTGCTTAATGTTCGCGAGGCAATCACAATCTCTCCAAACACCTCGGGATGTTGGGCACATTTATGGGCAACGACGGTGCCTACTCCTCCACAACCAATGATGATAACTTTTGACATTTCTTTGACTTATACTAAACTGTTTTCTTTTTAATTGGAATCAGACCGACCACAAAGCCCGAGACGAGCGAGGCTATCGAGCCACAAAGGATTGTAGTCCAAATCATGCCGATGCAAAAGTCGCGGGGCGTGATGATGTTGGTGCCGCCGGTCATTTTGTCGACCTCTTTTGCATAATTGACAAGTTCTGGCACACCCGAGTCAAGCATCGAGTCAATCCCCTGCCGGTAGGCCTCGTCGAGGTAGCCCGGCGAGACCCACTTCATATAGACGTAGGCCGACACGAAAGCCAGCAGGGCTCCACATCCGCTCATCACGAGCCCCTGCATCCACAAGGCCGACGTTGTGGCAAATCCCCGCTCGGCGACATAATAGCGTCTCTGCAGCAAAAAGATAAGCACCGGCACGAGCAACATCATCAACAGCACCGGCAGCGAGAGCGCCGGCACCGCGGTCGAGAAAATTGTGCCGAAAACGATCGCGGCGAGCCACAGGCCGAAGATTATGCCATCCTCAGCCCCCTGCCTGTAGGGTGATTTCATCTCGAGCTTTTTCATTACCCGGCAAATTTAGATAAAAATTCTGAGATTTCTACACCGGCAGGATAAAAAAACAAG
>CAYMVS010000079.1:0-7987 GCA_964394205.1 uncultured Muribaculaceae bacterium | reverse complement strand
GGGCGAGACCATGTCGATGGACCTCACCGAGCCCGACGCCGGCTCCGACCTCCAGTCGGTGATGCTGCGTGCGACAGAGCAACCCGACGGCACTTGGCTCCTCAATGGTGTCAAGCGTTTCATCACCAACGGCGACAGCGACATCCACCTGGTGCTCGCGCGCTCGGAGGAGGGAACACGCGACGGCCGCGGCCTGTCAATGTTCATCTATGACAAGCGCAACGGTGGTGTGACCGTGCGCCGCATCGAGAACAAGATGGGCATCAAGGGCTCGCCCACCTGTGAGTTGGTGTTCAAAAACGCTAAAGCCGAGCTCTGCGGCAACCGTCGCCTGGGTCTGATCAAGTATGTGATGGCCCTGATGAACGGCGCCCGTCTCGGCATCGCCGCCCAGTCGGTCGGTGTGAGCGAGGTTGCCTACCGTGAAGCGTTGGCATACGCTAAAGACCGCCGTCAGTTTGGAAAGGCCATCATCGATTTCCCCGCCGTCAGCGAGATTCTGTCGGTGATGAAGGCCAAGCTCGACGCGTCGCGCTCACTGCTATATGAGACAGCCCGCTATGTCGACATCTACAAGATTTATGACGATATAGCCAAAGAGCGCACCCTCACAAAAGAGGAGCGTGCCGAGGCCAAGACCTACAGCCGTCTTGCCGATGCTCTGACCCCCATGGCTAAGGGTATGGGCAGCGAGTATTGCAACCAGAACGCCTACGACTGTATCCAGATCCACGGTGGCTCGGGTTTCATGAAAGACTATGCCTGTGAGCGAGTCTATCGTGATGCACGCATCACCTCAATCTATGAGGGTACCACCCAGCTGCAGGTTGTCGCTGCCATCCGCTATGTGACAACAGGCACCTATCTGTCGCTCATGGAGCAGTATGCCGCCGAGGAGGTTAAACCTGAACTGCAGGCCATCAAAGACCGCATCGCCAAGCTTGTGTCGGTCTACAAGGCTGCCGTGGAGAGAGTTACCTCGGTTAAGGATACCGCTTATCTCGACTTTATGGCCCGTCGCCTCGTTGAGATGGCCGGTAACATCATCATGAGCTACCTGTTGCTTGCCGATGCCAACCGCAACGAGTCGTTTGTCAAGTCGCTGACGGTCTACGTTAAGTTGGCCGAGGCTGAAGTGGTTAAGCACGGTGAGTTCATCGAGAAGTTTGCCCCCGAGGAGGTTGACCTTTACATGGCTCATTAAGAAATAATCTTATATTAAGCCGGGTGGTCGAAAGTGATTTCGGTTACCCGGCTTTGCTTTCATGAGACTGAGCGAGAGTGATTTAAAATGGATTGAGACACATCTCAATGATGATGTCAATCGGTTGCGCCTCAAGCATGGGCACGACCCGGCCCGGTCGTGGCTCATCACCCAGATTGAAGCGCGACAAAAGGGAGCGCGCAAGGTAGGGGAGGAGTTGGAGCGTTTTCCGGGTTTTGTGTTTCCAACGGTGCTATCGGCCGAGCAATGCACGGCCGACCCTCTGGCGCGGTTTCACTCATCGCTGCTGCCGGGAGGCGCCAGGGTGCTCGACATGACCTGCGGCCTGGGAATAGATGTTTTTCACGCCGCCTCCCGCCAATGTCATGTCACGACTTTTGACATTGACCCGCGGGTTGTCGAGGCTATGAGAATCAACGCCGGCGGGATGGGACTTTCGGGCTGCATAGAGGCCTTTACCGGCGACTCGGTCGAGGCTTTAAGAGGGGATGGTTCGGCTGTCTATGACGTGATATTTGTTGACCCGGCCCGGCGTGGGGAGGGTGGACGGCGACTGTATGCCATGACCGACTGTTCGCCCGATGTGGTGACCAATATCGAGTTGATAATGTCACGTTGCAAACGATTGATTATAAAGGCGTCACCCATGCTTGACGTGACAGAGGCGAGGCGTGGGCTGGCCCGGGCGGGTGAGGTCGATATATTGACGGTTGGCACTACGGCCGAGTGTAAGGAGCTTGTTGTCATTCTGCCGGGTAGCGGCCGGTTGACAGCGGTAACCATTGACGGCGAGAGGGTTGTGACTGAAGATTTTGGTTCGGTCAACCGGATTTCTGCCGGTGAATATCGGCAGCCTGAGGCGGGAATGTTCATGTATGACCCTTATCCCGCTGTCACAAAAGCCGGGTGTTACGGGGCGTTGGCCGCCAAATATGATATGTTTCAGCCGGGGGAGAATGTGCACCTTTTCATCTCGCCACAGAAAGTTGACACCTTTCCGGGTGACAGGTTTGAAATAGAGACAGTTGTCTCTTTCAGCAAGCGCGAGGTAGCCCGTCTGCTCGGAGTGTATGGGCAGCTGAGCGTGACAACACGCAATTTCCCCCTTAAAGCGGCTGAGTTTAAAAAGCGGTTCAAGACCGGCGAGAGCTCGTCCCACCGCCTCTGGGCCATCACATCGAGCCGGGGAAAGACCCTGCTGGTGACCCGGCGTGTCTGATCGTCGGACCAATCTGACTAAATATCAAATTTCTGATCCCGATTGTTTATCAATATTATAAACAAAAATACGACCAATAATGCCATCGGTGTGATGAACCACCATTGGTTTCGGGCATCGATAGCGGCAACAAGCATGAAATAAAGGGTGAACACACTGCTCAGATTGGAGAGCCAATCGTTGATAATTATGCTTTTGGGTCTCTTTATCCAAAGCCAAAGGGAATAGCCGATAGAGAAGATGAGAGCCAATGTACTGCAAATAATTGGCATAAGCATTGAGTTTGTGTAAACCATCAACAGGAGGCTCACCACAATTATCAACATAAGGGCGTTAAGAACTTTGCTTCTGTAAAAAGCTTCCAGCCGGCGATGTTTTATTTCTTGTTTCATATCACAAATATAGCAAAAATTCTCGGGTTTTCCACATCGGTGCTGTAAAAAAGAGGCCGCAACGCAGCCTCTTTTTGGTTCAGTGATGTTTTCTTGCTTTATTTCAAGGGGTTGAAACCTTGGGCACGCAGTGTTATCTCATTGCCGTCGCGCGTTATCATGGCGCAGCCCAAATCTTCCTTTGTGATGTGGCCAATGAGCTTGACACCGGGCAGACGCTCGATTTTCTCATGCTCGTGCAGGGGCACGGTGAACAGCAGCTCATAATCCTCACCGCCGTTGAGGGCGGCGGTCACCAGGTTCATGCCGAGCTCTTCGGCCATGATGGCGGTTTGATAATCAATCGGGATGCGGTCTTCATATATGCGGCACCCGACGTGAGAGTCGTGACAGATGTGAAGCAACTCGGACGAGAGCCCGTCGCTGATGTCCATCATGGCTGTCGGTTTGATGCCGGCTTTGGCCAGCTCCTCGACAATGTCACGCCGGGCCTCGGGTTTAAGCTGACGCTCAATGAGATACTCCTTGCCCTGAAATTGAGGCACAAAATCTTTCTGCCCGGCCGAGGCGACCTTTTCACGCTCGAGAAGTTGCAGACCCATGTAGGCCGCGCCCAAATCGCCCGAGACACAGATGAGGTCGGTGTCGCGCGCGCCGTCGCGATACACTATATCGTCGCGACGTGCCTCGCCAAGACAGGTGATCGAGATGACCAGGCCCTGACGCGAGGCGGTGGTGTCGCCACCAACAATGTCTACACCATATATCTCACAGGCCAGACGGATGCCGGCATAGAGCTCCTCGATGTGCTCGACGGTAAAACGTGTCGAGATGCCCAGCGAGACGGTGATTTGCCGGGGAGTGCCGTTCATGGCGTATATGTCGGAGAAATTTACCACGGCGGCTTTATACCCGAGGTGACGCAGCGGCACGTAGGTCAGGTCAAAGTGAACCCCCTCGAGCAGCAGATCGGTGGTCACGAGGGTGTCGACATCGTCGGGATAGTGCATCACGGCGGCATCGTCGCCAACGGCCCTCAGGGTTGAGGTGTTGACCTTTGGCAACTCCTTGGTCAGGCGGTCGATAAGACCAAATTCGCCTAACGATGATATTTCAGTCGATTGCATGATTGTTTGGGTTTTCAGAGAGCGTGGATCCCGCGGGAAGGGTGAATCAGATGCGGGCCACGAGTTCTTTCATGATCTCGAGACACTTTGGCTGGGCCACAAGAGCTGCCTGCTGCACCTCCTCGTGGGTGGGGGCAACGGTGATGTCTTTGCCGCCAAGGTCGGTGATGACCGACAGGCCAAACACTTTCATGCCGGCGTGGTTGGCCACGATAACCTCGGGGACTGTCGACATGCCGACAGCGTCGCCGCCAATGATGCGGTAGTATTCATACTCGGCCGGTGTCTCAAATGTCGGGCCGGTCACGCCACAGTAAACGCCGTGAACAACCGGAATCTGTTTCTCGTCGGCGATATCGTTGGCCATCTTGATGAACCGGTGGCTGTAGGCCTCGGTCATGGCCGGGAAACGGGTGCCGAGCTCCTCATAGTTTTTACCGCGCAGGGGGTTCTCGGGAAACAGATTGATGTGGTCGGTGATAATCATCACGTCGCCAACCTTAAACTCCTTGTTCATGCCGCCGGCGGCGTTGCTCACAAACAGAGTCTCCACACCGAGCGCCTTCATCACGCGCACCGGGAAGGTGACCGTCTTCATGTCATAGCCCTCATAGTAATGGAAACGTCCTTGCATGGCCATGACCCGCTTGCCGCCCAATGTGCCGAATATCAGGTTGCCCGAGTGGCCCTGAACGGTCGATACCGGGAAATTGGGTATCTCGGCATAGGGGATAAATGTTTTATCTTCAATATGATCTACAAGCGCGCCCAGGCCGGTGCCGAGTATGATGCCGATTTTGGGCATGTCGGCTACTTTTGAACGAAGAAATTGGGCTGTTTGATTGATTTTGTCTAACATGGCTGTTTTGTTTAGGATTTGAATTTCGGTTACTGAGGGGGGTGAACTGTCGGGTGACTCTCCAATATCTGAATAAACATTGATGAGCCCTGAGTGGTTCAGCTGTTTTTCTGTTTCTTGATACTCTCGGCTATCATCTTGCGTATCTCTGTCTCAAAGGGAGCATCGCTCTGTGGCAGGAAGTCGACCGACACGGGCAGATAGAAGATGCACGACTTGAGCGCATGGGGAAAATAGGGGTTGTTGGAGAGGCGAACGGCATCTTTCTCGGTCGTCACGATAAACTTGCGTTTGCCGGGCATCTGCTCAAATTTGTGCATTATGGCCTCCATGTCGCCGGCAGTGAAATTGTGATGGTCGCTGTATCGTTTCACTTTGACCCGGGCTTTATACTTACGCAGGTGGAGCACAAAAGGCCGGGGATTGCCGACACCGGTGAGAATCAGAATGGAGTCGTCGGCGGTGAGCCAGTCGAGATAAGGGATGTAGGTCACATGCTCGGGAAACACCGACACAAGGTGGCCGTAACTGTAGGTCGAGAAAAACAGTTTCTGGTAGGGGAAGAGGTTGAGGTGCTCGCGGAAGATGCGGAAATCCATCGGCTTGATGTCGTCGGGGCATTTGGTGATTATCACGGCATCACAGCGCTGCAGGGCGCTGACAGGCTCGCGCAGGCGACCGTAGGGGAGCAGGCTGTCATAAAACACCGGGCGTGAAAACTCGCTCAACACAATCGATATGGCCGGCTTGACATAGCGGTGCTGGAAGGCGTCGTCAAGCAGGATGAGATTAAGGTTGGGGTTGATGGCCCTCATCTTTTTGATGCCCTCGACGCGGCTTTCACAGACGGCCACGGTGACGCGGTCGCCATATTTCTGATAGACCTGATAGGGCTCGTCGCCAATATCTTCGGGCCGCGAGCGCTTGGTGGCAAGCACAAAGCCCTTGGTGCGTCGTTTGTAGCCTCTCGATAACACCCCGACGTTGTATTCATCTCTCAGTGTCTCAATGATATACTCCACATGGGGCGTCTTGCCGGTGCCCCCCATGGCGAGGTTGCCAACCACTATGACCGGAATGTCAAACTCGGTGTGCTTCAGCAGGTTGGAGTCAAACAGATAGTTGCGGATGGCCATCACCATACCGTAGACTTTCGATATGGGTAACAACAGCAGCTTGGAAAGTAGTATGTTGCGGGCCATCTTTGTGGTGGGGGGTAGCGGTTTATTGAACTATCACATAATCCATGCGACACTGCAGCACGCTCATGTTTTGTATCGACTCGATTGAGTCATACAGCTTCAGGGCGCCGGGTATGTGGGAGATGATGTGTCGGGCCGACATATCAGTGTCAAGTTCAAGCAGGGCTGTCCACCATTTCATGTCGACTGAGGGATAGGTCGAGATAGTATAGCTGTCAACTCCAAGCTCTTTGGCTATGCCGGCGATGGCGGTGTTGAGGTCGCCAAGTTCATCGACAAGCTTGATTTTGAGAGCGGTCGAGCCGTCCCACACGCGCCCCTCGGCAATCGCTTTGACCGAGTCGACAGGCATATCGCGCCCCTCGGCGACACGGCGGGTGAACAGTTCATAGCCGTTGTCGACATAGCTTTGCATCGAGGCGCGCTGGCGCGGTGTCATGGTTTGAAACAGGGTCGGGAGAGCGCCCTTGGGGTTGGTTGACACTGTGCCGGTGTTTACGCCAATCTCATCTTTCATCAGTTTCTCCACGCTGGGAAGCATGCCGAAGATTCCGATCGAGCCGGTCAGGGTCAAGGGGTCGGCATAGATGCGGTCGGCGCCGCATGAGATGTAGTAACCTCCCGAGGCGGCATAGTCGCCCATCGACACGTAGAACGGCTTGCCGGTCTTTTCCTTGAAAAATTTCAGGGCTTCCCAGATTTGCTCGGAGGCGTAGGCGCTGCCGCCACCCGAGTTGACACGCATCACCAGGGCGTCAACGTCGTCATCGTTGGCAAGGTCTATGATGGTCGGCACTAATTTCTCACTGACGATGCCGCCGTCACCCGAGTCGACGATGTCGCCGATGGCATAGAGAACGGCAATGTTTTTCTTGCCGCCGCCGTTGACCTTTGATGCATCAAACGAGCCGGCATAGTCGATAAGGTCTACATAAACAGGAGTCTTTTTGTCATCGGCCCGTTTGTCGACCGAGCCGGTCAGGTCGCTGACAATCGCATCCACCTGGCGCTCATACACCAGCGAGTCGACAAGTCGCATCCCCCTGAGGGTCTCGGCGGGGAGGAAAGCCGGGATGCTGTCGGCTATCTGATTGACCTGCTGCTGTTTCATGCGGCGGTTTTTGGCAATCGTTGCGGCGATGTGGCTCCACATATTACCCAGGAAGACTTCTTGTTGAAGCCGCGAGGGGGCGCTCATGCTGTCGAGTAGGAACGGCTCGACGGCGCTCTTGTAGGTGCCAACTTTGACAACCTGAACGTCGACGCCTATCTTGTCGAGCATCTTCTTGAAATAGAGAGTGGTGGCTTCAAGGCCGTGGAGGTCGACGCTACCCGAGGGGTTGAGCAGAATGTTGTCGGCGATCGAGGCGAGGTAATAGTTGCCCTGGGTGTAGGAGTCGCCGTAGGTGATGATCTTCTTGCCCGATTTCTTGAATTTTTCCAAAGCGTTGGCGATGGCGTCATATTGAGCCAATCCGGCATAGCCGCCCTTACATTTTATATACAGGCCGACAACTTTATCGTCGGTCGCCGCATGGTCAATGGCGGCGACAATGTCGTCGAGCACGATGCCCTGACCGCGGTCGCCCGAGAGTATCTCCGACAGCTGGGGCGTGGCCGGCCGGTCGATGACCTGCTTTGACAGGTCAAAAACCAACACGCTGCCCTTCTTGACATCCACTGCCGGGCCACCTGTTGCCGTCTTGGCGGCAATGATCGAGATGGTGATTATTGTTCCTACTGATAAGAGCATCATTGACAGCCATATAGCTGCCATTGCTCCAAGAAAGCTCTTGAAAAAAGTCTTCATGAATCGTGGTTATCTATCATTTATTGTCGGTTGTAGGCATCGGGGCGGCTTATATCCAACTGAATCGACCTTGCTTGTTGATGCTTACATATCAATGCAAAAGTAGTAAAAATGAATTTTACGACCAAAATTTTTTGCATAATGTTTCGCGGC
>CAYMVS010000078.1:0-8089 GCA_964394205.1 uncultured Muribaculaceae bacterium | reverse complement strand
TTGAGCAGAGCACGCTCAGGAACATACGGTCGACACCGATTGAGGTCTCGATGACGTAGGGGGTGTAGCTCTCGTTGAGCTCGGGGTCGAAATACTGTATCTTCTTGCCCGAGAATTTTTCGTGCTGAGACAGGTCAAAATTGGTGCGTGAATGGATGCCCTCGACCTCCTTGAATCCAAACGGCATCTCAAACTCGATGTCGGTGGCCGCGTTGGCATAATGGGCGAGCTTGTCATGGTCGTGGTAGCGATACTTCTGGTCGCCCAACCCTAAGGCCTTGTGCCACTTGAGGCGATACTCTTTCCAGTGGTTGAACCACTCGAGCTCCTGGCCGGGACGCACGAAGAACTGCATCTCCATCTGCTCAAACTCGCGCATGCGGAAGATGAACTGACGTGCCACAATCTCGTTGCGGAAAGCCTTGCCGATCTGGGCGATGCCAAAGGGGATGCGCATACGGCCTGTCTTCTGCACATTCAGATAGTTGACAAAGATGCCCTGGGCGGTCTCGGGACGCAGGTAGACGGTCATGGCTCCATCGGCGGTGCTGCCCATCTCGGTCTTGAACATGAGGTTGAACTGGCGCACGTCGGTCCAGTTTCTTGTGCCCGAGATGGGGCAGACGATCTCACAGTCGATGATGATCTGACGCAGCTCCTCAAGGTTGTTGTCGTTGAGAGCCTGGGCAAAACGCTCGTGGATGGCGTCGCGCTTCTGTTGGTTTTCGAGCACACGGGGATTGGTCGAGCGGAACACGGACTCGTCAAAAGAGTCGCCAAAACGCTTGCGGGCCTTGGCCACCTCTTTTTCAATTTTCTCGTCGATTTTGGCAAGGTGATCCTCGATGAGCACATCGGCACGATAGCGCTTCTTGGAGTCGCGGTTGTCAATCAACGGGTCGTTGAAAGCATCGACATGGCCCGAAGCCTTCCAGATGGTGGGGTGCATGAAGATTGCCGAGTCGATGCCCACGATATTCTCATGAAGCAGGGTCATCGAGTCCCACCAATAGCGCTTGATGTTGTTTTTCAGCTCAACGCCGTTTTGACCGTAGTCATAAACGGCCGAGAGACCGTCATAAATCTCACTTGACTGAAACACAAAGCCATACTCTTTGGCGTGGGAAACTATTTTCTTGAAGACTTCGTCTTGAGTTGCCATTTTCCTTATATAATTTATATAATAATGTATAAAAATTCAGAGAATTGATAATCAAGGGGCAAATTTAATAAAATTTTCTGTAATATAACCCTCTATGGAGCCACAGATTGCAAAAAAAATGTCGCCCCCCCGCGTCGTCCCGGTGAGTCACATCGCCAAGGAGGGGAGACGCGACGATTGCTCGCGTCACTTTTGGCTTAGCAGCCGCCTGAAGTAGTTGGGGTCGTTGTAGCCACACCTGAGGGCGATTTCTGTCATCGATAGTTTGTTGTCGGGGTTGGCCAGGAGCTGCCGTGCCCGTTGCAGCCGTGACTCTTTAAGCAACTGAGCGGCCGAGATGCCCATGAGCGAACGCAGTCGCCGGTTGAGGGTAGCGCGACTGGTGGCGGCAGCCCCCGCCATGTCGTCGATGTTGGCATCAGGATTGGCGATGTTTTCCTCAATGTAGCGCTTGACGCGGTTGAGAAACTGCTCGTCGGCCGCCTTGATGTCGGTTGAGATTGTTTCCTTGGCAGGGACGTCGATGGTTGTGACCGGGGCATCGACACGAGCCATAAGCGACATGTACTTGTCGAGAAGCTCGCGACGGTGGCGATTGACACGCTTGATATATATGACAGTGTAAATCACGGCGATGACTGTCAGCAGCGCCACGATGACAAAGAGAACGCGCGCCAGAAGTGTCTCATGCCATTTTGGCTCGACGTCAATTAAGACGCGACGGGTGTTGTCGACCCAACGCCCGTAGCGGTCGGTCGATTGTATTTCAAGGAGATGGCGCCCCGGCGTGAGGTTGAATAGAGTCACCGAACGGGTTGGACCGTCATCGGACCAAGATGAGCCGTCAAGACGCGTGCGATAGAGGATGTCGCTGTTGTGACCATAATCGAGAGCGGCAAACTTGATTGACACATTGCGTTGATGTTCAGAGAGTTGGATTGTACTGTCGTTTGCCGGCCATAGTTTCTCCTCCTCCCCCTCGCGGGCCACCGCCATGATGACCAATGGCGGGATGAATCCCCGCGAGAACAGATTGTGGGCCGTGGCAGCAAAGGCGCCCTGCCGGGAGGCAAAGATCCATCGTTCATCGGGCATCATGACAGGCGTCGACTCCGAAAAGAGGCAAGAGTCGGCCCAGAATTGCCGGCGATAATGGGTGGTCGTGCCGTTGACGGGATTGCATATCGTTATATGGTTGTTGCATGCAAGGACCAACATCGAGTCGGCTCCGATGGCGAGGCCGTTGACAATAAATGGTGGCGACAGGTGTCTGAAACGGGCTCTCCCCGACGCTAAGTCGTCCTCTGAGATCATGTCGATGCCGCTGCTCTCAGTAGCGATATAGATGTTCCCCTTTGAGTCGACATCGAGGCTTATAAGGTTGTCGCCCGCAAGAGAGGTGCTTTTGCCTTTTATATGTTTATAAAGGGTAAATGGTGTTTTGGCAGGGTTTTTCGGGTCAATGCGTCCCGCCCAAAGCCCATCGTCGGAGGCTGCAAGGAGCATCGCCCCATCGGTCGAGAGTGCCAGCTTTCTGATTTTACCACCGGCCATTGTCGGGTAGAGAGCGGCATTGGTCGCGCCCGGTTTGGTGATCACCTTGATACCGTCGCCAAAAGTCGCTACCCATAGATTGCCGCGTGAATCCTCAATCATGTCATAGACGGCATCGGTTGTGATTGACTCGCCACCAATCTTGAGAAGAGCTCCCGGCTTGCATCCCACCCACACATCACCGTTGGCAGTCTGATAGATGCAGTAGGGCACTGAAGGCAACGGGATGGTTTGTTTCAGCCCGAGGGTAGGGGAGTAGACGTTGATGGACCGGGTGTCGCGCATCCCTACCCAAAGGTTGCCGTCATGGTCGACCATCAGAGAGCGCACGTCGATATTTTCTGTACCCTCGAGCTGTGAGGCCGGGCGGTGTACCCCCGTTGTGGTGAACACACCCGAGCGGTTGTGCCTCCAACTGTTGCCCTGACGGTCGACAAAGACCGGGTGGTTCTTTCCCATCAGAGGCTTGAGCGAGTCGGCCAAAGCCGGGTCGACATCGGTAAAGGCGTAGGTTGAGAGGTCAAACAGAAGAATATCGTCGGAGGTGTGACAGGCGATGAATCTACCGTCGGCTGTCAGCAAGATATCGCGAAAGTGGTTGGAGCCTGCCGAGGTGTCGTTGCCGGGATTGCCGGTCAAACGATAGAAATCATAACCGTCATAGCAGTTGAGCCCATACCATGTCGAGATCCATAAGAGCCCGTTTTTGTCTTGCACGATGCCACCAACCTCTCCCCCCGAGAGGCCGTTGTCGAGATCGAGCCGACGGGTGATCCCGTCGGCCGCCAAGCCGGCGCGTGACACACCGGCGACCAGGGCAATCAACAGGATTATGATGTTGCTTAAGATTCTCATGGAGAGAAATTTTGCTCAAAGATAGTGAAAAATAGGATAAAAATTACACTTTGAGCCCTTTTTTATCAAGAATGATTCAAATTTCAGCCTTTATTTTCTCGCGTGACGGTACATTTGGGCAAATAATTTTTAACCAAATCTAATTAATGAAAATGTTAAAGAAGTCAACTTTCAGGATGGGAACGCTCATGTTGGCGTTGTCGGCCATTCTTTGCCCGGGGTCGACACTTGCCGCCGAGCAGACCGTGGTTGCCCACTGGGAATTTACCGGTGGTTATGATGAGGTCAAGAACGGCACCACCGCCGTCTATACCCCCAACGATGCCGGATGGGCCGCCTCGGCCAACCAGCAGTGGTCAAAAGTGCAGCCATATTTTCAGCCAAACACATGCGCGCTGCCTGCCGAGCAGTGTCTGGTCACCCTTCACACAAGCGACGGCAAGTGGCAGCTGACCTCGAGCGGCTCTACACCAAGCTATCTTTTGCGCCTCAACACCGCGTCGATCGACCGTTTCACTGCCAAGGCCGACTATACCGACGGCTCAAAACATGACCAGTATTTTGAAATCGCCATGCCTACCACCTCGCTGTCAAACGTCAAACTGAATTTTGCGATAGGCGACGGGTCAAGCTCGGCGACAAAATTTGGCGTTGTCTATTCCACCGACGGGGGCTCGACATGGACTGTGCTCAATGACTATACATCGGCTTCACACTGGAATTCATATACCGATGCAAACTATACGCTCAATGCCGATAACAAAGAGATGGTGATTGTCAGGATGTTGATACAGTCGGCCACCAAGACCAGCAATTATAATCTGAAGTATGTCAATATTTATGCCGACGATCACCAGGCGCCGCGTCTGTTGAACATAGTGCCGACCAATGGCGACATCAACGTTGTCCCCTCAGGTAAGGTCACGCTGACCTTTGACGAGAGTATCACGGCCAAGGGGTCGGCTGTCGGAACATTGAGAAATAATGCCTCGGGGAGGAGCCTGTCGATAAATCCGGCTGTCAGCGGTGCCAAGGTGTCCTATCCCTTTGAGGAACTCGATCTGTCGACATCCTACACCTTCACCCTGGCTGCCAACTCGTTTGCCGACCTTGCAGGCAATGTGTGCACAGAGGCTTTTACAACAACTTTCACCACGTCCGACAAGCGCCCTGTGCCGCCCCCTGTGCTTGACAGCAAGAACCGCCTGTGGTACAACCGTCCGGCCTCCTACTGGGAGGAGGCGCTTCCTCTTGGCAACGGTCGCCTCGGGGTAATGGTCAGCGGCAGCGTGGCCTGTGACACCCTTCAGCTCAACGAAGACACCTTCTGGGGGCAGTCGCCAAACACAAACTACAACCCAAATGCAAAGGCGGTTCTTGACCAGGTGCGTCAATACATATTCAATAAGGACTACACCGCGGCTCAGAAATTGGCCATACCCAATTTCCAGTCGACCGGTTCACACGGCGCTCAATATCAGGCAGCCGGCTGCCTGTTGCTCGGTTTCCCCGGCCACCGTTACAATGATGAGGAGCGTGGTGCCCTCGAGGGGGATGTCGATGCCCAGGGCTACGTTCGCGATCTCGACATGAACCGCGCGGTGGCCACCACCACCTATGTGGTCGACGGCGTGACCTATACACGCGAGGTGTTCACCTCGCTGGCCGACAATGTGACCTTGATGCGCATAAGCGCCTCCGAGCCTGGTCGTCTCGACATGAACGTTTGTTTTGCCGCTCCCGTCAAGACCAACATGGTCAAGCTCGACATCAACAAGATTGCCGGCGACGGCCTGATCGAGGCCTCGCTTGTCCCGGCAAAGACACAGACCGAGAATGTCGACAACAAGGTTAACTGTTTCAACTTTATCAAAGTGATCAACGACGGGGGCATGCTGACCGGCAATACTACCCAGAACGTAATCCAGTATGGTCTCGTGGCCGGCAATGCCTCGACCCCGACCATTGAGGTTAAAGATGCCAACAGCGTTGTAATCGTCATCTCGTCGGCCACCAATTTTGAGAAATACAACGATATAAGCGGTGATGCCGAGGCCAAGGCTCTTGCCCACCTGACTGCGTTTGTCAACTCGGGGAAAGATTTTGACACCGCGATGGCCGATCACATCGCCTTGTACAAAGAGCAGTTTGACCGCGTCGGGCTTGAGCTTGGCGAGAACCCCGAGCGCGAGGTCAAGGACACCGAGCAGCGCATCAAGGCATTCTACACCGATGCCGACGATCCCGGTCTGATTGAGAACTATTTCCAGTTTGGCCGCTACCTGTTGATAAGTTCTTCCCAGCCCGGCACTCAGCCTGCCAACCTGCAGGGAATATGGAATCCCAATGCCCGCCAGTATCCGGCATGGGATTCAAAATACACCACCAACATCAATGTCGAGATGAACTACTGGGCAGCCGAGGTGGCCAACCTCAGCGAGTGTCACAATCCGTTCATAGAGATGGTCAAGGATGTGTCGGTGACAGGGCGTGAGACCGCCGAGAAAATGTATGGCGCGCGTGGATGGACCTTGCACCACAACACCGACCTGTGGCGAGTGACAGGGGCGGTCGACAACGGTTCGGTGGGCGTGTGGCCAACGTGTAACGCGTGGTTCTGCTCTCACCTGTGGGAGAAGTACCTTTTCTCGGGCGACAAAGAGTATCTCGCCGGGATTTACCCTGTTCTTAAGAGCTGCTCTGAGTTTTATCAGGATTTCCTGGTTGAGGATCCCAATACCCACTACATGGTTGTCGCTCCCTCCAACTCTCCTGAAAATCACCCCGGCAAGTGGAAATATACCGACTCAAACGGCAAAGAGCAGAATGTGGCGCTGTTTGGCGGCGTGGCGATGGACAACCAGATGGTCTATGACGTGCTTAAAAACACAGCCGAGGCTGCCCGCATCCTCGGTGTCGACGCCGGTTTTGCCAACGATATTGACGCGCTCAAGGCTCGTTTGACCCCCTATAAGATTGGTCAGTACGGTCAGATTCAGGAGTGGCAGGAAGATTGGGATCGCGAGACCAATTCCCACCGTCACCTCTCTCACCTTTGGGGCGCATATCCCGGCAACCAGGTGTCACCCTACGTTAACACGACCATCTATCAGGCTGTACACAAGTCACTTGTTGGGCGTGGTGACGCGGCCCGCGGTTGGTCGATGGGTTGGAAGGTGTGTGAATGGGCCCGTATGCTTGACGGCGACCATGCGTTGAGCATCATCAGGAACCAGTTGCGACTTGTGTCGCCCAACATTACCTCCGACGATCCCAACGGTGGTACCTACGCCAACTTCTTTGACTCTCATGCTCCCTTCCAGATCGACGGAAACTTTGGTTGCTGTGCCGGCATCGCCGAGATGCTGCTGCAGTCACATGCCGGCTTTGTTCACCTGCTCCCGGCGCTCCCCGCCAAGTGGGACAAGGGAAGTGTGGACGGCCTGCGTGCTCGTGGCGGCTTTGAGATTGTGTCGATGTCATGGAAAGAGGGCAAGGTTGACCGCGTTGTCGTCAAGTCGACTCTCGGCGGCAACCTGCGCCTGCGTTCAAACACACCTTTGCATAGCGCCGACGGCACCCCTCTTGCAGCGGCCGAGGGGGTCAACACCAATCCTCTTAATGCCGAGTACGTCATGCCCGATCCAATCGTGGTCAACATGAATAAGATACCCCAGACCAAGCTCCCTGAGACATGGGTGTATGACATCCCGACCGAGATCGGCCAGGAGATCGAGCTCGTCGCCGGCATCTCGTCAATCGAGGAGATAGCTGCCGACGCGCCGGGTGCAGATGAAGCCCGCTACAACATCTATGGCCAGCGTGTCGGCAAGAGTTACAAAGGGCTTGTGGTCAGCCGTGGTCGGAAGATAATGCAACGATAGGAAAACCAGACTATAAACGACAATCCCGATCACTTGACGGTGACCGGGATTGTTGTTACCTTAAGATTGGCTTGATGGCGGCGGGTGCCGATTATTGACCGAGGTAGGTCTTGAGGAGGCGGCTCTTCTGGCCTTTGAGGCGACGTATAGCCTTCTCCTTGATTTGACGCACACGCTCGCGGGTCAAGTCAAATTTTGCACCAATCTCCTCGAGGGTCATCTCCTGACAACCGATGCCAAAAAACATCTTGAGGATTTCGCGCTCGCGCTCCTGAAGCTGACGCAGGGCGCGGTCAACCTCTTTGGCAAGCGACTCTTGATTGAGCGAAGAGTCGGCCATGGGGCTGTCGTCGTTGGTCAACACGTCAAGCAGGCTGTTGTCCTCACCCTCCACAAAGGGGGCGTCGACCGATATGTGACGGCCCGACACCTTGAGGGTGTCGGCAATCTTGTCGACGGGCACATCAAGACGCTCGGCAAGCTCCTCGGGCGAGGGACGACGCTCGTTTTCCTGCTCAAATTTTGAGAGGGCTTTGCTGATTTTGTTGAGCGAACCCACCTGGTTGAGGGGCAGACGCACGATGCGCGACTGCTCGGCAAGTGCCTGCAGGATTGACTGACGAATCCACCAAAC
>CAYMVS010000077.1:0-8561 GCA_964394205.1 uncultured Muribaculaceae bacterium | reverse complement strand
GCTCAAAACTGATTCACATTAACACTTTATTCCAAAAATTGCTATCTTTGCAAAAAAAATTCAACGATCCTCTTTACAGCAAAACACTAAATCAGGTTTGTCACAATGCTACAGTTTGTCACATGGGCTGCCGATCCCGTTCTGTTTGACGGCTTTATCACGATAAGGTGGTACAGCCTCGCTTTCATGATCGGCTTTTTGGTGGGATATGAAATTGTCGGACGCATATTCAAGCACGAAGGAGCCCCCGAGCGTTGGCTCGGCATCCTGTTGATGTGGACAGTCGCCGGCACCATCATCGGCGCCCGTCTGGGTCACGTGTTTTTCTATGAATGGGACCTCTACCGGCTCAACCCCATCAAGATCCTATATGTCTGGGAAGGGGGCCTGGCCAGCCACGGCGGCACCATAGGCATTATCATAGGTGTATTCCTCTTCTCGATGATCACCACCAAGCGCAGCCCCCTGTGGACCTTTGACCGCCTTGTCATCCCCATAGCCCTCGTCGGAGGCCTCATCCGCCTGGGCAACCTGATGAACTCCGAGATTTTCGGCCACCCCACCACCCTCCCCTGGGGTTTCAAGTTTGTTCGCTCGGCCGAGTGGCATCATCTTTACGAGGGGCTTGCGTGCCACCCCACCCAGATCTATGAGGCACTGTGCTATTTTGCCCTTTTTGCCCTGCTTATGTGGATGTACTGGAAGAAGAACGCCGAGGAGCGCCCGGGGCTCATTTTGGGAGTCTTCTTCATAGGCATTTTCGTGCCACGCTTTTTAATCGAGTTTGTCAAAAACGATCAGGTCGCCTTTGAGGCATCGATGACACTCAACATGGGCCAGTGGCTCTCTATTCCGTTCATCATCGCCGGGTTGATTCTGATTATCCGCGCCATGCGACGGCCCAAGGTGAAACTCTCCTTCCCCAACCGCTTTGCCGACGAGCCGGCAAAGAAATAACCCTTGTCGTCGCTCCCGGTCGCCCGCCCCGTTTTTCCACGATTTTCCAAGACTCATCGGTAGCGTAATAAAGGACAAAAAATCAGGAAATTATTTGTGACTGTCAACTGCATGTCCTACATTTGTGACAATCAACAGGAGACAGTATGTTTGCCTTTAGCTCACACGGTAGATGTGCCGGTTACGTTGGCAACAACCGGGCGTTGGCCAACGGCGCCCGGCAGTACCACGCCCCCTCGGGCGCATGGCACAACCCCGACCGCCTCGCCGGCAATTACCCCCATCTCTCCCCCTACACATACTGTGCCGGCGACCCCCTTAACTACATCGACCCTACAGGCATGGATTGGATTAAAGCCCAATATGATGACGATAGATTTTACTTTTGGGATGAGGATATTAAATCACAGGATGATATTGTCAAAAAATACGGGGAATATAATCTGATAAATTATCTTGGCCATCTCAATCCACGTATAAATAAATCGACCGAAACTTATTGTGTTCCACCTATAAACAGTCTTGACTATGCAGCTTTCAAGCACGACAAGAGCTACGATAAAAGAGGAGCCAAAGGAATTGTGGGTGCTACTCTTGACCCGCGGGTTTTGGATTATGACTTCCAATTGATTAAAGATAGTTATATTTCTATCGGCGATTCACCGACAAGCGATGCAATAGCAACAGCAGGTGCATTTATATTGTTGACAAACATTAAAATAAATCTTTTGACTGGATTTAATCAATCTCTAAATTTGTTAATTTTTTCATACCTATACAATAATTCCAATTCCCCATGAAAAAAATACTAAATATTTGCAAGTACTGGATTGGTACTTTCCTTGTAATTAATTTAATATCGTTCGTCCTTTTTATAATCTTTGGGATTCCTTTAGCCACGTTATATACGACCCCAAATAGTTTTTCAGGTGAGGTATCAGGATTTCTTTCTCTTATAATATTTCTTCTTTGCTTTCCTTTATTATGGCCTATTGGATCGTCTTGGTTTTCTATATATTGTTTGATATTACTATCATTAATAAATGCTATATTTCTATTTAAATCAAAAAATTATAACAGAAGGTTATTCTTTAAAAGCTGTTTAATACAGACTGCAATTTTATGGTGGTTAATGTTTGAATATATGTGTGCTACTCAAACTTCTTTATTTGACAGGTGAGAACAATAGGTTATCAGCTATGCCCACGCGTGTTAATCGGTGACATGCAGGCACCTTTCGATGACGGGCGACTGAGAGGCTGTGTCAAAAGCGGACAGGGCCCGATTTAATGGAGTGGTGGCTGATAAATAAAAGCATTGGGCCAGAAATCAAAAACATCATAGCGACTTGAGAGTCAAAATAAATATGTAAAAATAAATTTGGTAAAAGTTTGGAAAATCGGGATTAAAGCATTACTTTTGTGAGCAATTTTCCGTAACGGGCACTCAAAGCAGTCGCTAAGAGCCGGTCAAAAGGCTCATGTCAAGCGCTCGCCCGCCGGGTTAACCTGTTAATATAGTGCTTTTTAAATGTACGCAATTGTAGAAATTCAGGGACAGCAGTTCAAGGCCGAGGCCGGCAAGTACCTGTATGTCCACTATCTCGGCTCAGCCGCCAAAGAAGGTGACACCGTTAAGTTTGACCGTGTGCTCCTCGCTGATGCCGACGGTGCTGTAAAGGTTGGTGCTCCCACGGTTGAGGGTGCATCGGTAGTTTGCGAGGTGTTGACTCCCCTCGTGAAAGGTGAAAAGGTAATCGTTTTCAAGAAGAAACGCCGCAAAGGCTATCGTCGCAAAAACGGTCATCGCCAGTATTTCACCAAGGTGTTAATTAAAGAAGTAAACGCATAACCCCATTAATCTTACCAAATCATGGCACATAAAAAAGGTGTAGGTAGTTCGAAGAACGGTCGCGAATCGGAAAGCAAACGTCTCGGCGTCAAGATTTTTGGCGGTCAGTTTGCAAAGGCCGGTAACATCATCAAGCGTCAGCGTGGTACAGTTCACCACCCGGGCCTTAATGTTGGCATGGGTAAAGATCACACGATCTACGCGCTTGTTGACGGCACTGTGGTTTTCACCGAGGGTCGCAACGGACGTCGTTTCATCAACGTGACTCCGGCCGAAGCATAATTTTTAGCTTCATCAACCCCCATCATGTGATCATCGGAGGCATTGCCTGACTCTATTTCAGTCAAAGCCGGTGTCTCTTGAAGATTACCCAGTCTTTTAACGGGGCCTCATCTGCCGATGGGGCCCCAAACTTTTCAATCCCCCCTCCCCCCCCCGACAAAATGAAAGTTTCCGACCTCACGCGCCACGTCATCTCGCGCCTGGCTCCGGTCTACGGCAATGGCGAGGCACGATGGATGATGCGCATCATCATGGAGCACGTCAAGGGCTACTCGCCGGTCGACATTGAGCTTAATGGCGACCGCGATCTGGGCATGGCTACGGTCAACATTGTCAACGGCATCGTTGACCGGCTCCTTGCCGGCGAGCCCCTGCAATATATCATTGGACGGGCACGCTTCTACGGCATGGAGCTGACGGTCAACAAGGATGTGTTGATACCGCGCCCCGAGACCGAGGGACTGATCGACCTGATTGTCGACCGGGAGAGAGAGCACACCGACCTGAGGGTGGCCGACCTCGGCACCGGCAGCGGCTGCATAGCCATCGCTCTTGCCCGCAACCTGCCGTTTGCCCGCGTCACGGCTGTCGACATCAGCCCCGGCGCGCTTGAGGTGGCCCGCCTCAACGCAGCCAACCTCAAGACAAAAATCGACTTTATCGAGGCCGACATCCTCTCAATGACGCTCAAGCCCCAGAGCCTCGATGTGATTGTCAGCAACCCGCCCTACGTGACCATGAGCGAGAAACTGTCGATGGCCTCCAATGTGGTTGACTATGAGCCGGCCACAGCTCTGTTTGTGCCCGACAGCGACCCGTTGCTGTTCTATCACGCCATCGAGCGTGTCGCCACCTCGGCCCTTGTGGCCGGCGGGCGGCTCTATTTTGAGGTAAACCCCGACTATGCGGCCCGGCTTGCCGATGACCTGCCGCTCGCCGGCTGGCAAGATGTTGAAATTATTTTGGATGAACGTGGCCGCCGCCGCTTTGTAGCGGCAATCTCAAGATGAAAAAGCCTGTCGCCCCCGATGTCGCCCTGTCGCGACTGCAACAGCTCTGCTCGCGCTCGGAGCACTGCACCGCCGAGCTGATGACCAAGCTGACCGCCTGGTGCCTGACCCCCTCACAGGCCAAAACCATCGTCGACTCTCTCAAACGCGACCGCTTTGTCGACAACAGCCGCTTTGCCCGGGCCTACGCCGCCGACAAAATGAGATTTGGCGGATGGGGCAAGTTCAAGATTATCAAAGGACTGATGGTAAAACATATCGAGCGCGACGACATCGACGCCGCCATCGACAGCCTTGACAGCGACGAGTACCGGGCCACATGCCGCCGGGTTTTGATAGCCAAAGCCCGCGCTGTTAAGGAGGGGAACACACCCCAGGGGAGGACGAAACTGCTGCGCCACGCGGCGTCGCGCGGCTTTGAGCCATCGCTTGTGATACAACTGATACGGGCCGAAAATCTATGGGAGCCAAATCAACTGTAGCCCGATTTATCGAGCGCCGGTGGCTTGAGATTCTGGCAGCGGTAATACCCGACCGGTGCCTTGTGTGTGGCCGCAGTCTTGTTGTCGGCGAGCGGCACATCTGTCTGCACTGCCTGTCGACGCTGCCACGAACCGACATTCACCATGGCGGCTTCACCCCTCTGCACGAGCGACTGGCGTCGACCGATGTTGTCATCGACCGCGTGGCCTCATGGTTTTACTACTCGTCGGCCGACCCTACGACCGCCATCATCACGGCAGCAAAATATGACGGGCGGCGCTCACTGGCGCGCATGAACGGACAGCTTTTCGCCCGGGAACTGGCCGCCACCGGTTTCTTTGACGACATCGACTGCCTGCAGCCGGTGCCCCTCTCCACCATCAAGCGCTGGAGACGCGGCTACAACCAAAGCCGGCTTATCGCCGAGGGGATAGCCAAAGAGACCGGGCTCCCCGTGGTCAACCTCCTGAAAGCGCGCCACCACTCCACCCAGACGCGCAAAAACATCTTTACGCGCTGGCTCAACACTCGCAACGTCTACAGCGCGACCCGAGCCGCCTGCCGTCTGGCCCCGCCGCCGCGCCACATACTCCTTGTCGACGACGTGCTGACCACCGGCGCCACGCTGATCGCATGCGCCCGGGCCCTCCATCGCGCCCTTCCCGAGGCGACAATCAGCGTCATCACCCTCGCCGCCACCCGTCCGCGCTGACGGCCACACCCACCCGCCGGCGCAAAAATCGGGTGAGGGTTGGCGGGTCGGGATAAATGTGTTACCTTTGCAGGCGTGATGGAGTTGAAGAAACTGACACTGACAAATTTTAAGAATATCGGGCAGGCCTCGCTTGAATTTTCGCCGGCCGTCAATTGCTTTCTGGGCAATAACGGCATGGGAAAGAGCAATCTGCTCGACGCCATCTTTGTGCTCAGTTTCTGCCGTAGTTTCAGCGGCGTGAACGACTCGATGCTGATCACCCGCGGCGAGACCTTCTCGATGGTCAGGGGCGAGTATAGCCGCGGCGACACGCCCGAGACGCTGTCGCTGGCCATCACCGAGGGCAAGCGCAAGCACCTCAAGCGCGGCGACAAGGAGTACAAGCGCCTGAGCTCACACATCGGGCTTTTCCCGCTGGTGATGGTCGCACCCCAGGACATCTCGCTGATTATGGGCTCGGGCGAGGAGCGCCGCCGGTGGATGGACATGGTGATAAGTCAGAGCGACCCGACCTATCTTGACGCGCTGATACGCTACAATCATGCCCTGGAGCAGCGCAACCGCATGTTGCGCGACGGGGTGGTTGACCATCTGCTCTATGAGGCGGTCGAGATGCCCATGTCGATGGCCGCCCGGACCATTCACGACACCCGCAAGGGATGGATCGAACGCCTCGGCGAGATTTTCGCCCGGCGGTACACAGCCATCGCCGGCAGCGACGAGCTGCCCCGGCTTGAATATGTCAGTCAGATTGATGAAAACACATCTCTGGAGACACTGCTCGACCAATCGCGGCGACGCGACGAGGCCGTCCGACACACCACCGTCGGGCCCCATCGCGACGACATCGAGATGACGCTCCACGACATGCCGATGCGCCGCACAGGCTCTCAGGGACAGTGCAAGACCTACACCATAGCCCTGCGCATGGCCCAGTTTGAGTTTCTGCGTCAAAGCAAGGGGCTCAAGCCGCTGCTGCTGCTCGACGACATCTTTGACAAACTCGACGCGACGCGTGTCGGGCGCATCATGAATGTAATCACCGGCGGCGGCTTCGGCCAGATTTTCATCACCGACACCAACCGCAAGCATCTCGACGAGATTATCGCCCACTCGGCCACCGATGACGGCAGCTACCGCCTGTGGAACGTTGACAACGGGCAGTTCACACCCTTGGGAAAGGAGGCGGCGCGATGAAATGGACCGACCCCAAACTTTTGTCGACCATCATTGACGAGGCCCTGGGCGACACCGGGCTGACCGACACGTTCAACGAGCACCGTGTTTGCCACCTGTGGAGCGAGGTTGTTGGCCAGGGAGTCAACCGATACACCTTCAAGCGGTTTGTCGACCGTGGCGTTCTCCATGTCTATATCACCTCGGCCGCCCTCAAGCAGGAACTGTCGTTTCACCGCGCCATGCTTGTCGAGCGGCTCAACAAGGCCGTGGGCGCCACAGTCATTACCGAAATCCAATTTCATTGATATGAAATCATCAAAAGACTATACCCCCATGCCCCCGCGCGAGCTGAGCGCCGATGCCGGCAACAAACGTCTCAAGCCGGCACCGGGTCCCTATCACCACTACCTGAGGGTGCAGACCCGCTTTACCGACTTTGACATGCTCGGCCACATGAACAACAACGTCTACCTGTCGCTGATGGACATGGCCAAAGCCGACTATTTTGAGCGCGTCATGGAGGGCGGCATCAACAGTCATGACCCGGGCGTTGTGGTGGTCAACATCAATTGTGACTACTTCTCGCCGGTGACCCCCGACGAGCCTGTCGAGGTCTACACGACCACAACGCGCGTTGGCGAGCGCAGCCTGACGCTCGACCAGCGCATAGTCAACGCCGACACCCTCGCCGTCAAATGTGTGGCCACCACCGTGATGGCCGGTTTTGACATGGAAAAAATGACCTCGCGGCCAATCGATCGTCAATGGACCGACGCCCTCGAGCGCTATGAACAACGAAAATTCTGATTATGGAGATTCAAACAAACAACGATACCGTAAAAGAGACCATGCGCGAGATTCTTGAGGCCGAGAGCCGCGCCATCAGGGAGATACCGGTTGTCGACGGTTATGAGCGCGCCGTCGGGCTGATTGTCGACCACGTCTACCGCCGCGGCGCCAAACTGGTGACCTCGGGGATGGGGAAAGCCGGCCAGATCGCCATGAACATCGCCACCACCTTCTCGTCGACCGGCATCCCGGCCGTCAACCTGCATCCGGGCGAGGCCCAGCACGGCGACCTGGGCGTGCTACAGCCCGGCGACGTCATGCTGTTGGTGAGCAACTCGGGAGCCACGCGCGAGATAATCGACCTCGTCGACCTGACCAAGAACCTTTATCCACAGATTCCGATGATCGTCATCACCGGCAACCCCGACAGCGAGCTGGCCCGACGTGCCGATGTCACGCTCCCAACCGGCGGCGCCCCCGAGGTTTGCCCCCTGGGGCTCACCCCGACCACCTCGACCACCGTGATGACAGTGATCGGCGACATCCTGGTGGTCAACGTGATGAAGCAAACCGGCTTTACCCGCCAGGAGTATGCCAAGCGCCACCACGGCGGCTATCTGGGACAGAAAGCGACCGTCGGCGGGTGACAACATGTCAGCGACGGGTGACAGAGTTGTCATTAACATTTATTACATCAACGATATCAACCAAACAGTCCATTCCCCAAAACCAAATTGGCACGAGTTTTGTTTATTAGTTGAATGACCGCGCAAAGGCGGTCGACAAGAGACTATTTAACCGAAATTCAAAAAATATAATCAATAAAACTAATTTAGTTATGGGAAAGATAATTGGTATCGACCTTGGAACAACTAACTCATGTGTATCAGTACTTGAGGGCAATGACCCCGTTGTAATACCCAACAGCGAGGGCCGCAACACCACCCCCTCGGTAGTGGCATTTGTCGACGGTGGCGAGCGTAAAGTGGGTGACCCTGCAAAACGTCAGGCAATCACCAACCCTAAGCGCACCATCTACTCGATCAAACGCTTCATGGGAGAGAACTACAACCAAGTAGAGAAAGAAATTGAGCGTGTGCCCTACAAAGTGGTGCGCGCCGACAATAACACCCCGCGCGTCGACATCGACGGCCGCGACTACACCCCACAGGAAATCTCGGCCATGATTCTTCAAAAAATGAAGAAGACCGCCGAAGACTACCTCGGCCAGTCGGTGAGCGAGGCAGTGATCACCGTTCCTGCTTACTTTAACGACTCTCAGCGTCAGGCCACCA
>CAYMVS010000076.1:0-8670 GCA_964394205.1 uncultured Muribaculaceae bacterium | reverse complement strand
GAATGGGTAATCGCTTCTCGTTCTGTGGAGGTGAAAGCATTCTATTTCTTCAGCCAGAAGATAAATAGACATTTAACTCATAAAAGATAGACCACCTGGGCGTGACTGAAGGTTGGATACCTGTCCAAACACCATTGACATTATTAAGGTTGTGCGCAGCTATGGGCAGCGCTTGGCTCAGGCGCCGGGTGTTGCGCCGCTATTGCGGCTTTTGCGCCGATGGGGCTGTTTGTCACTCAGTGAAAATCAAATGACAGCAAGGCAGTTGCTTAGAAGCGTTTAAATTTGTAAACAAACATGAATTTTTGTTAAAAAACACCCCCTCTGTTTAATTTCCATAATTGTTTTGGTGGTAATGATGAGAATATCTACTTTCGTGGCTGCAAAGGCAGACCGTCGTCTCCCCCCGGGGCCGACAATGCTGTAAACGAAGAAACTTAAATTGTTTAAGATATGAGACTGATCATTGAACCCGACTATGACAAAGTGTCAAAATGGGCTGCCAACTATGTTGCCGCTCGCATAAACGAGTCAAACGCCACCCCCGAGCACCCCTTTGTGTTGGGCTGTCCGACCGGCAGCTCCCCCTTAGGCATGTACCGCGAGCTGATCGAGCTGAACCGACAGGGGAAAGTGTCGTTTAAAAACGTGGTGACTTTCAACATGGACGAATATTGCGGCCTGCCCCGCGACCACCGCGAGAGCTACTATACATTCATGCACACCAATTTCTTTGACCATATCGACATCCTTCCCGAGAATATCAACATACTCAACGGCAACGCCGAAGACCCCGAGGAGGAGTGCCGCAAGTATGAGGAGAAGATCAAAAGCTATGGCGGGATAGACCTCTTCCTTGGCGGCGTAGGCCCCGACGGCCATATCGCTTTCAACGAGCCCGGCTCGTCGCTCACCTCACGCACCCGCATGAAAACCCTCACCACCGACACCATCATCGCCAACTCGCGGTTCTTTGACAACAATGTCGACCTGGTGCCCAAGACGGCGCTCACCGTGGGCGTCGGCACGGTGATGGACGCCCGCTCGGTGCTCCTCATCGTCAACGGCCACAACAAAGCCCGTGCCCTCAAGCATGGCGTCGAGGGTGGCATAAGCCAGATGTGGACCATCTCGGCGCTGCAGATGCACCCCAAAGCCCTCATCGTGGCCGACGAGGCCGCTTGTGGCGAGCTGAAGGTTGACACCTACCGCTACTTTAAAGATATCGAGAAAGACAATCTCTAACAACACTATAATCAAAAGTAAAAATCCCGCTCGTTTGCGGGATTTTTTGTTTTTGGCAAACCGTCGTATTGCAAGAAATTGCCTTTAAGAGCGAGAATCTCAAATTTTTTTGTGTATTTTTGCGGCTGAATCAGACATAAAATCATAAATGAAAAGAATTGTCCTCCTGATAACGCTGACCTTAGGGTTGCTCGCATCCATCCCTGCGATGGCTCAGTTCCGTTACGGCCCGTCGGTGTCGGCCAACTTCAACTCATTGAAATTCAAGCAAGACCTTATCAATGTCGACAAAGGAGCGGGCTTCTCGGCCGGCATCCACGGCGAGATGATGTTTCCCGGCATCGGGTTTGGCCTTGACCTGGGGTTGCGCTATGAGCAGCGCGGAGCCACCCTCAACCTTGGCGAGCGGCTCATCTGGTCGTCGCAGGGCTACGGCAAAGAGCGCGTCTACCTGCACGACCTTGACATACCCATCCATTTGAAATTCAAGTGGACACGCCTCGAGGGGCTTGAAAACTACATCGCCCCGTTTGTCTATGGAGGCCCCACATTCAGCATCCTGATGGCCCACAGCAGTCTCGACGCTTTCAAATTTTCGGGAGGAACGCTCGGCATCACGGCAGGTCTGGGCTTTGAGCTGCTGACAAGATGGCAAATCTCGGGCTCCTATACCTGGGGCATGACCTACGCCCTGAAAGCCAATCAGCTGACCAACTTCAGCGCCCGCCCCAACACCTGGGACATCCGCCTGACCTATCTGTTCTAAGCCTCTTCCACTCCACGTTTCATCCACCCATCTCCACCCCCATCCACACAATGAGCGATCAAAGATACAACATGCGCGGCGTTTCAGCCTCCAAAGAAGATGTGCACAACGCCATCAAGAATGTCGACAAAGGGATATTCCCGGGCGCGTTCTGCAAGATAATCCCCGACATACTTGGAGGCGACCCCGAGTGGTGCAACATCATGCATGCCGACGGCGCCGGCACAAAGTCGTCGCTGGCCTATGCCTACTGGCGCGAGACCGGCGACCTGAGCGTGTGGAAAGGGATAGCCCAAGACGCGCTCGTGATGAATCTTGACGACCTCCTCTGTGTCGGGGCCACCGACAACATTCTGGTCTCGTCGACCATCGGCCGCAACAAGATGCTGATACCCGGTGAGGTCATCGCAGCCATAATCAACGGCACCGAGGAGCTGCTTGCCACCCTGCGCGACATGGGCATAGGCATCTACAGCACCGGCGGCGAGACGGCCGACGTTGGCGACCTCGTGCGCACGATCATCGTTGACAGCACGGTCACCTGCCGCATGCGCCGAGCCGATGTGATCGACAACTCACACATCCACGGGGGCGACGTCATCGTCGGACTGGCCTCATCGGGTCAGGCGACCTACGAGAGCCGCTACAACGGCGGCATGGGCAGCAACGGGCTGACGTCGGCACGTCACGACGTGTTTGCCAAAGAGGTGGCCGACAAATACCCCGAGACCTACGACCACGCCGTGCCCGACGAGCTTGTCTATTCAGGCTCAAAACGGCTGACCGACCCCGTGGAGGGCACACCCCTCGATGCCGGCCGGCTGGTGCTCTCCCCCACCCGCACCTACGCGCCGATCATTGCCCGGGTGCTCAAGCAATTGCGCCACAAGATCGATGGAATGGTGCACTGCTCGGGTGGAGCCCTGACCAAAGTGATGCACTTTGTCAACAACAAACATGTCATCAAAGACAACCTCTTTGACATCCCGCCGCTCTTCAGCATGATTGAAAACGAGAGCGGCACCGACATGGCCGAGATGTTCAAGGTGTTCAACATGGGCCACCGCATGGAGATTTATGTCGAGCCCGACTATGCACAAGAAATCATCGACATCTCAAAATCAATGGGCGTTGACGCCAAAATCATAGGCCGGGTGGAAGACTCGGCGGCCAATCGTCTGACAATCACAACACCCAGGGGCACCTGGGAGTACTGATGGGCGCTCCTACCCTCAGGCAGCCGGCGACACCGGCTGTGACCCTGGTTGTCGCCATCCTCTCGATGCTCCTGCCCGCGTGCAACCGGTCGGGCTCTCACATTATCAACGGCATAGACACCGTCAAGGTTGTCCAGGTCATCTTCGACATGCCCGACACCCTGCGCGTCGGCACCCTCTACAGCCCGACCTCCTACTTTCTTTACCGCGAGGAGACAATGGGGTTTGACTATGAGATGATACGCAGTTTTGCCGCCGACAAGGGGATGGCGCTCAGTCTCGAGATTGCCCCCTCGCTGGCCGAGGCTGTGGCGATGCTCGACTCGGGAAAAATCGACATGATCGCCTGTCAGGTGCCGATCACGGCCGAGTATAAGAACAACATGGTACACTGTGGAGTGGAACGCATCACCTCACAGGTGCTTGTCCAACCCAAAAACAGCAAGGGCGGCCACATTGACGACGTCACCGGCCTGGTTGGGCGTGATGTCTATGTTGAAAAAGACTCAAAATACATGCACCGCCTGGTCAACCTCAACGATGAGCTCGGAGGCGGCATCAGGATACATGCCGTCGACCGCGACACGCTCATCACCGAAGACCTGATCGACATGGTGTCAAACGGCGAGATACCGCTGACCATCGTCGACAGCGACATCGCCGAGATCAACAAGACCTACTACAACGATCTTGACATCACCCTCGAGGTCAGCTTTCCCCAAAGGGCCTCATGGGCCGTGTCGCCCGACATCGCGTGGCTCGCCGACACCATCAACGCCTGGTCACATCTCGAGCAGCCCTCACGCGACCGCGTGGCCCTGCTCAAACGCTACTTTGAGCGCAGCAAAAACGAGGCGTCGGGGGGCATAACCATCGACCTCAATTTCTCCAACGGGCGCATCTCCCCCTTCGACAACCTCTTCCGCCGTAAAGCCAAAGAGATCGGGTGGGACTGGCGGTTGCTCGCCGCCCAGGGCTATGTCGAAAGCCACTTTGACTCGACACAAGTCTCTTGGGCCGGCGCCCGGGGCATGATGCAGATAATGCCCTCGGTGGCACGCGCCTACGGCCTCAACGCCCAGACAGTCACCAACAACGAGGCAAACCTCGGCGCCGCCGTGCGCATCATCGCCGACCTCAACAAATCGCTCGCCCCAAAGGTGCCCGACCCTAAAGAGCGCCTCAAATTTATCGTGGCCGCCTACAACTCAGGGCTCGCCCACATACTCGACGCCATCGAGCTTGCGCGCAAACATGGCCTCAACCCGCGCCTCTGGGACGGCAATGTGGCCCAGGCGCTGCTGATGAAGTCAAAGCCCGAGTATTACAACGACCCCGTGTGCCGCTACGGTTACTTCCGAGGGCGACAGACCTTTGACTATGTGCGCCAGGTCTTTGCCTTCTATGACAAAGCCTCCTCAAAGGTGCAGCGCTGACCTGTGGCTATATCCATTTTCACCTAATATATTATTGCTGTTATGAAAAAGATAATCATAAAAGTAGCTATCGCCCTGTCGATAGCCGTGTCAATGACAACCTCATCATGCATTGGCAGTTTCACCATGACCAACAGCCTGCTCAGCTGGAACAAGAGCGTAGGCAACAAAATTGTCAACGAGCTGGTATTCTTTGCGTTCTGGATCCTTCCGGCCTACGAGATCTCAGCCCTGGCCGATATGCTCGTGCTCAACTCCATCGAGTTTTGGAGCGGCAACAACCCGATGCATGCCTCAAGCAAGAAGATTGTCGAGGGCAACGACGCCCGCTATCTCGTCGAGCAATCTCCCGCGGGCTACACCATCACCAACTTGGACGACAACAGCACCGTGCGCCTCGATTTTGACGCCGACAGCGACTCATGGTCTGTCACCGACCCCGCCACCGGCGACACCCGCCACATCATGACCTTTGTCGACGACACCCATGTCGCCGTCCCCTCACCCGACGGAAGCGACATCATTGTCGAGCTCAGCCAGGGAGGCCTCTACGCCTACCGTCAACTCGCCGGCGACCCCTTTGCGCAGTTCTTTAATTAACCATCAGACACCCCGCCACCTCCGTCAAACACTCCAACACTTTTTTACCAGCACCGGCAATGCCAGCACCACCGTTTACAATATCATCAAAAGCCGTCAATCTCATTTATGAGATATCGGCTCTTTTGGAGCGACACAATATTGCGCTTGAGACCGAGCAAGCGGTGATGTTGCGTAAGGCTAATCGTGTAAAAACAATCCATTCGAGCCTTGCCATCGAGGGTAACACACTATCCGAAGGCCAAGTAGCCGACATAATCAACGGCAAGAATGTCATGGCCCCACTCAGGCAGATACAAGAGGTTAAGAACGCCATCAACGTTTATGACGAGTATGGACGCCTTGACCCATTCTCCGAGAAAGACCTGCTACGGGCCCACTCGATAATAATGAAAGCCATCGCCACCGATGCCGGCCGATACCGCTCGAGTGCTGTTGGAGTGTTTGGGGAGACCGGCTTGATACATCTTGCGCCATCTCCCGCAATGGTCCCCAAACTCATGAACGACCTTTTTGACTGGCTCAAGACATCCACTGACCATCTTTAAGAGCCAGTCCCATAATATATGTTAACGCTGAGGCGGTCAGCCATTGAGCAGATTTGTTCGGATGATGAGGGAGTGTACATGATGTACACGACCGAAGAATACGTACAAAGATGCCAATGGATGGCCGAGGCGATGGTAACTTCCACCTGCGGTCATGATTAGATAAGAATGGTTAGTAGAAACGAGGATTACGGATGAGGCTAAATATGCTTTATCAGAATCATCAGAAAAGCCATCAGGAGAGAATAAGGCTTGATATACAACTAACACATTGCAGGAAAGAAAATTACCCTCGTCTCACATCTCTCGGGCGCTTTTGAAACTGTCGCTCAGTCACAATGCTACAGCATTGCTCCTTCACGCCATCTCCAAAATCACACCGAGATATGCTACCTCAGCGTTAACATATATTATGGGACAGGCTCTTAATCCGCTCGTGTGTTTTTCACTATGAGTTTGAGTTTATCCACCCATTTTCAGACGGAAACGGGCGCACCGGCCGACTTTGGCAATCGCTTATTCTTGGGAAATTGAGCCCACTATTTGAGCACCTGCCGGTAGAAAACATGGTCTTCGCCAATCAGGAAGCCTACTATGACGCCGTCGCGGCATCAACCGCCGCGGCCAACTCAGGCCCATTCATTGATTTCATGCTTGAGGAGATACGTGACACCCTTCTTCAACACACCACCGAGAAAGTACCCAATAAAGTGCCCAATAAATCGGAGTTGGAGGTGCTTCAGCTGCTCAAAGAGAGACCGACACTCACAAGAGCCGAAGTCGCGCTACTGACCGGGTTATCGGAAAGCGGAGTAAAAAAGATCATCTCCTCGCTCAAATCAAACGGATGGCTCGAGCGTAAAGGTAGCAACAAATCGGGCCATTGGCTTGTCGTCTACAAGCTCGACTGACCACCCTCAACCCCACCGCCATCTCTCTTTTATTAACTACATACGCGAGTTCGGGATAAGAACTACCCACGAAAAGTTGCGATATAAATTGTTATATAAATTGTTTTTGTTTAAGCAAATAAAATTTTTGACAAACAAAAATTATTGCCTACATTTGCATTTGAAATTTGGAGCAGTTACCGCAGTTACCTCTGCCCAAATTTCAAAGAAATAAAAATAAAACACACTATCATGATTAGAAGAATTATAATTGGCTTTATAATCATCTACTTTTCAGCATCAGCCTTCGCTAAAACTGAAATCGACTGCATTTGGATAAAGCATACCAACAATTCCTACAGCTGTGTTTTGCTTGACGCAAATCCTCAATTCACCTTTGACGGAGAGTCAATAGTAGTTGATTCAAAAAGCTATAAGATTGACGATATTGTCAGTTACCAATTCGGCCATTCAAAAGATGCATCGGTATTTGACATAGCGGACGATAGCTTTCACATCGTTTTTAACGACAATGAAATCGAAATCCACAACTGCAAATGGGACAAAGCCAATGCGGTTTTCTATATTTTTGACCCTAATGGCAAAGCAATCAAGAGCTTTACACAACAGAAAACCGATAAGCCGGTCATCTTGAACATTGCTGACCTAACCCCGGGAATATATTTGTTAAACGCCTCAGGTACGACGTTTAGATTTTTCAAAAAATGAAAACACACACAAAAGTCAACCTAAAAATATTATTTTCGTTGTTGACGTTGCTGACCATTTCAGTTGCACACTCAGCCGACATGCCCCACAAGCAAGTTCTTGTTTTCCACAATTCAGGTGAGGTCAACCTTTTCTATACTGATAGCATCCAATCAATCTCTATAGAAAACAATGACTCACTTGGATTGTGTCAAGTATTTCAAACTCATGGATACATTAAACGCGCCATACCAATAGCCGAGATTGACAGCGTGGCATTTGGCAGTCGCAACAAGATGGAAATCAAATCCAATGTGCGCATACTGAAAGATGATGTTGACATTCCTTTCATTAAATCATATAACGGCGAGTCTTTTGTCTATCTACCGTCAGCTCCATCGTCGGTCCTCCCGAAAGCAGGTGAGCTCCTGTTCTACGATCAGATAACCGACCTCTTTCCCGTTGGTGTATGCTGCCGCGTCACCTCGGTAAGCAAAAATTCCAATGATACTCAGGTCAATATCGAAACGGTAGACCCCTCTGAAATATTTTCACAATATTTCTATGCCGGCGATTCCTCTGACCCTGAGGCAAAAATGGTTCAACTCATGAGTCGGGTATCGAAAGCACGCTCAAACCTGGGTAGTATATCACTCAGCACTGACAATATCTCAGCCCAAATGTCACTGGATGTTGATTTTTCTGAAATGGTTTTCAACCCTCGCCAACATTACTATCATGTTAAATGCACGTTAATCCCGTCAACTGAGATAGGATTTAACCTCGAGCTCAAAAAAGTTTCCCGGGAGAAAAAATATTTGGAACATACCAAGACGTTGGCCCCGATTGCTTATGTGTTTATCCCGTCGTTTGACTATGCAGCGTTCCTAAAACTTGAAGCTGAATTGTGCCTTAAGCTTGACCTGACGCGCGAGTTTGCCATTACATACGAGTGGACACGTCTCAACGGTGAAAACAGATTCACAACCCCTGTTATAACAGGCAACAACAATAAAAGTCCCCAATTCGACCAAGTCAAAACCTATATTCAGCTTGACGGAGAGATCTTCACAGGTCTTGAAGTTGCGACACGCTTTGGCTTAATAGGCGACTTGGCCGGTGTCGGAATGAAAGTAAATGCAGGCCCTCGTTTCTGCGGTGAATTGGGGTATGGTCTTCTTAGCGACTTGAGTAATTTCTATTCTCCGGAGACATACTCAAAGGGAAATATCTCTGTCGCTTTGGGATTAGACTATCATA
>CAYMVS010000075.1:0-9092 GCA_964394205.1 uncultured Muribaculaceae bacterium | reverse complement strand
GGCCGCGTTAGGGACTTCCACCCGTTAGATTATGCCCATGTCGGGCGAACAAAACGTTGGGACATGCCTTTGACATGTCCCAACAACACATTGATATTCAATGATATCTCACACCATTATGCACCCTCCTGAGCCTGCTCCAATGGGGTCAGCAAGCCGGTGGTCGAGTCCATGATGTAGCCTGCCACGCGCACGTCGGCAGGAATCAGCGGATGGTTGCTGACCAGGTCAACGGTCTCGGCAACGGCAGCCGAGGTGTCGTCAAAACCGTGCAGCCAGCTGTCAAGATCGATGCCACAGTGACGCATAAGCTTGATGTGCTCGTCGTCGATGCCCCGCTCTTTCATCATCTCGATAAAATGATGGGCGTTCATACCCTGCACGCCACAACCGGTGTGACCGATAATCATTATCTCATTGACACCCAACTCATAAATGGCCACCAACAGAGAGCGGACCGTCGAGTCAAAGGGATTGGTGATGGTGCCACCGGCATTTTTGATCATCTTGACGTCGCCATTCCTGATGCCAAGCGCGGCGGGGAGCAAGGTTGTCAGACGCGTGTCCATACAGGTGACAATCGCTATCTTCTTGTCGGGATATTTTGAGGTTTCATATTGGCGGTAATCACCATTTTCCACAAACTTGCGGTTAAACTCGAGGATGCTTTCAATCATTTGTCAAACAATATTTTAAAATCATTATTAATAGCCGGTGCAACAATCCCGTCGGGCACAAAACGCCAGTTGTCAACCACACGGGGGGCAATCGAGCCGAGCTGCTCGATGGTCTTGATGAGATAATAACGCATATCGCGGTCTGTGGCCCAGACAATACGCTTTGACAGCTCACTGTGAGGGATGCCGGCGCCACGCGTCAGCAAGTCGCCGCCTCCATTTCCCCGATAAGAGTTTACAGCCACCCGATATTTCTTTTGCAAATCAAAAGGGGTGCCGTCTTCCATCGATTGTATGTTGACCTTTTGACCGGGGGCGGCGGTGACATCGACCGTGTAGCGTATGCCCGAGGCCGAGTCAAAATTGTAGGTGGGGTTTTTCAGCGCCCTGTCGGCAGGCGTGGGATTGTCGGAGGCAAAAAGAAGGATATGCTTGCCGCCGGGAGCCATGGTAGTCGTCCACATCCGGTAACTCTCTTCAAGATAGTCTTTTACTTCCTGTCCCGTCAACTCCATGACATATAGCATGTTCTCATACTTGTAGAGGTTGAACATGTCGCTGACGCGAATAGGACCCGCCGCGATGGTGGCATCGTAGGTAAGCGGAGCGGCCATTGAAATATCGGCACCCGAGATTTTCAGCTGCAGGTCGTGGATGAGCTGCATGAACGATGAAGGGCCGAAATATGCCTCGCGGGAGGTGAAATCACCCTCGGCATGGCCTATGTGTCGGTCAACGTAGGCCGCAACGCGCTCCATGTCGGGGGCAAACTCCTTCATTAACGAGGGGGAGGCGTCGAGAGTGCCAACCGGGACAAGCTCGCCCTTAAAATGCTTTGACACAACATTTCCATCCTTATCAAAGCTCAGGTCGATGTCGATCACCGAGACAGCCTCGGCATTGTTGGCGGGATTCATCACCACCACCGAGTCACCTCTTTGGTTCATCATCACGCGGTTAAAGCGCGTGTGGTCATGACCGGTCAATACAATGTCGAGGCCCGGCACCTCCTTTGCCACGATGGTCGAGGCGTTCTCGAGGTAGTCGCCGGTGTGACGCGAGGCGTCGTTGCCCGAGTGGAAAAGGCCGATGAGCAGATCGGGATGCTCCTTCTCATGTATGTAAGGCACCCAGCGCCGGGCGGCATCGACCATATCCTCAAACCCCAATCCGCTCCACAGATTCTCCTGCAGCCATGCAGGGATGGCAGGGGTCAACAACCCGAGCACGGCAATCTTCACGCCATCTTTGGTAAAGACACGGAAAGGCTCCAGATATGGCTCGCCGGTCGAGGCATCAAGCACATTGGCTCCCAGCAGAGGGCGGTTGAGCCCGGCGTTGAAACGGTCGTAGACACTGTGGCCTGTCTCCACGTCATGGTTGCCGATGGCGATGGCGTCATAGTCCATGAAGTTATACAGGCGCGCGGCAAGGTGGGGCGTGACACTGTCTTCAAAATTGTAGTAGTAGACCGAGGGCTGCCCCTGCAGGATGTCACCGGCATCAACCAATATCACCCTCTCCCGGCCATAAGTCTCCCTGAGCGAGTCGACCAAAGTGCTGACCCGCGCCAAAGAGCCGGCCCCGGGCCGACGGTTAATGTAGTCGTAGGGGAAGAAATTGCCATGAACGTCGGTCGTGTGAACCAGTTTCAGGTGCACGTCGCGGGGATTGGCCGCGGTTGTCGGTAGCGAGGCCATAGCCAAACATGCGGTTAATATTGTTTTACAAAGTATTTTCATCATAAATTGATCAGCCGGTATATTCCACAATGACGCGTCCTATCTTCAACGAGCCCTCCAGCCTCAGGGGGATACGCCGCGAGTCGGCCGAAATCCAGGCCTTGATTGGGTCGGATGATTTTTTTCCATCGGTTGTAAACGTAAATGTCACGTAATAAGATGGATATTTTGTCTTGCCCACCTCGACGGTCTTTGCGCCGTGATAGGTGATGGTCAAGGTCTCCTTCTTTTTACCTGAAAAGATGTTGATTTTTTTGGAGTGGCCGTCGCCCAGGGCGACAAAGTCGAGTGTTCTCAGGTAATAAAACACCGACAGCATGTCGACAGTCACGCCCGAGGCAGTCAGGTGGGTTGTGGCTTTTTTTGTCTCGCTCGAGCCCTTACCGCGGCGCAGGCGGGTGCAATTGCCCACAACCTGATTGCCACTGTGGCTGAAGGTGACAATGTCGTGGGAGAACTTCCCGTCCTCGTGGGCGATTTTCTCATATCGGGTCGGGAGAAAGGTGTCGCGCATCATCGTGCTGATCAGGGTATCGCGCAGATGATACACCTTATCGGCCCACGGCTCGCTGCGCGCGGTCAGCATGGCTCGGTAGCCGGTCGACAATGGGGTGAGCTGCAGCGTGGCGCGCCCGGCTGTCTTATGGACCAGACCCCACTTGTAAAGCACTTTATAGTTAAGCTTTTCAGCATTGAGCTGTGCCGCCGATGCCGACAATTGGACCATCGCAATCAGCAATAAGACGATGGCGGCGGCTCTGACCGATGTTTTCATCTATGGTAAATTTTGGTGTTTACCTCATTTGACTTGCAAAGGCCGGTTTCGTTTAACTCTTCTCGACGGGAGGCATGTCAAAGAAAGGGAGGATGTCGCGCGAGGCCTGCTCGATGCGCTTATTGCGCCAGCACTTGCGGCAAACGGCAATGTATCTCTCGTCGCCTCCGATCTCCACCTGCTCGCCCTGCTCCACAAAGTCACCGTTTGAGTCGATGCGGGCGTTGATGATGGTCTTGCGGCCGCATGTACATGTCGATTTTATCTCGTCGATGGTGTCGGCAATCTCAAAGAGGCGGCGTGACCCCTCAAAAAGGTGGCTCTGGAAGTCGGTTCTCAGCCCGTAGCAGATCACGTTGCTGCCAAAATCGTCGACTATGGCCGCCAGTTGGTCAACCTGATGCTCGGTGAGAAACTGCGCCTCGTCGACAAGAAACCAGTCAATCACGGTCATACTCGACTCAAACAGCTCTCGGGCAAGCACATACAGGTCGGTGTCGCGATAGATCCATCGACACTCGCGCTCTATGCCGATACGCGACTTGATGACGTTGGTTTTGTCACGAGTGTCGATTACCGGCTTGAGACACAGATAGTTCATGTGACGCTCTTCAAAGTTGTAGGCTGTCGTCAGCAAAAGCGCCGTTTTGGCCGACCCCATTGTGCCATATCTGAAATAGAGTTTTCCCTTGCGATTCATGGTTGGTTTAATTGTATAGATAAATACAAAGATAGCGCTTTTAATAATCGCAAAAAAGTAACTTGAAAAAATTTCTTGCGATTTTTTTCAAGTTACTCTGAAAGGGTTGTCGGCCGACGGGTTATCTTTTGTGATGGGAGCGGGTCTTGACCTTGGTGTGGCCTTTCTGTTGGCGGGATTGTTCACCCTGACGGTTGTCGGGGTTTCCCTCGTCGGCAATCAGCACAAAATCGAGCTGCTTTCGCTCAAGATTAGCCCGGGCCACCTTTACTTTCACCTTGTCGCCGAGCCGATAGCGATTGCCATGCTTGCGGCCAATCAGGCAGTAATTTTTCTCGTCAAAATCATAATAATCGTCGGCCAGATCGCGCATCGGCACAAGGCCTTCACACAAATTCTCGTCGAGCTCCACATAGAGACCCCACTCGGTCACTCCCGACACCGTGCCCTCAAACTCCTCGCCAAGCCGGTCGCTCATAAACTCTACCTGCTTGTACTTGATTGAGGCACGCTCGGCGTTGGCCGCCAGCTGCTCCATCTCACTTGAGTGCTTGCACCGGTCCTCGAGCTTGTCAATATTGACACTGCGCCCGCCGTTGAGATAGCGCTCGAGAAGCCGGTGGACCATCATGTCGGGATAGCGGCGTATAGGCGATGTGAAATGGGTATAATAGTCAAACGCCAGGCCATAGTGACCAATGTTGTCGGTTGTGTAGATAGCCTTGGCCATCGAGCGTATCGCCAGGGTCGACAGGAAGTTCTCCTCTCCCTTCCCCTTGAGCTCGGAGAGCATGCGGTTGATCGAGCGGTTAACCTCGCGCGACGAGCCGGCCGACTTGACACGATAGCCGAAGTTGCGCGCCATGCCGGCAAGATCGGCCAATTTGCCCGGGTCGGGCTGGTCATGGACACGATAGACAAACGCCTTGCCTTTCTTCTTGCCGGCAACCTTACCGATAAACTGGGCCACGGTCTTGTTGGCCAGCAGCATGAACTCCTCAATCAGCTTATTGGCATCTTTTGACTCCTTGAAGAAAACGCTCACGGGACGACCCTTGTCGTCGATGTCAAACCTCACCTCCCGGCGGTCAAACTCGACCGAGCCGTTGTCGTAGCGCTGTTTCCTCAAAATCTTGGCCAGGCGGTCAAGAGTCTGGATCTCATCGACATAGTCACCCTTGCCGGTCTCAATCACCTGCTGGGCCTCCTCGTAGGTGAAGCGACGGTCGGAGCGTATAACCGTTCGGGCGATGCGTGAGTTGAGTATACGGCCGGCATCGTCCATCTCAAAGATGACCGAGAATGTCAGTTTCTCCTCATCGGGACGCAACGAGCAGATGCCGTTGCTCAGATGTTCTGGCAACATCGGCACGACACGGTCGACAAGATAGACCGAGGTGGCGCGTTTGTAAGCCTCTTTGTCGATGATTGTATCGGGATGCACATAGTGGGTCACGTCGGCGATATGGACGCCAATCTCCATGTTTCCGTTAGGCAACCGCCTGAACGACAATGCGTCGTCAAAATCTTTGGCATCGCGTGGGTCGATGGTGAAGGTTGTCACGTCTCTCATGTCTTCACGTTGGGCGATGACCTCGGGAGTGATGCCGGCATCGATGCGGTCGGCGGCCTCCTCAACATTTCTGGGATAACGGTAGGGCAAGCCAAACTCGGCGAGAATGGCGTGCATCTCGGCCTGATTATCACCGGTCTTACCCAAAATGTCGACCACCTCGCCACGGGGGCTCTTGGCATTGTCGGGCCAGTCGGTGATACGGACAATAGCCTTGTCCCCTTTGACACCCCCCTTCAGCTTATTACGGGGAATGACAATATCGGTTGCAAGAAACTTGGAGTCAGTGTTGAGATAAGCCCCGGTGCGGCGGTCTATCTCGATGGTGCCGATAAAGGTCTGGTCGTTTTTCTCGATTATCTCGATGACCTCGGCCTCAGGCTCGGCACCGCGACGGCGGGCGGCAATGTTGATGCGCACCTTGTCGCCGTTGAGCGCGTGCATCGAGTTTCGCTCGGCCACATTGATTGTCTCGCCGTCGTTGTCGGTCACAACGCTGTTTTTACCATTGTGACGGCGCACGAATGTGCCGGTGGCAACGGTTGTGCGCGACGGTGATTTATACTTGCCGGGGGCCACCTCGATTATTTCGCCGTCAAAAGCGAGCTCAGCCAGGGCCAAAGCCACCGCGCGCTGTCGCGAAGCGCCCTCAAGCCCCAGCGCTTGAGCCACCTGACGATAGTTATATGTGTTGTTTTTCTGTGCTGCCGCCCATGCTGCCACGCGCGTCAACAGATTTTCCTGATTTTTCTTTGATGCCATTTGCAGTAAGTTTTGGTTATGGTTGCAAGCCAAATCTCAAGTTGGAGTTGCTGTCGGCGAGTGACACTCCGACACCCTTGACATTTGCTTGAGAAAGTTGAATTACATATTATTAACACTGATAGGCTCTTAATTGTTTGAAACAAATGCCCGGTCTGGGCCTCTTCATGGCGCGACCGGGCATTGCCTTAATATACTGCGGTTGACACTGACACAAGTCTTTTGCTCGTTGACCTGCACGTCAGCACTGTTCAGTCATTATCAAGCGTCAATGTTGGCATAGCTTGCATTGTTTTCAATAAAGTCGCGGCGCGGCGCCACATCCTCACCCATAAGCATCGAGAAAATACGGTCGGCCTCGGCTGCATCGCTGATTGTCACCTGTTTAAGCAAGCGACCCTCGGGCGACATCGTGGTGTCACGCAGCTCCTCGGCACTCATCTCGCCGAGACCTTTGTAGCGCTGCACGCTCGTCTTGTCGCCATAGCGGGTGATGAAGTTCTGAACCTGAGCCTCGGTCCAGCAATACTCCTCGGCCTTGCCGCGAGTGCATTTGAACAACGGCGGGGTGGCAAGATAGAGATAACCGTTCTCGATGATGGGACGCATCCGACGGAAGAAGAATGTCATCAGAAGGGTTGCGATGTGGCTACCGTCGACATCGGCATCGGTCATGATGATAATCTTGTGGTAGGCCAGGCGCGAGATGTTCACCTCCTTGGGGTCGTCGGGCGTACCGATGGTCACACGCATCGCGCGGAACATGCTTGTAATCTCCTGATTGTCAAAAATCTTGTGTTCCATCGCCTTCTCCACGTTCAAAATCTTGCCTCTCAGGGGCAGGATGGCCTGGAACGTGCGGTCACGACCCTGCTTTGCGGTACCGCCGGCCGAGTCACCCTCGACCAGAAACAGCTCGCAGTCTTCGGCATGGCGCGACGAGCAGTCGGCAAGCTTTCCGGGAAGACCGCCGCCGCTCAAGGGCGATTTGCGCAATATCTTCTCGCGGGCATTACGCGCCGCGTGTCGGGCCTGGGCCGCGATGATTATCTTGTCGACAATCACACGGGCCTGCTTGGGATGCTCCTCGAGATAGGTTTTCAACGCCTCGCTGACAGCCGTCTGCACCGCGCCGATCACCTCGTTGTTGCCGAGTTTTGTCTTGGTCTGCCCCTCAAACTGAGGCTCCATCACCTTAACCGACACGACTGCCGTAAGGCCCTCGCGAAAGTCGGCCGGGTCGATATTGACCTTTACCTTTTCAAGCAGCTTGTTGTCCTCGGCATATTTCTTCAGCGTCGAGGTCAAACCGCGACGGAATCCCGTCAGATGTGTGCCGCCCTCTATTGTGTTGATATTGTTGACAAACGAGTAGACATTCTCATTATAAGTATTGTTATAGGTCAGCGCGACCTCAACCGGAATGCCGCCGCGCTCGGTCTCTAGATGGATCACGTCATTGATGAGCGACTCCTTGTTGCCGTCGATATAGGCCACAAACTCCCTCAGGCCCTCGCTGCTGTAAAACTCCTCGTGGCGCGGGACGCCGTTCTCGTCAACCTCACGCATATCGGTCAGCGTCAGCGTGATGCCGGCATTAAGGAACGCGAGGTCGCGCAGACGGTTGGCCAACGTGTTGTAGTCATAGACCGTCACGGTGAAAATCGAGGCATCGGGTTTGAACGTGATCGACGTGCCGGTGTGGTTTGACACGCCCTCGATGCGCAGCCCGGTGGTCGGCTTGCCGCACGAAAACTCCTGGACGTAGGCCTTTCCATCGCGGTGCACCTCGGCCCGGAGATAGGTGGAAAGCGCGTTGACACACGACACACCGACACCATGCAAACCGCCCGACACTTTATAAGACCCTTTGTCAAACTTGCCACCGGCGTGGAGCACCGTCAGAACGACCTCAAGGGCGCTCTTATGCTCCTTCTCATGCATGTCGACCGGTATTCCGCGCCCGTTGTCAATCACAGTGATCGAGTTGTCCTGGTTGATTGTCACATCAATGTGATTGGCAAAACCGGCAAGCGCCTCGTCTATTGAGTTGTCAACAACCTCATAGACAAGATGATGCAAACCTTTTTCACTTATATCTCCAATATACATCGCCGGACGCTTGCGCACCGCCTCCAGGCCTTCGAGCACCTGAATGTTACTGGCGCTATACACCTCTTCGTTTTCTGCCATATTTAAATATTTGAGTTATCGTTTATCAAAAAAGCGGCTCTCAAGCCACCCCTTAAAATGCACACAAAATTACGAAAAAATATAATCTCAGGCAAATTTTTCAAGCAGAAAATCGCCCATATAGCCCCCGGGCCCCGCCCTTTCCCCAACGTCAGGAAATAGTTGACCGGGACACATACACCGGCCGACCATCCTCCAATTCTGAAAGGGCAACCACTCTTTTATATAAGCACAGACACACTTATATGAGCACAGCCACCCCTCAGGCCATGCACAAGCCTCGCTGCATCGGTTACTAACAACTTCTCAATATTTATGTCAAGGCCATTACACAGCATCTTCATCGGCACACCAGCCAAAACAGATTGCCATTATCATTTTGAGAAGAATGGCCGGGACAACACCAACCGAATGATTGAGACAGCGTCTAAGGGAAGAGCAACACATTGAACCACAGAAACATCAAGCGCACATAAACATCCATGTAAAACCAGTTCTGTAAGAATCAATTGTTAATTTGTGTAAATATTTACAGAAAAACTTGCATGGCTCGTTGAAAACATCTACCTTTGCAACGCTTTTGAGAGAAACCCCTACATTCAAAAGCAAACAACACCATCGGGGTGTAGCTCAGCCCGGTTAGAGTACGCGTCTGGGGGGCGTGTGGTCG
>CAYMVS010000074.1:0-9951 GCA_964394205.1 uncultured Muribaculaceae bacterium | reverse complement strand
TTTTGACTCGTAGAACTCCTCGCCGTTGTAGATCATGGCTTTCCAGCCGTTGTGGGTGGCCGAGAAGCTCTCGCGCAGGGTTGAGATGACATATTTGAAATCAAACTCTTTGGCCATGGCCTTGAAGATGCCCTTGTAGCCCTCGGCGTTGGTCTCGCCGGCCTCGACGTCGGCGTCGGGCTTGAAACCTAAGCAGAGCTCGGCGTCTTCCTCGTTGCCGATGCAAACGTCGACATACTGCATCAGGGGGCGCATGATTGACTGTGCTTTCTCTTTGGTCCACAGCTTCTTGCGGAAGTTGAGGTCGACCGACACGGTCACGCCGTGGCGCTTGGCGGCCTCACAGGCAAGACGGGTCAGCTCGGCGGCCTTGTCGGAGATGGCGGGGGTGATGCCGCTCCAGTGGAACCATGAGGCTCCCTCCATGATGGCGTCAAAGTCAAAGTCTTCAACGTCGGCCTCGGCGATGGCTGAATGAGCGCGGTCATAGATAACCTTTGACGGACGCATCGATGCACCCTTCTCACAGTAGTAGATGCCTACACGGTCGCCGCCACGGGCGATGAATTTGGTGTTTACGCCATAGCGACGCAGGGCGTTGACCGCTGCCTGGCCAATCTCGTGGGTGGGGAGCTTGGACACAAAGTAAGCCTCGTGGCCATAGTTGGCACAGCTGACGGCTACGTTGGCCTCACCGCCGCCCCAGATGACGTCAAATGAGTCTACCTGCACGAAACGATGACATTCTTGCGGAGAAAGGCGGAGCATGATCTCGCCAAGTGTTACAATTTTGCTCATAAGTTATTGATTTTAATGGTTGGTTATGATGTTTAAAATGTTTAGTCGGTCATTTCAGTTGGTTTGGGCTGAGGGTGTCCATGTCGGCATAGTCGAGGTTCTCGCCCCCCATGGCCCAGATGAAGCTGTAGCCCGAGGTGCCGGCTCCCGAGTGGATCGACCATTCGGGCGAGATGACGGCCTGGCGGTCGTGCATCCAGATGACGCGCGTCTGGTCGGGCTCGCCCATGAAGTGGGCCACGGCGTTGGCCCCGGGCAGGTCAAAATAGAAGTAGACCTCGACGCGGCGGTCGTGGGTGTGGGCGGGCATGGTGTTCCACGCGCTGCCGGGCTTTATCTGTGTGAGCCCCATCTGCAACTGACAGGGACCCTCGGCGAGCACGTTGCTGACAATCAGCTGGTTGATTTTGCGGGCGTTACACTCGTCGGCGCTCCCGGCGTCAAAGCTGTTGGCCTGCAGGGCGCCCTGGCGCGGGGTGATGCTGACAACCTGGGTGGCGTAGGAGCGATGGGCCGGCGCCGAGGCAAAGAAGAAGGCCGCGGGGCTGTCGGGCTTGTCGCTGCCAAAGATGACTTGACGGTGGCCGCGGCCAACATAGACCGCGTCATGGCTGCCGAGCTGATAGCGCGTGTCGTCGACCTCGACATAGCCGCTGCCGGGGCCGATGTTGATCACGCCGAGCTCGCGGCGCTCAAGGAAGTAGTCGGCCTTGAGCTGTGGCGGCACAGGGAGCCCGACAGGGCGGTCAACCGGCTCCACGCCGCCATAGATGAGACGGTCATAGAGAGAATAGGTCATGTATATCTCGTCGGGCTCGACAACATGCTCCATCACGAAATGGCGCCGCAGGGTGTCGGTGTCATAGCGTTTTACGTCGTCGGGGTGGGCCGCACGAAGAACATTCAGCGTCGCTGCTACATGGTCAGTCTTGTCAGTCATGATATTCTAAAGGTAATCAGCCACAAATTTAGACAATAAATTTGAAAATACAAAGGTTTTTTACAGCCCCCCGGCAAAACATATCGTTGACACGCTGATGACGTTTGAGGCCAAGGCAGGGATGCACCGCGGTGCATCCCTGCCTCATTGCCGCCGGCGCCGGGCCGGGGATGTAAATCCGGGGTCAGAGAATACCCTGGGCCATCATGGCGCGGGCGACCTTCATGAAACCGGCCACATTGGCGCCTTTGACATAGTTGATGTAGCCGTCGCTCTCGCGGCCGAAGAGCTCACACTGGTGATGGATGTCGGCCATGATGGCGCGCAGGCGGGCGTCGACCTCGTCGGCGCTCCAGGTGAGTTTCTGTGAGTTCTGTGCCATCTCCAGGCCCGACACTGACACGCCGCCGGCGTTGGCTGCCTTGCCGGGGGCATAGAGGATGCGGGCGGCGAGAAATTCCTTGATGGCCTCGGGGGTGGAGGGCATGTTGGCGCCTTCGCTGACGGCGATGCAGCCGCCGGCAAGGAGGGCGCGGGCGTCGTCGCCGTCGATCTCGTTCTGGGTGGCCGAGGGCATGGCGATGTCACACTTGACTATATGCCAGGGGCGCTCGCCGGGGTGATAGGGGAGGTCATACTCCTGGGCAAACTCGCTGATGCGGCCGCGGTAGAAGTTTTTGAGGCGGAACACGTAGTCGAGTTGGTCGCGGGTGATGCCGTCGGGTATCTCGACGGTGCCGTCGCTGTCGCTCAGCGACACGACCTTGGCGCCGAGCTGCAGGAGCTTCTCGGCGGTGTAGGTGGCCACATTGCCCGAGCCCGAGATGGCCACGCGTTTCCCCTCGAGAGCAATGCCGCGGGTCTGCAGCATGTTGAGCAGGAAGTAGACGTTGCCATAGCCGGTGGCCTCGGGGCGTATCAGCGAGCCGCCAAACTCGAGCCCTTTGCCGGTGAAGGTGCCGGTGTTCTCGCGGGCCATCTTTTTGTACATGCCATACATGTATCCGACCTCGCGGCCACCGACGCCGATATCGCCTGCGGGCACGTCGGTGTCGGGGCCAATCTGCCGCCACAGCTCCTGGATGAAGGCCTGGCAGAAGCGCATCACCTCCATGTCGCTCTTGCCTCGGGGCGAGAAGTCGCTGCCGCCTTTGGCGCCGCCCATGGCGAGCGTGGTCAGCGAGTTTTTGAATGTCTGCTCAAAGGCGAGAAACTTGAGGATCGACTGGTTGACCGACGAGTGAAAGCGTATGCCCCCCTTGTAGGGGCCGATGGCGTTGTTGTGCTGGATGCGGTAGCCCATGTTGTTGCACACGCGTCCTTTGTCGTCGACCCACGAGACACGGAACGAGTAGATGCGGTCGGGGATGCAAAGGCGCTCTATCAGGTTGTAGCGCTCAAACTCGGGGTGCTCGTTGTAGGCGTCTTCAATGGAGGTCAGAACCTCCTCGACCGCCTGGAGATACTCGGGCTCGTTGGGGAAACGGCGACGAAGGTCGCTCAACACGTCTGCTGCTTTCATAATAAATCTGTTTTTACCTTAAAAATAATTATTGTCCGTTATAGCATGAATTGTCTTGCACGAAATGAGGAGGGGATGACGGGTGATTCTGAATAAAAAGGCAAAAAGTGACGCAAAAGCGGGCCGGGAGAGACGTTTTGTCTTGATTATCGTGAAATCGTTGGCAAAGGTACAACATTTTGTCGATTATTCCAACATTCGGGCAATTTTTGATGTGGGGTAAAAAAGCGAGCCGTCCCGTCGCGGGGCGGCTCGCCTGAAGGTGCAAAATTCTCTGTTGTCTATTACTTGCTTAGATATGTTTCTTTCATCAAACTATTATCTAACGATGTGGGTCAGGACAATGTCGCTCCATGATGTGTAGACACCGATGGCATTGCCGTTCTCGAGTCTTACGACGTTGGCGCCAAACTCGGTCTTGCCAAACTTGACAGCGTTGTACTTGTTGTTCCACTGACCGGGCGTGCTGCCTTTGTCTTTGTTGAGGGTGACGTCTTTCAAGCACATGTTGCACAGACCATACTCCTCGCCAAAGTTGAACGGACCGCCAAGCACGGCGCCAAGGCGCATGGCAACGTCACCATAGTTGATCTCCTCGTCAAACTCGTAGACCAACGGCAGGGTAAAGCCAAAGCTGGTGAAGTTGGTGATCTCAAAGGTCATCTTGGCCTGGTCGACGATGAGGGCGACACCGCGGTCGGCGCGAGGTATGTCGTACTTGCCGGTCTCTGAGTTGTAGTCCATGTAAGAGATGATCCACTCGCCGGTCAGGAGCTCGGCAAACTCGGGTGATGTACCCTTGTCGAGGATGTAGACGGTTGTCGTGGCGTTACCCTGCACAGTGGCGCCCTTGACGCTCTCGATGGTGACGGTGAACGAGCGTGTCTTCTGGGGCAGACGGAAGTCTTGGGTTCGGATCTCGATGTTGCCGGTCTTTGAGTCGGGGTTGATGTAGCATTTTGTCGATGTTACAAAGAAGTGGGCGTCGTTGATGGCGGGCTCCTCATCGTCGTTGTTGATGGTGCCGTCATAGACTTTGACGTTTACCTCTATGTAGCCGTTGGCATCACCGTTGACCACGATGGGCACATCAAAGAGACCCAGGTTTTCCATAACCGAAATCTCCGAGTCTTCCATCTGGACAGTCACGCCGGCATTGGAGTTAAACTCTTTCTTATCGTCATCATCGGAGCAAGCCGTCAGGGTGAGGGCCGCGAGACAGATGGCGAATATTTTGTTAAGTTTCATATTTGTAGTCTGTTGAATTAATTGTGGTTAATACAAACGCTGCATTATTTTCTGTAACCGGGGTTCTGTTGGCCGGTGAGCTGGGGGTTAACCTGCATCTCCGATGCCGGGATGGGCCAGGTGTAACGGTAGTCGTTGGGCTGATAGGTCACGTTCAGGCCGGCCTGCACGAGGATGTCGTCGATGCCGGGGATGTTGGTGTAGGTCGAGTTGCGCTCAAAGCCTAAGCCCCAACGGCGCAGGTCGCTCATGCGGAAACCCTCGCCGATGAGCTCGCGGTTACGCTCGAGACGTATCTGGTCGCGCAGCTCGGTGCCGGCAAATATCTCCTGCTTGTAGCCTGAGATGCGCACACGGCGCAGGTCATACAGATATTGGTTGGCATCGGCAGCGAGGTTGAGCTCGTAGGATGCCTCGGCGGCGATGAGGTATTGCTCGGACAGACGGAAGGGTTTGCCCATGTTGAGCAGGCGGGGGTCGTCAGTGTCGAGAGAGGTGTTGCCGGGATATTTGACGAATGTCGGCGCGCCCGAGACGAATGTACCGTCGTTGAGCAGGTCGCGGCTGCCGATGAAGGCGTCCTTGCGGCAGTCTTTGTCGCCGTAGAGGTGGTTGACAACGTCGGCCGAGGGGAGATAGTCGGCTGCATACTGGTTGGTCGAGATCCATGCACTGCCTGTCGAGGAGATGCCGAGCTCGGCCGACGACGAGATCGGACGGAAGATAAACTCGGTCGACTGGTCGTTTTTCCAGATGCCGGCATAGGTCAGACGAGCCTGCAGGCGCCATGTGCCGGCCTGGATAACCTCGTCGGCATACTTTTTGGCGGTTGCATAGTCTTTCTTGAGCAGGGCCAGACGGGCCTGGAGGGCGCGCACGGCGTATGAGCTGACGTAGGGAGCGTAGGGGGTGAGCATGGTGGCGTTGTCGTCGGTGCCCAGTTCCTCAAACTCCTTGAGCAGCGTGTAGGCTGTGTCGAGGTCTTTCTCGATGAAAGTGTAGGTCTCGCTCAGTTTTGAGCGGCCGGGATAGGTAGCCTTATCGGCGGTGGGGTCGTAGTCAGTCACAAGGCAGAGGCCGTAGGGCTCGTTCTCGCTCTTGTAGTCGGGGCAGAAGTGGTCGAGGAGCCAGTAGTAGAAGAAACCGCGGGCAAAGTAGGCATCGCCCAGATAGTGGTTGATGTTGATGCGGTCTTCGTTTGTCAGGTCTTCTTTCTCGAGCACGGCCTGGGCGCGGGGCAGGAAGTAGTTGATCGAGCCGATGGCGCCGTAGAGGCCTCCCCAGATTGACTCGATGTCGGTGTCGGACGAGAGGATGACACCGTTTGACAGATTGCCGATGCGGTTACCGTTCATGATGGTGCCCAGGAACTGGTCCATCTGGATCTCTGTGTAGTAGATGTAGGGACCGACAGAGAGCGCGCGGATGTTGTTGTAGATGCCGTTGCGGTAGCGCTCACAGTCGCGGGCGGTCTCGATGGCTTCTTTGTCGTTGATCGAACCCGCTGGGTTGAGGTCCATATCACACGAGGTCAACAGGCTGCCGGCAAGCAATAATGATAGAAATATTTTTTTCATTTTCTTTATTCGTCGGGATTGTGTTGTAAATGATTAGAACGAAACCTCAATACCAAACTCATATTGGCGGGTGTTGGGGTAGAAGAAGGCAACAACGTTTGACTCGGGCTCGGGGTCATAACCGGTGTAGTCGGTGATGGTGAAGAGGTTGCGACCGGTGAAATGGATGCCGATGTTGCTGACACGCAGGGTGTTGAGGATGCTCTGGGGCAGGTTGTACTGAAGGGTGAGGGTCTTCAGTCGCAGGTAGGTCGCGTTTTCGAGCAGGTGGGTGTCAAACTGGAGCACCTGGCCGTCGGCGGCAGGGATGTCGGTCACCTGGCCCGGGGTGGTCCACACGTTGAGCATCGAGGTCATCTGGTTGCGGTCCATGGCCATGTTGTTGTTCTCGATGAAGTAGCGGTCGTTGTTGATCATGTACTTCTTGGCAGCCCAGTTGAAGTCAACCTTTAGCGAGAGGCCTTTCCAGCGCAGGTCGGTGCCGAAGCCGCCTGAATAGGGGGCGTAGAGCGATTTGTTGACGAGCACGGCGTCTTCCTCCTCGTTGAACACTTTGGTAAGGTTGCCGTCGCGGTCATACCACATCTGCTGGCCGTCGCGGGGGTCGATGCCGGCCCAGCGTACCTCAAAGAACTCGCCTGCCGAGTGACCGACCTTATACTGCTGGCCGGTGTTGGGGATGGTGTAGGTGTCCTGACCGTCAAACAGTTTGGTGATCTCGTTGTGGTTGTAGTTGAAGTTGGCACGGATTGCCCAGTACCAGTCGCGGTTTTTGATGATGTCAAAACGCAGGTCGAGGTCGACACCGGTGTTGCGCATGTTGCCGATGTTGCCAAAGCCGGCGCCATAGCCTGTGGTGTAGCTGTAGGGGATGGTCATCAGCATGTCGACTGTCTCCTTGTTGTAGAAGTTGATCTCACCCGAGATGGTCTTGAGGAAACCGAAGTTGATACCGAGGTCAAACGAGCGGACGGTCTCCCATGTGAGGTCCTTGTTCTCGGCCTGAGCGACACCCATGCCGCCATGACCGTTGTAGGCCACAGAGGTCGAGCCGACAAGACCCTGATACATGTAGTTGCTGATCGATGAGTTACCGGTTGTACCGTAGCTTGCGTGAACGCGCAGGTCGTCAAGCCAGGTGTACTGGTTGAGGAAAGCCTCGGCCTTGGCGTTCCACATGGCGCCAAACGAGTAGAATGTTGACCAACGGTGGCCCGGGGCAAATTTCGAGCTGCCGTCGCGGCGGATCGTACCCTCGACAAAATATTTTGAGTCGTAGTTGTAGCTTACGTTGGCAAAGTAAGAGTTGAAGGCCGATTTTGTGATCGACTGAGAGAGGTTACGCATCGCTACCTCGATACCCTGGGTGAGGAGCATCTGGCGGATGTCGGTGTGGCCGTTAGATGAAACGCCAAACTGGTTTGACTTGGTGATGATGGCCTCCTGACCCAACAGGACGGTGAAATCGTGCTTGTCGCCAAAGAGATGGTTATACTCGGCGGTGTTGGTGTAGGTGAAGGCTGTGTAGCGCTGGAATGACTCGCTGACGCGGCCGGTCAACTGGCCGTCCCAGTCATAGCGGTCGCCCATGGGTGTCTCGATGACATCCAGAGGCCAGCTGTAGCCCTCATAGCGGTAGTCAAAGGCGTCGACATTCTGCTGGGCGCGTAACACCAGACCCTTGATGGGGGTGATCTGCTCCATCAGAGTGACGTTGGCGGTCACGTTGCTCTGTGACGGAGAGCGGGTCTCGTAGACGGCCTGGGGAGTGATGGCGTCGGAGAAGTGGAGATACTTGGCGCGCTCGCCATAGACGGGCATGCCGTCCTCGCCTATTGTGTAGTAGTAGGGAGAGTCAAAGGGGAACACGGTGCGGGCAAAGAACATCGGGTTTGAGCGATAGATGCCGTCGCCGTCATAGATAGCGTTTGACTCGCTGTTCTGCTGGCTCTTGCGGTAACCGAGGTTGCTCTGGAGGCCAAAGCGGAACCAGTTGGTGACGCGTGTGTTGAGGCTGAAACGGAGGGTCTCGCGGCGCAGGTGGCTCTGGGCGATGATACCGTCGCTCTCATAGTGGTTGAGCGATACATAGTAGCTCAGGTTCTCGCTGCCGCCGCTGATGGCTGCCTCGAGAGAGTAGGTGGGAGCCGAGCTGTTGAAGGTCTCTTTGCGCCAGTCGGTGTTGATGCCGTAGACGTCGACGGCTCTGCGTATCTCGTCATTGACGGGCTGGCCGATCAAGTCGCGGTATTGCACATATTCTTTTGATGACATCATGTCAACCTTGTCGGGCACCATCTGTGACCAGCCGTAGTTGGCGCGGACACTCACGCGGGCATTCTCGCCAAACTTGCCTTTCTTTGAGGTGATGACGATGACACCGTTGGCGGCACGCGAGCCGTAGATTGAGATTGAGGCGGCGTCTTTGAGCACGGTCACCGACTCGATGTCGTTGGGGTTGAGGGTGGTGAACACCGATGAGGTGACGGGGGCGCCGTCGAGGATGAACAGCGGGGTGTTGCCGGCGGTCAGCGAGTTGACACCACGCAGGCGCACAGAGGTCTCTGTGGCCGAGGGGTCACCCGAGGCCGAGGAGATGTTAAGGCCTGACACCTGACCCTGGAGGGCGTCGACAAAGGTCGCCGTCGGGATGTTTTGAAATGTCTCCGAGCCAACCACTGATACAGCGCCGACAATCGAGCCGGCTTTTTTCTGTGAATAACCAACCACAACGACGTCGTCAAGTTGGTTGTCGGCTTCAAGTGATACGTTGATTTGCGGCTGTACAGGAACCTTCACGGTCTTGTAGCCTACATAAGACACTTGGAGTTGCTTTACATTGGCAGGAACGGTCAGTTGGAACGCTCCGTCAATGTCGGTAGCAGTGCCCTGGCCGCCTCCCAGAGGCAAGACTGTAGCACCCGCGAGGGGCTCTTGAGTCGAGCCGTCTACAACTATACCCTTAACTGACATCGTCTGGGCAACAGATGTCACAGCCAGGCATAGAAGAGCCGTAAGTAATAGAAACAGCTTTTTCATACACAAAAACAATTAGACATAAAAATTTAAATAAATAGATATAAGCATTTTAACAACCCTGGGCCGTGGAAACGCCGGCCCGGGCGACCGTTTTATCAATCATATCCGATGAAACGTTTTGAGAATAATTAGGCGCAAAGTTACAACAAATTTTTACAACTATAAACATTTTATTGTGTTTTTTCTGTCAAATTAACAAATTATTTGTTTTTTTGCCTCAAAAAATGTCGGTTTAATGTTAATGCCGGCAGATGGATGGGGTTTGTGACCCGAGGGGGGAGCGGGTTATTGTTATGTCGGGGAAATTGTGTACCTTTGTGTTTTAAAACGATAGTATGCCTGCTGAATATAACAAAACGCCCCTTGAGGAGGAGCAGATGGTCGAGGCCGAGTTTCGCGACCTGCTCAACGGCTACCTTGCCAGCAACCACCGCAAGAAGGTGGAGATCATCGAGCGAGCTTTCCGGTTTGCCAAGGAGGCCCACAAGGGAATACGCCGCCGGTCGGGCGAGCCATATATACTTCACCCGATCGCTGTGGCGCGTATCGCCAGCCGCGAGATCGGGCTGGGGTCGACCTCGATATGTGCCTCGCTGCTGCACGATGTGGTCGAGGATACCGACTACACCGTTGACGACATCGAGCAGCATTTCGGGCCCAAGATAGCCCAGTTGGTCGAGGGCCTGACCAAAATCTCGGGTGGAATATTCGGCGACAGGGCATCGGCACAGGCCGAGAACTTCCGCAAGCTGCTGCTCACCATGAGCGAGGATATACGCGTGGTGCTCATCAAGATGGCCGACCGCCTCCACAACATGCGCACCCTC
>CAYMVS010000073.1:0-10225 GCA_964394205.1 uncultured Muribaculaceae bacterium | reverse complement strand
CGGTCAGCTCGCTCTCGGCCTCGGGGAGGTCAAACGGGCCGCGGTTGGTCTCGGCGGTGCCTGCTATCAGGTAGATGATGAATGCGATGATGGCCGGAATGTGGCCCGAGAAGATGAACCAAAGGTCTTTCTGCTTGGCCACGATGTCGGTTACCGACATTGACCCGGCCAGACAAACCATTGTGATGACACACAGACCGATGGAAATCTCGTAAGAAATCATCTGGGCACCCGAGCGGAGGGCGCCGATGAGCGTAAACTTGTTGTTTGACGACCATCCGGCCAGCAGGATGCCGAGCACGCCAATCGACGAGACGGCAACCAGGAAGAAGATGCCGACGTTGAAGTCAATGATTTGCAGCCCGTTGCCCCAGGGGAGGACGGCAAACGCCAACATCGAGGCGATGATGACCAGATAGGGGGCGAGAGCAAACAGAAATTTGTCGGTGTGGTTGAGCGAGATAAGCTCTTTGATGAGAATCTTGAACATATCGGCAAAGCTCTGCAGCAATCCCCATGGGCCGACGCGGTTGGGGCCGAGGCGGCACTGGAAAGCGGCACAAACCTTGCGCTCAAAATAGATGTAAAAGAGAGCCAGCAGCGCGTAGAGCAACAACAGGCCAACACCAATGAGGAGACACTCAAGGGTGACGGCTGCCCACTGGGGCATCTTCACAAACTCTGTGAGCAATTCGTGAAACCACTTGGTGAATATTGAAAGGTCTTGCATGTCTGAAATGCTTTATTGGATATTAAATGATTGGTTGTCAACGTGGAGTGAAGAGTCGGCCTAACGGTCCATGTCGGGCACGATATAGTCGAGCGAGCCGCCGATGGTGATGAGGTCGGCAATCTTCTGGCCGCGGGTGATGTGGTCGACCACGGCAGCTGCCGGCAGGCAAGGCGGGGCAAGCTTGAGGCGATAGGGCGAGGTGGTGCCGTCGCTCTCGAGATAAACGCCAAAGGTGCCGCGGCAACCCTCGACGGTCTTGAACCAGTGTCCGACAGGGAGCTTGAGCACTTTGGGCACCTTGACGCAGTATTCCCCCTCGGGGATATTGTCGATGAGCTGCCCGATGATGCGCGCGCTCTGCTCCATCTCTTCCATTCTCACCTTGAAGCGGGCCATTGAGTCGCCCTCGGTGCGGACGATTTCGTCAAACTCGAGCTCGGAGTAGATGCTGTAAGGATCGGTCTTGCGCACGTCGCACGCCCATCCCGAGGCGCGTCCCGACGGGCCGGTGACCGACCATGAGATAGCGTCGTCGCGGGTTAGCACCCCGACACCCTCCATGCGGTTTTTGGCGATAACGTTGCCGGTGAATATCTTGTTATACTCTTTGATATTGGCGGGGAGCACTGCCAGCAGGGCCTTGACATCGGTGACAAAGTTGGCGTCGAGGTCTTGCATCACGCCGCCTATGCAGTCATAGTTGAAAGTCATGCGGGCACCGCATGTGCGCTCCATGATGTCAAGAATCTGCTCTCGCACACGCAGGGTGTAGAAGAGCATCGTCGTTGCCCCGAGATCCATGCAGTAGGTGCCGATAAAGAGGCAGTGTGAGGCGATGCGCGACAGCTCGTCCATGAGCACGCGTATCACCTGGGCACGCCGCGAGATAGTGATGCCGGCGGCCTCCTCGATGGTCATGCAGAGGCAGTGGTGATAGTGGTGGGCCGAGAAGTAGTCCATTCGGTCCATGAAGTGGAGTGTCTGGGGGTAGGTCAGGCCCTCACATATCTTCTCGATGCCGCGGTGGATATAGCCCATGTAGACATCGATCTTCCTGATGGTCTCGCCGTCGACAGCCGTGCGGAAACGCAACACACCGTGGGTGGCCGGGTGCTGAGGGCCGATGTTGACCACAAAGTCGTCGGACTGAAAGATGCGGCGTTCCTCTTTGACAACCTCGCCATCCTTTTCTATATATGTGTGGGTGAAGTCGCTCTGGCGCTCGTTCTCGATGCTGACGGGGTTGATGGAGGGGTCGGCGTCATAATCCTTGCGCAGGGGGTAGCCTTTCCAGTCGATCGACAGGAACAGGCGGCGCATGTCGGGGTTGTTGATAAAGATGATGCCAAAGAAGTCATACACCTCGCGCTCAAAGATTGTCGCGATGGCCCACAGGTCGTAGACCGAGTGTATCATCGGCTTGTCGCGGTCGGGGGCAAGCACTTTCACCGACAGGTGACGGTTGGTGGCCGTCGAGGTGAGGTAGTAGACACATCCGAAGGCGTCTTTCCAGTCCATGCCCACGATTGTCACCAGGAAGTCAAAGTCGAGGTCGGGGTCGCGGCGCAGGGCCGAGGCCAGCTCGTGCCAGTTGCTGTCGGGCACGGTCACTTGCAGAATGTCAGCCTCTTCATCAAAGGTGGCCTGGGGCACGAGGCTTGTGATTTTTTGCTTTATATCTATTGCCATGATCAATGGTTATAGCCGTTGGTTATAAGGGGGGGTAATCGATTTAATCGTCAATGCCCTCGACGGGGTGCTCTTTGAGAAATTCTTCTTGTTTTTGCTGACGGTTGACGCCGCCAAAAAATTTCTCCACCTTTATCTTGCGCGAGAGCTGCATGATGCCATAGATCATAGCCTCGGGACGAGGAGGACACCCGGGCACAAACACGTCGACCGGCACGATGTCTTCAATACCCATGGCCACATGGTAGCTTTTCTTGAACGGACCGCCCGAGATGGCACATGAGCCGCAGGCGATTACATACTTGGGCTCGGCCAGCTGGTCATACAGGCGGCGGAACACGGGAACCATGCGGTGAACGATAGTGCCGGCCACCATCATGAAGTCGGCCTGACGTGGAGAGGCGCGGGCTACTTCCCAGCCAAACCGCGCCATGTCATATCGGGCGGCGCCCAGCGACACAAACTCGATGCCGCAGCAACTGGTGGCAAATGTGAGCGGCCAGAGTGAATTGCTGCGCCCCCAGTTGATCAATTTATCGAGCGAGCCGACGATGATGTTGGTGCCGCTCTGACGCAGCTCGTCGACTAACTTCTCGATATACTCGTTATCCTGCCATGCCTCGTAGGGCATGCTTTTGGTCGTTATTTCCATTCAAGCGCTCCTTTCCGCCAGGCATACACCAGGCCTAAAACCAAGACACCAAAAAAGACCGCTATGCTGATCACGCCGGTGCCTTTGAGTTCACTCATCTTGACGGCCCAGGGATACAGAAACACGGTCTCTACGTCAAACATTAAAAAGAGGATTGCGAACAAGTAGTAGCCCACCTTAAACTGTGCCATGCTCTCGCCGCGGGTTGGGATGCCACACTCGTAGGGCTCCCCCTTCTGGGGATTGAACGAGCGCGGAGAGATGAGCCCCGCCAGCCACAGGGCGATGGCAACCAGTCCGGCTCCCGTCAGCAGCGCTGTGAGTGCCAATGTGGCATTTTGAATAGCTAATGTTACCATGTAGATTGTAATATGTTTGCTTGTTGGTTTACAATACTTTATGTGTCAACCCGCCGGGGCGGTCTCCACTGGTTTGTTTTGGCGAGGAGGAGGTAACATCGGTTGAAATTGTCTCAAACACACCAAGCCGCGCGGTTGTGGAATGACATACCGCTCGGGGAGGCTCTGAATTTCACGTTGTTAACCCTTCAGGCAACTCTTTGCCACCGGGCTTTTCGACACAATTTCACCGCAAATATAACTAAAATTTCTGAAAAAGACCTATCGGGGCGCTCTTTAGGCCGTGGTGTGAGGAGCGGGGCGCCCTGCCGGGTGTTTTCTGCAAAGGTTTGATATATCGTGATGTAGACCCGGCGACAAGAAAACATCCACATCGCCGCTTGACGATGTGGATGTTTAAATAATGTTAAATGTTGTTAAAGCATGACTCCCGGTTGTCACATGATATTTGTCAGGGGAGTGGGCTGGAGGGCTATGGTTACATCATACATGTCCATCCCTGCCGGGTGGCAGTTGAACATCAGATCCATCTTGCCGGTTGAGAGTTGGGCGGCGCCGGTCAGGTTGCTGATGGGGAACGAGGGGAAGGGGTCTTTGTTGATGGTGGGGATGAGGTTGCCGATGGCCAGGTTGTAGCCGTCGATGCGGGTGGTGAAGGGGATGTCGGGGAAGGTCATGTCGAGGGCGCGGGGCATAGCCTCGACAAACTTGACATTTTTAAGCTCGAGGGTGGCAATATCTTTGCGTGGCTCGATGGTCACGTGGACCTCGACGGTTTTGTTGGTGTAGGTGTCGCCGGTGGTTTGGTTGACCGAGGTCAGCGTGCCATAATAGGTCAGGCGCTGGGGGATGACGTTGATCAGATATCGGTTGTCGACGGTGTAGTTGAGCCTTATGAGAGGGGAGTAGACCGACCCTAATTCGCGGTCGATAATCTGGAAGTTGACATTGCTGATCTGATGTTGCTCAGGTGACGAGATGACATCTTTGGCGGTGGTTTCTTCCACCTGAATCCAGCTCGCGCTTGATTGCAGCTTATACGGCAGATTGTTGACAGCAAGGCTGCCGGGCGACGCCAGGGGGCTCAGCTGAAGGTTGGTCGTGGTGAACGAGAGGGTGGCCTCGGTGTAGTTGAGGGCGAGGTTGTAGGAGCAGTCGGGGGAGTAGAAAGTGGTGCCGTCGTTGAGGTCGGTCACGCTGTTGAACACTCCTGAGTAGTTAAAGGTGGCTTTAATCTCGGTCTTGTTGCTGTCGCTGTCTAAACACGAGGTCATCGATGTGCCAAGGGCCATGATCAGGGCGGTTGTGAGAATGTTTTTTTTCATGATCGGTATTGTTTTGGATGTTAATGAGCGGTAGTTGTGGGGGTGGGGTCAGATGGCAGTCAGCCGTCGGCGGGAGTCGCCGGTGCCTATGGTGACACGCAGGGTCACCCCAAAGCGGCGTGGTTTGCCCGGCTGAAAGAACACGTTGCCCATCGATTTATATTGAAATGTGGTAAAGCGGGTGTCGGTGAGATTCTCGACCCACAGTTGCAGCGAGCCGTCATGGCGGTGAAAGGTGATGTTGGCGGCAGCCTGGAGGTAGAACGGCTGATGCTGTGTGTTCTCCTCGTCCCAGTAGATGTCGCCGAGCCCCCGGCAGTTGGCGGCCACGGTGATTTTGTGCAGCCACGACAGCCGGCGCAGGCTGATGGTATAGGCGGCGTCGACAAAGAGAGTGTGGCGTGGAGCGTAGGGAATCCTCATGCCGTCATAGCTTTTTATGCCGTTGTGAAACGAGATGAACCGGGCGTCGGTAAAACCCCACGAGGCGCGCAGGGCAAGAGGCGCGGTCGGCCTCCAGGCTGTCTGGAGCTCGAAGCCGGCGCTACGGGTGTGGCCGGCGTTGGTCATGATGCGCCCGGTGGTGGTGCCGTCGGGAAACATGGTGAGCTGCTGGTCGCGGCAGTCGATGTAAAACAGGGCAAACGACCCCGAGAGGGTGTTGTGGCTCACGTTGCCGCCTATCTCATAGTTCCAGCTTTTCTCGGGCTTGTAACCCACAATCGAGGCCACGTCATATTTTGGCGACAGCCCCATCGTCTCCATGAGCGACTGCTGCAGCACATCGCTGAACATCTGTGTGTTATATCCACCCGCCTTGTAGCCTTTGGCCACGGTGAGATACAGATTGTCAACAGCCGACACCCCGGGGGTATAGCTCACGCTGAGCCGGGGCAGCAATTGCAGCGATGACTTGGAGAGACGGCCCCGGTCGTTGAGGTCGACAAGGTGTTGGTTGAACGGAACCGGGGGGCGCGTTGGGTCGGTGGCATCGAGTGTGGTGTAGGCGGTAATGCAATGGCTGTGGTAGGAGAGGGCTGTGTGCTCATAGTCGAGCCGTAACATCGCCTCGGCCTGCCATTGAGGGCTGATGGTGAATGTCGAGCGGGCATAGCCGGCAAGCCCCCACACCGGGTTGGTGAAGTCGCTCCCTAAGTCAAAGCTGTCGTCATCCCAGACTATCGGATAGTCCTGGTTGACCTCGTTACGGTGGTCGACAATCAGTTTGTCGATGCCGGTCTCCTTAAACGTCACCGGCGCCTGCATGACAGCCCTCTTGAAGAACCCGAAGACCCCGCCGAGCCAGTTGAGGCGCCCCGTGGTGCCGGTGGCGGTGACATCTTGGGTGAAGGCCCACTCGCGCCGCATTTGGGTGAGAGTGAAGTAGCTGTCGGTCAGGAAGTCCTGGTCAAGGGTCATGTTGTCATTGATGTGCTGCACCGAGGTCTTGGAGGTGAAAGTGACCGCCGCCGGGCGCCAGACGACCGAGAGGCCGTCGGTGAAGCTCGTGCGACGGTAATAACAGGTGTCGTTATAGTTTATCAGGCCGGTCTCGATTGACGCGTAAGGGTAGCCGTGCTGACGGGTATGGCTGATGGCGGCGGTGTTGGTGACCGACAGGGAGTTGTCGCCGCGATATTCGACCTTCCATCGTGCCGAGGCGTTCTCCTCGGCGTCGGCTTTCCTGCCGTTATATATATTGGTGAAGAAACCGCCGGTCTTGCCCGCGTCGACGGCCACCGACGTGCCCCAATTGTAGGCCGGCCGCAGGTAAAGCCCGGCCGACGCCTTGAGTGAGGCACCCGAGCCGGCCTCGACCGCGGCGCGAACCCCCGTGAACTCCATTGGCGACAGGGTGTTGATGGTTATCATGCCGGCCATCGTGTTGCGCCCGTAGAGGCTGCTCTGAGGTCCGCGGGTGACCGTCAGCCGCGAGATGTCGCTCAGGTCAAAGTCATAGTTGTCTTTGTTGAGCACCGCCACCCCGTCGACCATGAGCCCGACGGCCGCCTGGTCGATGCGCGCCCCGATGCCGCGCATGTAGATCGACGAGGTCATGCGCGAGCCATAGTCGGGTATATAGAAATTTGGAGCGATCTCGCTGACCTGCTTCATTGAAATAATGTTGAACCGGTCAATCAGGCCGCGGCTCAGCGTGGTCGTGGCCTCGGGTGGCACCCGCTTGCCGGCCCGGCTCACTACAATTGTGGATAGCAGGCGCGAGCAGGTCGTGTCGCCGCGGGCCGCGCGCGAGGCGATATAGGCCATGTCGACAGCATCGTCGGGGTCGACCCATTCACGTGACAACCCTGACAACACGCCTATTATCAACAATATAACAATCGTGACCTGTTTCATTTCCGACTATCGGTTTGTTTTTTCAAATATAGTCACAACATTCCGGCCGTGCAATCGCTATTTTTAAGTAAAGCTAAAACAAGATGTTGCAAGAGTAAAAAATAATCAATATTTTTGTTGCCCGTAAGGTTAACCCCAACATCAACAAGCCGATGAAAGTAATCGCCGACAGCTCGTCAACGCGCACCCAGTGGGCACTCATAGACAACTCATTAACGCCGGTTGCCACAGCGACAACAGCCGGCCTGAACCCCTATTTTCAGACACGACGCGAGATTTCCCACAGCATCCGCCTGGAGCTGCCCGAGGCTTTTTTCAAGCGCCGCTGGGAGCATGTCTATTTCTATGGCTCGGGGTGTGCCAACCCCGAGCGCAACAAAATCATGGAGCAGTCGCTTGTGGCTCAGTTTAAAACACCGGTGACGGTTGAGAGCGACCTGCTCGGGGCGGCCCGCGGTTTGTTGCTCAACAATCCCGGCATGGCCTGCATCCTCGGCACCGGCTCAAACTCCTGTTTCTATGACGGTCGGGAGATCGCCCGGCAGGTCCGCCCGTTAGGGTATATCTTGGGCGATGAGGGCTCGGGCGCCTTCCTGGGGAAACGCTTTGTGGCCGACTGTCTCAAGGAGATCGCGCCCGCCGCCCTGCGCGAGGCTTTCTATGAGAAATATCAGCTCTCGGTCGACGAGATCATGGATGCCGTCTACACCAACTCGCTCCCTAACCGAACTCTCGCCAGCTATGCTTTCTTCCTGGCCGAACACATAGATAACGAGTATGTGGCCACACTGGTCTATGACAGCTTCATGCAGTTTTTCACGCGCAATATAGCCGGCTACCGCTACAGCGGCGACAACCTTTGCTTTGTCGGGTCGATAGCATGCACGTTTGAGCCGCTGCTGCATCGCGTGGCCAAGGATTTTGGTCTGAGAATTAAAAAGGTGGTTCCCTCCTCAATGCCCGGCCTGATTAAATTTCACTCAGCGCCCACGGGCGATTACAGATAATATTTCTTTGAAGGCATCAAACGGTCGTCGAGCTCAAACACCAGGGGGCTGCCGGTCGGTATCTCGAGCGACACCACCTCGTCGGCGCTAAGGTGAAGCAGCATCATCGAGAGGGCACGAAGGCTGTTGCCATGGGCGGCGACAAGCACCGTGTCGTTAGACCTTATTGCCGGCACTATCAGCTCCTCCCAACAGCATCTCACCCGTGAAATGGTGTCTTGCAGCGACTCGCCCAGCGGAAGCTCGTCGGCGGTCAGCGCGCGATAGCGCGTGTCGGCGGCCGGGTTGCGGTCATCGGTAGCGTCAAGCATCGGGGGACGCACGTCATAGCTGCGCCGCCACGTCTTCACCTGCCCGTCGCCATACTTTCGGGCCGTCTCGGCCTTGTTAAGCCCCTGCAAAGCGCCATAGTGGCGCTCGTTCAGGTGCCAGTCTTTCACCACCGGCACCCAGTCGCGATCCATCTCGGCAAGAGCGATCTGGAGCGTGTGGATGGCACGCTTGAGATAGGATGTGAAACAAAAGTCAGGTTCCAATCCCGCCTCCTTGATGAGGCGGCCGGCCCGGCGGGCCTCTTCGCGCCCTTTTGGCGACAGCTCTACGTCGGTCCACCCCGTGAACCGGTTCTCGAGATTCCACTGGCTCTCGCCGTGGCGCAGCAAAATAAGTCTTGTCATTTCTTCAACATGTTTATATACCTTATAAACACCCACACCCCGCCCTTGGTTCCCCCGCCCTTGTCGGTTATCCCTCAGATATTTTCCGTTATTTCACACCGACTATTGTTTTGTCGCAAAAATGTCGTATATTTTCGACAAAATCACTCCAAAATAAAATACAATCTATTGAACAGAAGGCACTGACAAGTGTGACTAAACGCGGAGGGGGGCAAGATTTTTTCCAAGATTTCGCTTCATACGGCACGCCCGATGCTTAGTGAATGGTCGCCACAATAAAAAGGGTCAGCGGACAGGTGCGATTGGGTGACCGACCGCCGAAGGATTGGGGAGACTGGTTGCGATAAAGCCGCGACGGCGGCGAGACAATAATAGCACATTGTCGAGGGCGCAGGGGTGTGGAGCCGGCAGACGTAACCCCCGGGCGACCGAGGCTATGTGATCAATGGCGACCCCGTCACCCTGTGCCTTGGAGAGGTCCATCAGGGGCGACAATCGAGCCCTGGTCTGTCGATCTGCCACCGGCGTCGACACAGCGCCTGTGTCGACACAGCGCCAGCGGCGCGAGGTCATGGCTAACCCCATGCGAAGCCTCGGCGAGCATGGGGACTGCCAGATAAGTAGACATGGAGCCTCGCGAGAGGCGATGTTATGGTTGCAGATATGGCTCAGCGCGCAAGATAGATTGGCGACCTGATAGGTGCAGACCTGAAACATCACCCCAATGTCACTATCATGACATCGCCTCTGGCGAGGCTCAGGGGGTGTGGGCTTGCACTGTCCCCAGGCTTGCCAAGGCATCGCCTGGGGTTCGACATGACCTCGCGCCACCGGCGCTCTGTTGCTGCCGGGCTCCGAACAACCGCCGTCCGGCGTATTTGTCGGCGCTAATGGACCTCATCGAGGCCCAATTACGAATGTTGAACGGTACACACAGCCTCGGGCGGCGGGGTGTTACGCATACGGGCTCCTCACCCTCGCGTCCTCGACAATGTGCTATTATTGTCTCGCCGCCGTCGCGGCTTTATACTACCGGTTCTGTCACCCACCGGCCATGTCAGCTGACCCCCACATAATCACGCGCCGGGGGCGCTCTGTCGCCGGCCGCCGTCAATCTGCACATGACACTCGGGGAAAAGAGGGGGGCATTGGATCGGTAGATTGGCCTGCCGTCGCGCGGCGGTTGTTTGAGGTAATACCGACTTATGTGGTTTTTATGGGGAAATACCAAAAAAAGTTGGTGGATAATCAAATAATCAATATCTTTGTCGGTGTGCTTTAACCACGCCGATATGGGGGCTTACAGAGGTAATGCCTGCGGGAACGAGGGTAAAGTGCATCATTTTTAGGGAAAGGCGTTTACCCAAACGCTTTGTTCTTGTCCACTAAGAATCTCGCAAATTCCAACAGACAACATGAACATTG
>CAYMVS010000072.1:0-10491 GCA_964394205.1 uncultured Muribaculaceae bacterium | reverse complement strand
CGTAGGCTCGACTTGACAAAGCGGTTGAAATACAATTGCCTGATGATCGGGGTCAAATTCATGCCTCAAAATTATTAAAAAAATGGATATTGCCAAAAAATCATTAATTTTGTAGGACAAAATAACCTGAAAAAATCATGAAAGTCACAAGAGCTCTGACCATGGCGCTGCTGTTGCTGGCGCTGTCGACCCTCACAGGCGTGTCTGCCGGGTCGCCCCGTTTTGTTTTCTATTTTATTGGCGACGGCATGGGCCTGGGCCATGTGGCGGCGGCCGAGGCCTACAACCGCGACGTGCGCCACAGCGACAAGCCCCTGTTGATGTTGCAGTTCCCGGTCACCACCGTGTGCACCACCCACTCGGCCTCGTCGCCGGTCACCGACTCGGCGGCCGCCGGCACTGCGCTTGCCACCGGTCATAAGACCGCCAACGGGATGCTGGGAGTGACCCCCGACACTGTCGCCGTTCCCTCGATCGCCGCCGACCTTTACCGCCGCGGCTGGGGCATAGGCATTGTGACCTCGGTGGCTCCCGACGATGCCACCCCCGGTGCCTTTTATGCCCATCGTCCCTCGCGCAAGATGTACTATGAGATAGGGTGTGATGCAGCCGTGTCGGGCTATGACTTTATCGGCGGCAGCAACCTGCGCGGCCTCACCGGCAGCGACGGCAACCCCACCGACCTGATGAAGATGATGAGACGGCACAAGGTTGACGTGGTGCGCGGTCTCGACGCTTTGGCCGCGTCGACCTCAAACCGTGTGTTTCTGCTCAACACCGACTCGACGCGCGTTTCCAACATCGGCTACACAATCGACTCGATCGCCGGGGTGCTTACCCTACCGCTGATGACCCAGGCGTGTCTTGACCACCTGGTCAACACCTCGCCGGCCCAGTTTTTCATGATGGTCGAGGGGGGCAACATCGACCATGCCGCCCATGCCAACGACGGGGGCGCCGTGATAAAGGAGATCGTCAACTTCAACGAGGCCATCGAGGTGGCCTACCGTTTCTACCTGCAACACCCCGACGAGACACTCATCGTGGTCACCGCCGACCATGACACCGGCGGCATGTCGCTCGGCAACCGTTTCCAGAAGTATAACGCCGACCTGAAAGTCTATGACAGCCAGCGCATCTCAAAGGATATGTTCAGCGACTGGTGTAAAGGATTGCTCAAATCGCGAACGACCTTCCTGTGGCCCGACATGGAGCAATTCCTGCGCGAGAACCTCGGGTTTTGGGACACCGTCAAGCTAACCGACGGGCAGACCGACGAGCTCCACCAGGCGTTTGAAAACACTTTCCAATTGCGCAACAGCGCCGACCAGGAGACACTCTACAACTCGTTCAACGCCTTTGCCGTCTTGGTCTTCAACATACTCAACGACCACGCCGGGGTCGGCTTCACCACCACCGGCCATGCCGGCAACTTCGTCCCCGTCTACGCCATCGGTGTCGGCGCGCAAGATTTTCAAGGGCTCAACGACAACACGATGATCTCGCGCAAGATGCTCAACCTCCTCTCCCGCTGAGTACGCCCCCGCTGAAAGGCTGCAAAACCGGCGGTTGGATTGTTGCATAATATTTGTTATCTTTGCAAACTTACTATGGTTTGACAAAAATGAAAATAAGATTTGCAATATTATCGATAGCCCTTTTGGCCGCAATGGCGGTCAAGGCTGTCACTGTTGACGAGGCCGGCAGCTTGAGCTCCATCTTGAACCAAACGGAGGCTCAGTCGCCGTCGTTAACCGTTGATGGAGAGATAGATGCGGCCGATATCGTTTTTCTCGCCTCGCTTCCCGACCTCGAGGTTCTTGATTTGTCGGGGGCAAAAATTGTGGAATATGACGGCGCCCGGCTGATCACCGGCGCGGCCCACAGCGATGCCGACCGGTTGCCCGACTATGCCTTTGTCGGCTCAAAAATCCACACAATCACCCTCCCTGCAGGGCTGCGTGTCATTGGCGAGGGGGCGCTCGCGGGCTCAAAAATTGTTAAAATTTCAATCCCCGCGGGGGTTGTCAAGGTCGGGCGAAACGCGTTTGCCGACTGTGACCGTCTTGTCGAGGTGACAGTGCCGGTGACCGAGATCGCCCCGTCGACCTTCCGCGGGTGCACGTCACTCAAAAAAGTGACCCTGACAAACGGCGTGACCTCGATAGGAGCCTCGGCGTTTGCCGGATGCACGGCGCTTGAAGAGTTCCCCTTTGGCACGGCGCTTGTCGCTATCGGTGCCGACGCTTTCAACTCGTCGGGGCTCGCAAAGGCGTCTCTCGCCACCTCAAAGGCGCTCAAGACGATTGGCGACCGCGCGTTTGCCCACTGTGTGGCCCTGACCGAGGTGTCGCTGCCCCGGTCGGTCGAGTCGCTCGGCCAGGGTCTCTTCTTTGACGATGTCAATCTTGCCGGTGTCGACATGTCGGGCAACGTCAACATCCATGTTTTGCCGGCCTATATGTTCAAGGGAGACAAGTCGTTGCAGCCTGAGTCGCTGCCATCGACCGAACATATCACAGCCATAGGCGACTATGCGTTGGCCGATATTCCCCACATCGGGAGCTATACCTTCCCGGCGGCCCTCGACTCGATTGGCGAGGGGGCCATGGAGGGGTGGACGTCCCTGAGGTCGCTTTATGCAAATGGCCTGACAGAGGTGCCCGCCTTGGGCGACAACGTGTGGGCCGGTGTCGATCAGGGTATCGTTTGCCTCTATGTGAATGAAAATATGGTCGAAAAGTTCATGCAGGCTCCCCAGTGGCGCGATTTTGTGATAGACAAGATAGGGGCCGGAGTGGCCGACGTCGATGCCGTCACTACCCCGGGGGTCGATGTCTCCATCGAGGCCTCCACGCTCAAGGTCGAGGCCTCGGCTGCGGTCAAGACAGTGATGGTCTATGACACCGCCGGGCGGTTTGTGGCCCATGGCGACCGCTTTGAGGGCACCACAGGCCTGGTGAGCCTCGACCATGCCCCCCGAGGGGTGCTCATCGTTGCCGTTGTAACCGGCGACAATCCCGGGGTTGCTGTCGTTGTTAAACTGAGATACTGACAATTATGGGAAAAAACAAGCTGTCAAAGTTTAGTGAGATGGAGACCATCGATCTGGTCTTCCAATACCCATTTGCCCGGCTTTCGGACGAAGGTTTCCCTTTGAAGGGGCGTTGGCGTGAAGATTTTTTTCACAATGACAATCCCATTGTCATTGAGTTGGGGTGTGGCAAGGGGGAATACACCGTCGGCCTGGCCGGGCGTTTCCCCGATTCAAACTTCATTGGCATCGACATCAAGGGAGCGCGAATGTGGAAAGGCGCCACCAAGGCCCGTGACATGCAGATGGATAACGTGGCGTTCATACGCACCCACATCGAGCTGATCGATCATTTCTTTGCTCCCGGCGAGGTTGACCAGATATGGATCACATTTCCCGACCCGCAGATGAAAAAAACACGCAAACGGTTGACCTCGACCCGATTTATGGAACTGTATCGCCGTGTGCTCAAGCCCGGCGGCATGATTCATCTCAAGACCGACTCGCCTTTTCTCTACACCTATACCCGCGAGATGGTCACGCTCAACTCGATGGAACGCGTCGCCGACACCCCCGACCTGTATCACAGCGGCGTGGCAACCGATATCCTCTCCATCCGAACTTTCTATGAGCAGCAGTGGCTCGACCGCGGTCTGACAATCAAATACCTGTCGTGGCATCTTGACCCGTCGCGGCCGCTCGTTGAGCCCGACATTGAAATAGAGCATGACACCTATCGCTCGTTCTCGCGCGGCCGTGTCAATGACCTCTCACCCGTAATCGATTGATAACAAAAAACAACAATTTGATGCAGCAAACATTATATCCCCGCTTGATACTCGACGCGCTGTCGACCGTGCGCTATCCCGGCACCGGTCGTAACATCGTGGAGAGCAATATGGTAGAAGACGACATCGCCATCGATGGCCGTCATGTGACCTTTTCATTGGTTTTTGACCGTCCCACCGACCCGTTCATCAAGTCGCTTGTCAAGGCGGCCGAGGCGGCCATCAAGACCTTTGCCAGCGACGACGCCCAGGTGCAGGTCAATGTCAAGACCCGCCCGTCAAAGCCGGTTGAGAAAGTCGACCCGCTGCCGGGCGTGAAAAATATCATTGGCATCTCGTCGGGAAAAGGGGGTGTGGGCAAATCGACCGTGGCCGCCAACTTGGCGGTGGCCCTGGCCCGCGAGGGGTATCGCGTGGGCTTGCTCGACGCCGACATTTTCGGCCCGTCGGTGCCGACGATGTTTGGGGTCAACGGGGCTGAGCTCTATATCCACAATGTGGATGGCCGTGACCTGATCGTCCCCCACGAGCGCTATGGTGTCAAAATGCTGTCGATAGGATTTCTGGTCGACAAGAACGCCTCGCTGACCTGGCGCGGCGGCATGGCCTCGCGCGCCCTCACCCAGCTGATAACCGATGCCGACTGGGGCGAGCTCGACTATTTCCTCATCGATATGCCTCCCGGCACGAGCGACATCCATCTCACTCTCGTCCAGACTCTTGCCTTGACCGGCATCATCATCGTGACAACGCCCCAGGAGGTGGCCCTTGCCGACGCCCGCCGTGGAATCACCATGTTTACCGACCCCAAGGTGAACGTGCCGGTGCTCGGACTGGTGCAGAACATGGCCTGGTTTACCCCCGAGCGTCATCCCGACGAGCGCTATTATATTTTCGGTCGCGACGGCGGCGCCAAGCTGGCCAGGGATATGGATATCCCCTTGCTGGCCGACATCCCCCTGGTGGGACACATCTGTGAGGCCGGCGACTCGGGCGAGCCGGTGGCCGTCGACCCCGACACCATCACCGGCCGCGCGTTCATCCATCTGGCCCACGAGGTGATCGATGCTGTCGGCCGGCGCAACGACACCCTGCCCCCGACCACGCGTGTTCAGCTCCATTGACAATAACCCTGAAAAACCTAAGTCATGAAAAATTTGTGTGGCTCCATGAAATGTCTCACCGCTTTTTTGGCCGTCGCCATGGCTGCCATCAGCGCGTGGAGCGCTATCCCCGCCGGCTATTACACGGGCTTGAACGGCAAGACGGGCGCCGACCTCAAGACGGCGGCCTACACCATCATCAATCCCCACATGATACCGGCGAGCTATTCCACCTACTATACCAATCTCAAGGTGACGTTTCAGCAAACCGATCTCTATCCCAACAGCGACCGGTGGTGGGACATGTACAGCAACATCCCGCTGTATGCCCCGTCGTTCAGCGGCCTCAACCGCGAGCACTCGTTCCCCAAAAGCTGGTGGGGAGGCGACACCAATGTGCCCCCCTATGTCGACCTCAATCACCTCTACCCCTCCGAGATGAAAGCCAACAGCGCCAAGAGCAACTACCCGCTGGGCGAGGTTTCAGTGGCCTCGTTTGACAACGGCCTGGTGAAGGTCGGACAGCCGGTGGCAGGGCAGGGGGGCGGCGACTCCAAGGTGTTTGAGCCCGCCGACGAGTATAAGGGCGACTTTGCCCGTACCTATTTCTATATGGTCACCTGCTACCAGAACATGACCTGGAAATACACCTACATGACCCAGAACAACACTTACCCGACGCTGCAGCCGTGGGCGGTCAACATGCTGTTGCGCTGGGCTAAGGAGGACCCGGTCAGCCAGAAAGAGATAGACCGCAACGAGGCTGTTTACCGTATACAGAACAACCGCAACCCCTTTATTGACTTCCCCCACCTGTGTGAATACATCTGGGGCGACCGCAAGGGTGAGCTTTTCTACACCTCGACCACACCCGACCCGCCTATGGGCGACCCGGTGCTGACAAGCCCGGTCGACGGCATGGCGCTCGATTTCAGTCAGGTCGCCCAGGGGAACTCGTCAGTGTCAACCCTGATTGTGCGCGGCGAGAACATCAGCAACAATGTGTCGCTGCTCATCACGGGGCAGAACCGCTCGATGTTTACCGTCAGCGAGCGCTCGATAGCTCCCTCGCGTGTCAACTCCGAGAACGGTTGTGAGATTGCCGTCACCTACAAGCCGACCGAATTGGGCAAGCACACCGCCAAGCTCACCATCTATGACTATGACAACAGCGGCTCGTCAATCAACGTGTCGCTCGAGGGGGAGGCTGTGCCGGTGCCGACACTCGCTGCCGTTGTGGCAACCGAGGCCACTGACATTACCCCGACAAGCTATGTGGCCAACTGGAATCAGCCCGCCGATGTTGTTGATTACTATGTCGTCACGCGCACGGTCAACTCGCGTGGTGTCGCCACCACCACCGAGCTGCTTGCCGAGGGCAACTCGCTGCTCATCGAAGACTTTGACAAAAGCGACTCCGAGAGCTACTCGGTGCAGAGCGTGCGCTTAGGCTATCGCTCGCCAATGTCAAATGTTGTTTTTGTCAGCCACTCGGGTATAGCGGGTGTCGACAACGAGCTGCCGCTTGAAATGATAGTCGACAGCGGGCGGTTGATTTTTAACACGGCTGTGCCTCAACGCGATGCACGCGTCTATGACATCTCGGGCAAGGTGGTTTATGCCCTCGACATTGTCAGTCAGGGCTCAGAGGTCATCCTGCCGCGCGGTGTCTATTTTGTAACCACAGCCACCCATCGGGCTCCCATCAAGGTTGTGATCTGATGCAGCGGGTATTGTTTCACTCGACAATTTTCGGGCCGATCCATTCTCGTCGGCTCGGCACCTCGTTGGGTATCAACCTGATGCCCGACGACGGCAAGGTGTGCACCTTTGACTGCCTCTACTGTGAGGCCGGATATAACGCCCAGGGGCCCGGCACCACGGGGCTCCCTTCGCGTGCCGCCGTGGCCGCCATGCTTGACGAGAAACTCAGGCAGATGCTGCAGGCCGGCGAGCCGCTCGACGTCATCACCTTCTCGGGTAACGGCGAGCCAACCGTTCACCCCGACTTTGAGGGGATTGTCGACGACACGATAGCCCTGCGCGACCGCTATTTCCCGGCGGTGAAAATCAGCGTGTTGTGCAATGCAACCATGCTTGCCGCGAGCGACAGCGTGGTCAGGGCGATGCTTAAGGTCGACAACCCGATTGTCAAGCTCGACAGCGCTGTGTCCTCGACCATCAGGCGTCTTGACCGTCCGGTCAGGGAGAGCTATGGCGCGGCCGAGGCCATCAACGGTATCAAGCGCCTGAGAGGCAGCTGCATCGTGCAGACCATGCTGCTGCGCGGTGCCGACCCCGACGGCAATCCTATCGACAACACTACACCCGTCGAGGTTGAAGCCTTGGGAAACGCCTTGCTCGACATTGAGCCGCGCGGGGTCATGCTTTACTCAATCGACCGCCCGACCCCTTGCACCACTCTGACCAAGGTGTCACACCGCGAGATTGAGCAGGTGGCCCGGCATCTTGAAGCGATGGGTGTAAAAAATATTATGACAACATGAAAACAATCATACCCCCACCCCTCAAGAGTGGCGACCGCGTGGCCATCGTTTCGCCGGCCGGTGTCACCAAACCACAGAATGTCTATCGCGCCCTTCCCTACCTTGAAGATCAGGGGTGGGAGCCGTATGTCACACCATGCACCTTCAAGCGCTCGGGCACCTTTGCCGGCACCCCCGATCAGCGTTACGGCGATCTTGAGCAGGCTTTCACCGACCCGTCGACCCGCGCCATCATCTGCTCGCGCGGCGGTTACGGTGTGGTCCACCTGCTCGAGCGGCTGAGCCGCCTCAACCTGCGCCGCGACCCCAAATGGGTGGTGGGCTACAGCGACATCTCGGCTTTGCACGGACTGATGGCAAGCCAGGGCATCGCCTCGATCCATGCCCCGATGACAAAGCATATCTCCGACAACCGCGGCGACGACGAGGACACTAAAGCGCTCTTCTCGATATTAAAAGGTGTGGGAAACCGGTATGAGGTGGCCTCTCACCCCTTCAACCGCCAGGGCACCGCCACGGGTACCCTCTACGGCGGCAACTTGGCGGTGCTCACCGGCCTGGTCAGCACCCCCTACGATATCCTGCGCCCCGACACGGTCATGTTTATCGAGGATGTGGCCGAGCCGATCTACAAAATCGAGCGCATGATGTACACGCTGCGCCTGTCGGGAGTGTTGTCGCGGCTCAAAGGGTTGATTGTCGGCAGGTTCACCGAGTATTCGCCCGACATTGACAGCTCCTCGATGGAAGATATGATACGCGACTGTGTGGCGCCCTACAATTTTCCGGTCATGTTTCAGGCTCCGGTCGGTCATGTAGACCACAACGTGCCCCTCATCGAGGGCGCGAGGGTCACGCTCACCGTCGGTCCCGACACCTCTGTTATCGACCAATCAAAAATTCAGGCATAATGATAAAGTCGCTTCTTTTCACTTTGCTGCAGGTGGTCTCGACCTTTGGCGCGGTTGGGTCGACGGCACAAGACACGGCCGAGCTGCTCTTTGTTGGCGACGCCATGCAGCATCAGGCTCAGGCCAACACCGCCAAGGCGCTCGGCAAGGGCGATTACTATGATTTCAACGGGTGTTTTGAGCTGATCGCTCCCGAGGTCAAAAAGGCCGACCTCGCCGTGGTCAACCTTGAGCTCCCCTTGGGAGGTGGCCCGAGATACACCGGTTATCCGACTTTTTCAGCCCCCGACAGCTATGCCGAGGCGCTGCGCGATGCCGGCTTTGACCTGTTTTTTACTGCCAATAATCACACGCTCGACCAGGGCGACCGGGGGTTGAGGCGCACCCTGACAGCTCTCGACCGCATTGGTGTCGATCACCTCGGCACATATAATGACAAGGCCCAGCGCGACTCGCTGGTTCCCTTTATACGCGATGTCAACGGCATCAAAATCGGTTTCCTCAACTATACCTACGGCACCAACGGGCTGATGCCCCGCGCCGGTGCCGAGGTGTCTTATATCGACCGCACCAAGATGGCCCGGGAGATTGAGCTGACCCGGCGTGCAGGCGCCGAGCTTATCTGTGTGGGCATCCATTGGGGCATCGAGTATCAGCTCAACGAGAACGCCCAGCAGCGCGACCTGGCCAAATTTCTCATTGACAAAGGGGTCGATCTCATTATCGGCGGACACCCCCATGTGGTTCAGCCCATGACGGTGGTCCACAACGACAGGGAGGATAAGGATGTGCTGGTTGTCTACTCGCTTGGCAACTTCATTTCCAACATGACAAAGCCCAACACCACCGGCGGCGCGTTGGTCAAGGTTAAGGTGGGGCGTGACACGTCGGGCAGGGCCAGGTTTCAAAGCGCTGTCTACGACACTTTTTTCACCGAGCGTCCCGTTGGGGGCAAGGGCAACTTCAGGGTGATTCCCTCGTCGATGAGCGACAAGGTGCCACCGTCGCTCAAGGGCGCATGGCGTCAGTTTGACAGCACCGCCCGTCGGCTTTTTGACAAATATAACGTCAATGTGCCGGCCGTCAGCCCTGAGCCATGACCTCTCCCGAGGCCCGTTTCGGGCCATTTTGGTGATTTAACCCCGTTAACCGGTGTTAACATTTGCATGGCAAAAAGGGATTGAAATTAACCTATTTTGGCTGTTTTGGTGATTTGTTAAGATAAATTAGCAAAACGCAGTGAAGTTTGACCCTCAAATAATTTCTAATTTCAAAAATTCAGTGTACTTTTACACGCTTTTTTGAAACAATGGCCTCTCCACGTTGGGTCAACATTGCAATGAGAGAAAGAGAATAATTGAAAGAAATAAACCAAGAATTTTTATCAAGATCATGAACCAAACAAACGTTAAACCCGCCAGCGGCAAGCTCGGCGTGCTCGTTGTCGGTCTGGGTGCTGTCACCACCACCTTTATGACCGGTGTTCTCATGGCCCGCAAGGGTCTGGCAAAGCCTGTCGGCTCGATGACACAGTATGACAAGATCCGTGTAGGCGAAGGCGCAGACAAGAAGTACCTTAAATATAATGAAATCGTTCCCATCGCCGACCTCAACGACATCGTTTTCGGAGCGTGGGATGTTTATCCTGAGAATGCCTACGAGAGCGCGATCAACGCCGAGGTGCTCAAGGAGAAAGATATCAACCCCGTCAAAGAGGAGCTTGAGGCCATCAAGCCTATGAAAGCCGCTTTTGACCACAACTATGCAAAACGTCTCGACGGCAACAACATCATGGAGGGCAAGACCCGCTGGGAGATGGTTGAGCAGCTGCGCGAAGACATCCGCAACTTCAAGAAAGAATATGGTGTTGACCGCGTGGTCGTTCTGTGGGCCGCCTCAACCGAGGTTTATGTTCCCGTTGACGAGAAGTGCCACTACACCCTCGAGGCTCTCGAGGCTGCCATGAAGGCCGACGACAAAGAGCACATCGCCCCCTCGATGTGTTATGCCTACGCCGCTCTGGCTGAGGGCGCTCCCTTCATCATGGGTGCTCCCAACACCACTGTCGATATCCCCGCCATGTGGGAGCTCGCCGAGAAGACCGGCATGCCCATCGCCGGCAAGGACTTCAAGACCGGCCAGACCCTC
>CAYMVS010000071.1:0-10638 GCA_964394205.1 uncultured Muribaculaceae bacterium | reverse complement strand
TCATGGCTGAGATCGGCTGGGATATTACGTAACTTCAATGAAAGTTATAGATTAAGGGCGACAACCGCGACATCCGGCGGCTGTTCGGTGGCCGGTGTCGACAGAGCGCCGGTAGGCGCGAGGTTGTGGGTAACCCCGGGCGATGCCTTGGCGAACCCGGGGACAATGCAAGCCCACAACCCGGAGCCTCGCGAGAGGCGATGTCATAGTAGCGGCATGGGTGTTATCTTCCATGCCTGCACCTGTCAGGTCGCAAATCTATCTTGCGCGCTGTGCCATATCTGCAACCATAACATCGCCTCTCGCGAGGCTCATCTCTATTTTCCTCGACGAACCCCGGGCTGAAGCCCAGGGTTCCAGACAATAACGAGCCGCCGGCTCGGTGAGGCGATTGCGAGCTTTCATGCTAACGGCGATTGCTGCTTTATCGCACATCTCATTTGGGGGAGGGGCGAATAACTCGCCTGACGGCGGCTGTTCGGTGACCGGCGTCGACAGAGCGCCGGTAGGCGCGAGGTTGTGGGTAACCCCGGGCGATGCCTTGGCGAACCCGGGGACAATGCAAGCCCACAACCCGGAGCCTCGCGAGAGGCGATGTCATAGTAGCGGCATGGGTGTTATCTTCCATGCCTGCACCTGTCAGGTCGCAAATCTATCTTGCGCGCTGTGCCATATCTGCAACCATAACATCGCCTCTCGCGAGGCTCCATATCTACTATCAGTCTGTCCCCATGCTCGCCGAGGCTTCCTATGGGGTTAGCCATAACCTCGCGCCGCTGGCGCTCCGTCGACAGAGTGCCTGTGTCGACGCCGGTGCAGATCGACAGACCAAGACTCGATTGTTGCCCCTGATGGACCTCTACGAGGCCCGGGGTGATTGGAGGGTCTCATTGCCTCGGGTGGGCGGGATTATCTGATGAAGATACGTTTGGCAACCGTTGTTGAAGATGAGCTGAGTCGAGCTATGTAGCAGCCTGTCGGGAGCGCGGGGATGTCAACAGCAGTGTTTCCCGGGGGGATGGTCAGCGGCGTGGCCACGAGTTGCCCCGAGATGTTGTAAACCGAAACTTCCGATACTGAGGGCAACGGTCGTGACAATGTCAACACACCCTCCCCCACCGATATGTCGAGCTGTTGACTACCGCCTGGTGTCAAAACATTGTCAACACCGGCATATTTTTCAAAAATGTACCTTAGACCGGCCGCAGGGTCAATCCAACCGTGCATGTCACGCAGTGTTGGAGGATTGAGCCGGCAGTTGGTATTTTCCAGGATGTCGAGGATGTCGTAGACAGTGAGTGTCGGCTCTGCCTCGAGCCACAGCGCGATGGTGCCGGCCACAAAGGGGGTGGCCATCGAGGTGCCACACTCATAGATCCAACGGTAGGTGCCCTCGGGGCGGGTTGTGGTGTAGACCACACGGTTTAGTTGGTCGGGGTTGGCTTCAATAAAGGGGGAGCTGACCGCCGAAATGATAAATGCACCCGGAGCGCACACATGAGGCAGATGGTTGCCGTTGACGATGCCATATCCTGAGGCGCTGTTGACCGTCATGTCGGCAAACCCGCCACCAACTATTTCATTTCCACCCTCTGAGACAATGGAAGAGCGAGTTGTGTACATACCGACACACACAAAATTGTCTCCACAGGCAAGGTCGCTAACCGACAGGTCAGGGCCTACGGCAAGACCATTGAGGGGACTGGCGAAAAGGGTACCCAGACAATCGGCAAAACCGTTGACACCCACATCCTCGCTATCGATTATTAAAGCCGGCACAAACCTGGCCCAGGGTCCCTGTGCCGACATCGCGGCGCAATGGGTGTCGACTTTGAGCGTCACGTTATACCGCCGGTTGCGCGTGTTTAGCTCTGCCTGAGCGAGAAACACGCCCTCCAGATAGTTGGCAAACTCGGCGTCAAAGACTACCTTTGAGTCACCGTCGGGTTGCACTGAGGCGATGCCCACAACGTCGCCCTGTGACAGAGTGGTCAGCGGCACAGAGTAAATGACCCGGCGGGTGTCGGTATCCAACACTCCTATCGAGAGGTCAAATGTCTTGTCTCCATCGGCCCACAGGTCGATATAGCCTTTAATATCAAAATTAACCCAGTCAGTGCCATAAACGGCAACTTGTCTCAACGACTGACGTGACTCGGGGCGGTATTCAAAAGAGCACTTTGAGTTTCCCGAATTTCCCGACGCAAGACAGATGATAGCCTCGCGACCGAGCATCGACAGATATTCATTAAAAAGCGTCGAGCCGTCGTGAGGCCCAAGGTAAGAACCTACCGACATGTTGATGACCGCCGGCTTGCCGACACTTTTGGCATAGGCTATTATATCTTCTGCTCCGGCCAGGATGCCAACATCGGTCAGCTCGCTGACGGTTGCCATAAGCTCGGCACCGGGAGCGACTCCAAGCAGCGAGTATTCATTGGACGAGCCGGTCATGATGCCGGCCACATGTGTAGCGTGAAACAGGGCCGTCGAGTCGGTTTGCCAGGCGGGATATTGGTCGGGCATGACCTCAAGGCGGCTGCCGCGGCTCTCTTTGTAGGAGATGACGCGCGACACGCGGTTCCGGCCCGTCGCCGGGTCAACAAAGGCAATGTGGCCTGGGTCAAAGCCCACGTCACAAAAGCCGACCACCACGTTGCGGCCCGTGTAGCCTTGAGGCAGATCAGTGCCGGCATGAACGTTGTCGAGAGCGGTTGCCGCGCGGGCGCGGTCGAGAGCCACAGTCGATGCCGGCGACGAGCACACACGCCTGACGTCATCGAGGTCTTCCACCTGCTCGACAAGCTGAGCCGGGATACAGGCAAGCGCCAGGTGCTCCCTGACGTGGAAAATGACCACGCCGAGCTGTCTCAACGAGTCAACCGCCTCGGGGCGCTCAAGCTCGATGATGGCGGCAAGCATCCTTGTGTCGGTCGGCCCATCGGGCGCCTTAAGGCGATGATTGACAGGCGCAAACATGTCAAGACGGTGATAATTGTCGACAGCAAACAAACCGACGGCTGTCAACATATAGATAACTGTAACGAGGATGTTTTTCATATTGATGGAGAGAGATGTTTTGTGTACCTATGAGAAATTTTAGTTGGCCGGCAGTGTCGCCGAATGATAAGTGCCGATGTGGCGCCTTTTCTTTTCTTCAAATATCTCATCTATAGCAAAAAATATGCCACTTTCTTCAACGTCGCCAAAAGTGTCATTGATTGCCGTGCCAAACATGCGCATCGTTGGCGACAGACTCATGTAGGCATTGACCAACGGGGGGATGTTAAACCCGTGATCGCGAACCTGTCTGTTCAGTATCTTATAGTCCTCCTTAAAGCAATTGCCGTTAAAAATCCGCTCCATCGCGCTGTTGTCAATATCGGTTGCAAGCGGGTTGATTGGATAGACCAGCGAGTCGTTGTCGGGGAAGTGCTTGTGGAGGAAATAGAGTATCATGTCGCGACACTCGCGGTTATAGCTTGGATACATTGTCACCTTTCCGAAGAGATAACGGATGTAGGGATAGACCACCGTCAGGGCCCCCAGCCCGTCCCACAGGTTGTCGAGAGCGAACAGCGCCTTTGCGCCGGCCCTTGACGACTGGTATTCAAGACGCACAAACGAGCGCCCCAGCTCAATGGTGTAAGGGAGATAGTGCTCGATAAAGCGTGGAGAGAAGTGAAACATGTGGGAGGTGGCGATGCGCGGCGTGCCGTCAGGATTGATGCAGATATCGCGACCGGGAATAAATCGGTAACCGCCCAAAATGAGTCTCGACTCAGGGTCCCAGACAATCAGCTGCCGGCAAGGAGGGGTCATTGTGTCAAACTCGTCAATGTCACAATCCTTACCCGTGCCGCCGCCGGCAGCGCGGAAAGCGATCTCGCGCAACCGCCCTATCTCGCGCATCACCGCCGGGCTCTCGCGTCCGTCAAGAATATATATCAGATTGTTACCCTTGTTGGTAGGCCTAAGCAACCGTGACGGGGTCAGCTCGGCCTCTATCGCCTCTACAGGAACCGGATCAATAACATCTTGTATCATACCGTTTTGTTTCTCAATGTAATGAGTAGACCAAAGAGCGGATAGCGTCGGCTGTTGCCTGCGCCCGGGCTCCACCCTCAAGCGACCGCCAGGAGACGGGCGTCCCGACATGGATGTCAAACCGCTTGCCACGGCTCTTGAACACCTCGGAGGGCAGACAGACCATCTCATAATTGAACCGCAAGCCCAACGCTACTCTCAACCGTGCAAAGTTATAAAAAAAACTTGAATTGTGACCACCAAAATGCACCGGCACGATGTCGCGCTGATGGCGAATGGCGCGGTTGACAAACATCTTGTTCCATTTGAGGTCGGCAATCCCCCCTTTGAGGCGTCTCGACACCATCCCGGCGGGAAACATAATGATCGGGCTGTCGCTGTCAAAGGCCCGGTCGAGCACACCGGCGGCATCGCGCGACTGCCGGCCATGCTTGTTGACCGGCAGAAACAACCCCTCGAGAGGTTTCACTGCCGACAGAAGATCATTTACAACAAAATAGACCGGCGGGCCATAATGTGAACTTATAAAATCGATCATCACAATCCCGTCGAGACCGCCCAGGGGGTGATTGCACACAAAGATGTGGCGACGGTTTTCAACCGGAGGCATATTCGCCTCCCCCTCAACCTTATATGTAACGTTCAAATCGCTAAGCACGCCACGGCAAAAGTCGGCCCCCCCGAGGCCCCGGTTTATCTCAAGCTGACGGTTCAGCTCATCCTGACAGATGATGCGCTCGACAACCCTGACCAAACCGCGGGGCAACCACCGGTACACTCCCGGCACACGCTCTTTCAACAGCGAGTCAACGTCAATCCTTATATCGTCGGTCGATTCATTCACGCCACAAAATTACAAAGTTTAAGTCAAATTTCAATATTTGTTATCAATAATGTGTACCTTTGTGGGGTGAAAACAAATGAATCAACAGCAACGCCAAGCGTGTCGCGGGTGTGGATTGTGAGCAGTCCCGACTCTTTTCTGACCAACTACCTGGCAGGCGAGATCAAGAGTCGCGAGGGTCACATCATGGTTTCGCCCGAGGCCTATCGCGCCGGGTCGCCCTACCCTGACTCGCGGGTCACATTGGTGGTACACGACCCCGCGGCGGCCGACTATATCGCTGATTTAAAAGGTGTCAACAATATCGTCGTCATCAACACTCCGGCCGACAGCGCCGTGACAGAGCTACCGGAGGCTACCGGTGCAACACTGACCGTCAACACCGGTGAGGTGATTGGCACCGGGATGAGAGGCTACCCCATGGAGCTGCTCAGGGGGCTCGACCGCGGTGTTTATTTTCATGTCAAGGGAGCCGACTCACGCGTGGCCTTGGTGCATGCCCTGGATGTCGCCAAAACAGCTGTCTCCCTTGGCGAGAAAGAGCTCAGCGGCACCATCACGCTGCACGACGGCCACTATCCCCCGGTCAGTCAACTGGCCGAGGCGCTGGCCCACCGGCTCAACGGCAAGCGCATCTATACCGTCAGCCACCGTCAGGCCAAACTGCTGGCCCGGCTGACCGGCACCACCGCTCTCCTTCAACGGGCCACAGCACCTGCTCCCAAGGCGCCGGCAGTGTCGGCCGAGTGCCCCCCGACGCTCGACGTGATTCACTATCTGTTTAACCATCAATATACTGTCGATGATATTTGACCGCCTGTCAACTTTTATGTCACAGCTTGGCGACACCCTCAAGAGCCTGATCAAGGTTGCCGTCGAGTCGCGCCGGTGCACCATCTCTACCCTCGCCCGCCGGCGACCGCTGGTGATTTTAGGCAACGGGCCGTCGCTCAATATCACTCTTGCCGAGCAGCGCGACAAGCTTGATGAGAGTGACCTGATGGCAGTCAATTTTGCAGCCAACACGCCGGTTTTCACTAACCTCAAGCCCCGTTATTACATCGTGTCCGACCCCCACTTCTTCACCCGGGGAGTCGACCCCAACGTCGACCGGTTGATGGAGAATATATCAAAAGTCGACTGGCCCATGACCCTGCTTTTGCCGGCAAGGAGCGTGGTTGACCCCCGGGTCCAGGCCAATGGGAAGATCACCGTCGAGCGGTTCAATCCCGTCGGCGCCCAAGGTTTCAAAGCGATCATCTACCCTCTTTACACCTCGGGGCGCGCGATGCCACGGCCGCGCAATGTGCTCATCCCGGCCATAATGACGGGCATCAAGGCGGGCTATACAGAGATTTATCTGACCGGAGCCGACCACTCGTGGTCGCGCACGTTGAGCGTTGACGACCGGAACACGGTTGTCAGCGTGCAACCACATTTTTATGAGGATAAAAAGGAGGAGCGCGAGCGTGTCACCTCTGTTTACCGCAATGTCAAGCTCCACGAAATAATGTACAGCTTTCACGTGGCGTTCAAGGCCTATCACACCATAGCCGCCTACGCCCGCCGCCGGTCGATAGAGATCATCAACGCCACTCCCGGCAGCTTCATCGATGCGTTTGACCGACGCCCGCTGTAATCACCGGTGGCGCAAAAGACTCACGATATATGGCACATACAGTCGGGGCAACAGACGCATCCGGTCAAAAAAGCCATCCATCTCAAAGACAACATCAATATTGTCGCGCAGCCCCGCCGAGCGGCGACGGTTGCTCACCCCGTTGGTGTCAAACACAGCGACCGGAAAGTCAAGCCGTTCAAACCGGCGCCCCTGCTTGATCATCGACTTGACCCATTTGAAATCGGCCGACATGGGATGTGACGTGTCAAAAGGCGTTTCAAGCAGCCGCTCTCTCAGGCCAAAACAGCTCTGATGGCAAAAGAACATGCGGTGGCAATTGGCCGGCGCCGAGGCCTTTTTCACGACATTGCCCTTCACGACGTCGCCATAGACCACATCTGCCCGGTCAAAGGCACCCGAGGCTATGACCCGCTCTATCACATCGTCGGCGGCAAAGGTGTCGCCGGCGTTCATGAAAATCACAAAACGGCCCGTGGCAAGCCTCACCCCCTTGTTCATCGCGTCATAGATGCCGCCGTCGGGCTCGCTCACAAACCGGTCGATATTGTCGCGATGGCGCTCGATGACCTCTTTAGTCGTGTCGGTCGACCCTCCGTCGATGACGACAAACTCGACATCACGGGCCGTTTGCCGCTCGACCGAGCCGATGGTGCGCTCAAGGTCTCGGGCCGCGTTGAAACACACGGTCACAACGCTCACCACGGGCTTGTCTGTATAATCCTGTTTCATAGGCTATAGTAAAAATCACGACTCAATTTCACTTAGCTCAAGCCAGCGCAGCTCTTTCTCGTCGAGCAGCTCTTTCACCTGCTCATACCTTGCCGACAGCCGCATGATTTCATCGGGGTCGCCCCCCTGTTTGAAAGCCTCCTCAAGCTCGGCTTTCTCGGCATTTAATTTCTCGATCTCGGACGTTACAAGCTCAAACTCCTTTTTCTCCTTGAAAGACATGCGCCGGGCGCGCTGCTGCTGTCTGGCGGCACCTGGGGCTGTCTCTACCTCCTTTTTCTCCTGGCGGCGTTGCCGGCGCTCAAACTCATCGAGCCAACTGCGATAGTCGCTGTAATTTCCCGGAAAATCCTTAATCACGCCATCCCCCTCCATCACAAACAGATGGTCAACGATGCTGTCAAGGAAATAGCGGTCGTGGGAAATGACAATCACACATCCCTTGAAATCACGCAGATACTGCTCGAGGATGCCCAGAGTGACAATATCGAGATCGTTGGTTGGCTCGTCGAGAATCAGAAAATTGGGCGAGCGCATCAACACTGCCGCCAGGTGAAGGCGGCACCGCTCGCCGCCACTGAGTGTCGACACATATTTCTGCTGGTCAAGCGGGGTGAAGAGGAAATGCTGAAGGAACTGCATGGGGGTGTAGCGCGTGCCGCCGTTGACCACCACATCTTCGGCAATATCTGTTATTACATCGATGACACGTTGATTCTCCTTGATCCCGATGCCATCCTGTGAATAGTAGCCAAACCTGACAGTCTCGCCGACATCCCACTCGCCGCTGTCGGGGGGCAACAAACCCTGCAACATCTTGATAAATGTTGACTTGCCAACACCGTTGCGCCCCACAATCCCGACCTTCTCGCCGCGGGCAAAGGTGTAGGTGAAACCGTCGAGTATCACCTTGTCGCCAAACCGCTTGCTCACATCCTTAGCCTCAAAAATCTTTGAGCCGATGTAGGTCGACTTGACATTCAGGTTGACATTGCGTTCAGCAAGCGACACCCGCGAGCGCTCCTTGAGGTCATAGAAAGAGTCAATGCGGTATTTAGCCTTGCCGGCACGTGCCTGAGGTTGCCGGTTCATCCACTCCTGCTCTTTGCGCAAAAGGTTTTTCACCTTGGCAAGCTCGGCCGCCATCGCCTCGATGCGCTCGGCCCGCCGCCTGAGGTAGTAGTCATAATTACCCTCATACTCAAATATCTGCCCCCGGTCAATCTCGATAATCTTGTTGCAAACGCGGTCAAGGAAATAGCGGTCGTGGGTCACCATGAGCAGGGCCACCCGCTGTCGCTTGAGGTAATCTTCAAGCCACTCTATAACCTGGATATCAAGATGATTGGTCGGCTCGTCGAGAATCAACAGGTCGGGGCGGTCAAGGATGACACGCGCCAGGGCGACCCGTTTACGCTGACCGCCCGAGAGATGCCCCACCCTCTCGTTGAGATCGTGCAGTCCGAGCTGTCCCAACACCTGCTTTAGCCGGTCCTCATAGTCCCATGCCGAGGCCACGTCCATGGCGGTCATCGCTTTCTTAAGACGGTCGGGGTCGCCGTCGGCCAAAGCGCTCTCATACTCTGCCAAGACGCCCGGCAACTCGTTGTCCTCGCTGCCAAGACACGCCTCGAGGATTGTCTGCTCCGAATCCATGACCGGCGTCTGCTCAAGATAAGCGACTTTCACTCCGTCACTTACGACAACCCGGCCCGAGTCGGCGCCCTCCTTGCCACTGATGACACGCAACAGAGTGGTCTTGCCGGTGCCGTTTTTGGCGACGACACCAATCTTGTCACCTTCATAAATACCAAAAGTGACATCTCCAAACAAAAGGCGGTCGCCATAGCTCTTTGTAAGCCCTTCGATTTGCATCAAACTTGTCATGACGACAAAATTAGTCACTAAATTTTAAAAAAAGACGACCGATTGAGATTTTTTTATTAACTTTGCGCGATAATATGCTCACAAATGAAAATTGTAAAACTTTTCATCCTCCTTATAACCGCCGTGATGTTCACCTCATGTGGTGAATATCAGCATGTTCTCAAAAGCACCGATGCAAACTACAAGCTTGATTTTGCCAAACGTGCCTTTGAGCAAAAGAAGTATGTGCAGGCAGCGACGGTGCTTGAAGACATCGTGCCAATCTTTAAAGGAAACGAGAAAGCCGAAGATGCCCTGTATCTGCTGGCGCTGAGCGACTATGAAAACAAAGACTATCCCAACGCCAGCGCCTACTTCCGCTCCTACTACACCCGTTTCCCCAAGGGGAAATACACCGAGCTGGCGCGTTTCTACTGTGGCTACGGCTACTATCTGGACTCGCCCGAGCCTCAGCTCGACCAGACCGGTACTGTCAAGGCCATCGAGGAGTTGCAGGGTTTTCTCGACTATTTTCCCCACAGCGACAAGGTCTCGCTGGCCCAAAGCGCCATCTTTGAGATGCAGGACAAGCTGACACTCAAAGAGCTGCAAAACGCCCAGCTGTACTACAACCTCGGCAACTACCTGGGCAACAACTACGAGTCGGCAATCATCGTGGCTCAAAACGCCATCAAGTCCTATCCCTATTCAAAATACAAGGAAGACCTCGAGATGATAATCCTCAAGTCGCGCTACCAGGTGGCTTCACAAAGCATCGACGAGAAAAAAACCGACCGTTTCCGCGAGGTTATCGACGAGTATTACTCATTTATCAACAACTATCCCGACGGGCCAAACCGTCATGAAGCCGACAATATCTTCAAGATTGCCAGCCGACATGTAAAAAATTAAAAACAAACACATTGTTAGATATTCCCATGGATTATAAGAAAACAAACGCCCCGCTCAACACCGTCACCCGCGACATGATTGAGCTGTCAAAAGACACCGGCAACGTCTATGAGACCGTGTGTATCATCGCTAAGCGCGCCAACCAGATCGCCGGCGAGATGAAACATGACCTTGAGAAAAAGCTGCAGGAGTTTGCCTCGCTTAACGACACTCTTGAAGAAATCAACGAAAACCGCGAGCAGATTGAGATCTCGCGCTACTACGAGAAACTTCCAAAACCCACCCTCATCGCCACCGAGGAATACATCGAGCACAAAATCCACTTCCGCAATCCGGCCAAAGACAAGCCAAACCTCGACTAAAAGTCTCGGGGCAGAAACTTTGTCAATCGACTTTATTGCAAATTAAAAAAATTTGTGTACCTTTGTGCGCTCAAATTATTATTAACACTTAAATACCTTCAAAAGAATGCACTTAAATTCTGATGAAAAAGTAGAAATCTTTGAGAAATACGGTAAGGGCAAGACTGACACTGGCTCACCTGAAGCTCAGATAGCATTATTCTCAGTCCGTATTGCTCATTTGACTCAGCACCTGA
>CAYMVS010000070.1:0-10844 GCA_964394205.1 uncultured Muribaculaceae bacterium | reverse complement strand
ACCAACGTTTTGGGCACGCCCGCGTTCACTCCGTACATTGACATATGGTCGCCGTTGTAGGTTGCCCACCCGAGGGCAAGCTCGGAGAGGTCGCCGGTGCCGAGCACGATGCCCCCCTCGCGGTTTGAAATATCCATGAGAAGCATGGTGCGGTAGCGGGCCTGGGAGTTCTCGTAGGTCACATCATGGTCCGCCATGTCGTGACCAATATCAAGGAAATGACGCGTCACTGCCGGAACGATTGAGATTTCCCTGATTGTCACGCCCAATTGTTCCATCAGGGTGACGGCGTTTGATTTGGTTCGTGACGTTGTCCCAAACCCGGGCATCGTCACGCCGATAATCCCTTTCATGTCAAGATGCAGGCGGTCAAAGGCTTTGACTGCGACAAGGAGAGCCAATGTTGAGTCGAGTCCTCCCGAGATGCCAACCACCAGGCTCTTGCATCTGATGAAACTGAGACGTCGGGCCAGCCCGGCAACCTGAATGTTGATAATCTCGTCACAGCGGCGGTCGATCAGCTCGTCGTCGGCCGGCACAAAAGGTCGCGGCGATATGTGGCGGTATTCCAGGTCGTTGACAAATATCTGCCGGTTCTTTGATGTGACTTTTACTCGGTCAATATCGGTGTCGCGCAGCTCGCGGTTGGCACAGTCGTCAAAAGTGGTGACACGGTGGCGGTCGGACCGCAGTGCCTCGACATCGATGTCGGCAATTGATACTTTGGGCCCGTTTATCCATCGTTGTGACTCGGCTACAATATTACCGTTTTCAGCGATTATGGCTTTCCCGTCAAAAGTAAGGTCGGTCGACGACTCGCCAAACCCTGCGCCGGCGTATGCGTAGGCCGTATATGTGCGCGCCGACTGTTGTTTGATAAGGGATAACAGATAATGGTATTTGCCAATGAGATCGTCGGATGCCGACAGGTTGCAAATCACATCACAGCCGGCAAGCGCAAGCCGACAGGAGGGTGGGATAGGGGTCCACAGGTCTTCACATATCTCAATACCCACCTTCAGCCCGTCGAGATTGAAGACACAGGGGCGGGTGTGGAGGGTGGCTTGGGCCGACCCGAGAGTGACATCGACAGCCGGCCGAGGGGAAGGAACAGGATGCCACCAGCGCTTCTCATAAAACTCGCTGTAATTTGGCAGATAGCTTTTTACGACAAGATCGATGCCATCCTGATGAATCAGCGCTGCACAGTTATATATAGTGGTGTCAACAGCGACCGGAAGACCGACAATGACATTGATTTTCTCATGACGCGCCACCGAGGCTATGCGCTGCAAAGCGGCAGCGGCAGCGTCGAGCAGTGTCGCGTTCCTGAAAAGATCTCCACATGTGTACCCGGTGATGCACATCTCGGGAAAAACAGCAAGCTCGACATGGCATCGTGCAAGATTTTCAATTGACGCTATGATCGACGCGGTGTTGAAATCGACATCGGCGACATTTACCTGGGGGGAGACAGCGGCTATTCGGGCAAAATTTTGATACATTTCCTGGAGAATCTTGGTTGAAATTTTGGACAAAAATATTAATAAAAAATGAAACTATGTTTTTTGGGTTTGTAAAAAATGACTAATTTTGCGGTGAAAAATCAACAAATAGAACATTTAAGTCATGATAAATCGTATTTTGATTCGCATTAAGGTGGTTCAACTGCTATACTCATATATGTTAAACCGACATGAGTTCAAGATCGTCCCACAGCCGTCGGCATCTTCCCGAGAAAAACGGTCGGCCTACAATACTTATCGTGACTTACTGTTGATTATTCTTGAACTGTCGGGCTATAATGTTGACCGCAATTCACCGGGAGCCGTTTCCGATGCCAAGCTTAACAAGTACATGAATGGTAACCAGATGGTCAAGGCGTTGGCGGCAAATGCAGAAATCAAAGAGATGATAACCCGTGAGGGAGGACAGATCAAGGCGTTTGCCGCGATACTCCCGGCTCTGTATTCAGAGATAACAAAATCGTCGGCCTACCGCTCGTTTACCCATCGCAAGGAGCATGACATAAACACCGACACTCAATTTTGGGAAATCCTGTTGGAAACCACCATCAAGGAGTATCAACCGTTGCAAACGGCGATGCGCGCCGCCCATCCCGACGATTTTTCACTCAATGGCTATGAGCAGGGGTTTGAGATGGCGTTGAAAACACTCGAAGACTTCCGTCACACCGGTTCCTCTTTCATTGAGGCCCGCAACGCGCTTGACACATCGCTTCGCTCGGCCTATACGCTTTATCACGGCTTGCTTCAATTGATTGTAGACCTGACACGCATGCAGGAGCTCAGACAGGATAACGCCCGTAACAAATATCTCCCCTCGGCTGCCGATCTGAATCCCAACACCCGCCTTGTTGACAACCGTCTCGCGGCCTCGCTTGCCAAATCGGAGACCCTTCAGGACTATTTTAAAGATACTGCGTTCTCTTGGGAGAGTGATGACGCTCTGTTGCGCTCGCTGCTTGACAGCATTGTCGAGAGCGATATCTATAAGAATTATATCGAGAGTCCCGACGACACTTTTGCCGCCGATGCCGAGTTCTGGCGTCAGGCGATGAAGGCCATCATTCTGCCGAGCGACGCTCTCAATGAGGCTTTGGAAGACAAGTCGATTTATTGGAATGACGATCTCAACATAATGGGGACCTTTGTCCTCAAGACATTGAAACAATATGTTGTCAACGGGCCCGAGAAGACCTGCCTGCTTCCAATGTTCAAGGATGACGAGGACAAGGCGTTTGGTCCCGATCTGTTCTTGGATGTCATTAAAAATCAACAGCGCTACCGGGAGTTGATAGACAATTTTATTAACAAGGAGACATGGGACAGCGAGCGCCTGGCGCTGATGGATGTGATCATCATGATGACCGCCATCTCCGAATTGCTCAACTATCCGGGCATACCCATCGCTGTCACTCTTAACGAGTACATCGAGATAGCCAACGGCTACAGCACCAACCAGAGCGGTCGGTTTATCAACGGTTTGCTCTATTCCATCATCAATCATCTGAAAGAGACCAACCTTATTTTAAAAAATTAAGCAAAAAACTCCTGTTTTTTCACTAAATAGTATTATATTTGCATTGTCAGCCGTTGACAATAACAGAAACCAAATTTAAAAAATAATGAACTATAACCTTATTACCCTCCAGGCCGACGGTGGCGGCATGATGCAGATTCTTATGATTGTGGCACTTGTTGTCATTTTCTATTTCTTTATGATCCGTCCCCAGCAGAAAAAACAGAAAGAAATACGTAAATTTCGTGAAAGCCTGGGCAAAGGCTCCCGCATCATTACAGCCGGCGGTATTCTCGGCAAAATCTCCGAGGTGAAGGAGAATGCTTTTCTGGTTCAGGTGGCCGATGGTGTTCGCATCCTTGTTGACAAGAACTCGGTTTATCCTTCCGACACCAACACAACAGAGGTTCAGCAAAACAGCGAGGAGCTGAAACGCTGATATTCACCTTGTTTTTGAATGATGGCTGCAAACCGGGTTCAATTTAAAGAGCTGCTTGAGCAGGTCAAGACCTCGCTGAGGTCTACCCGCGGTCGCTCTGTGTTGACCTACCTGATGTTTGTGGCCATTGCTTTTGTCTTTTGGGTCTTGTTGTCTCTCGACAAGGAGATTCAAAGAGATTTTGACGTGCCAGTCGAGCTTGTCGACGTGCCCGACAGCCTGACGGTAATAGCGGGGTGCCCCCAGTCGCTCTCGGTCAGTGTGAAAGGCAAAGGGTCTCAACTGCTCAGGTATATGTTTGGAAACACGCCCACTCTCAAACTGACGTGGGAGGGCACGGCGACGGTCGACCACCGCATGCGTTTCACACGCTCGCGTCTCGACAGCCGTCTGCGTGACCTGTTTGGCAACGGCATCTCTCTGCTGTCGTGTCGCCCCGACTCCATAACCATTTTGTACACATCGCTGCCGGGTGTCAAGTTGCCGGTAAAAATTAACACCGACATCACGCCGGCTCTGCAATACATCCAGTCGGGACCGATAAGAACCAACTGTGACTCGGTGACAGTCTACAGCATCGGTGATTTACCCCGGTCGGTAAAATTTGTGGAGTCGGAGATGGTTGTCAAGACCGACTTGAGAGACACCGCGCGCTATGAAGTCAAACTCAAACCGATTGCGGGTGCAAGAATCATACCTGACCGTATCACAATCACTGTTCCGGTCGAGCCGTTGATTTCAAGAAAGCTGACTGTACCGGTCGAGGTCTTGAATGTGCCGGCCGACGAGAGGGTGATCACATTCCCGTCAAAAGTCGAGGTCAGCTATCTTGTGCCCATCAATGCCTACGAGGAGAAATTCCCAATCAAGGTATTTGTGGACTACAATAATATCGGCCTGTCGACCACCAAGTTGCCGTTGTCACTGTCTGTTGTGCCCGTCGGTATCCACGATGTAGTCATGTCGATTGACAGCGTGGAGTTTGTTAAAGAGAAGAGATGACCCGCCTTATAGCGATTACCGGGGGGATAGGCGCCGGCAAAAGTGTTGTGGCCCGTTGCGTTTCAGCAATGGGCTTTGACGTATATGATTGCGACTCGCGAGCCAAAATTCTGATGGCAAATGAGGATATTCTTCGGGCGATTGACCGCGATGTGGCACCGGGATGTGTCGATGTTGTGTCGTTGACGATTGACCGTCGTCGTCTTGCCGCCGTTGTGTTTAACGACAAGGTTTCGCTTGAGCGATTGAATAGCATTGTGCACGGAGCTGTGAGAGAGGATATTGTGAGATGGCAATCAGGACTGACGGCACGTTTGGCTTTCATTGAGACGGCGATACTGTATCAGAGCAAACTCGATAAAATGGTCGATGAAGTGTGGGAGGTCACGGCTCCGACAGAAATCAGAGTGCAGCGGGTCATGACCCGTGGCGAGGGGATGACCGAGCAAGAGGCTCGGGCGCGTATCGACAGCCAAAACGCTTACATTCCTGCTGCTCTACACCCGTCAGTACATCATATTATAAATGACAACCGCCACCCTGTTGTTCCTCAAATAATTGAGCTTTTAGGGCAGCGGTTGATAGGGTAGTGCCGGGGAGAGGTTTTACGGCATTACGGAGTTCCAGGGGTTATTTTATGACAATATTTTCGGTGTGGGCAGTCTCGATGGGGTCGCCTGCCGTGGCATTGATGACTACATTGTCAAGAGTGATGTTGTCACAATAATTGAACCGGGCGCCGGCCGTCGCGTCAAATATCGAGTTTCCTACATAGATATTCTTTACCGGCATCTCGGGCAGACCGTTGAAAAACATTGCCTGCTTGGCGCCACGGCAGGTGATGTTGGTCACCGTGATGTCGCGGAACGAAGGTGTCTCCTCGGTGACAGGCATCATCTTGGCCTCACCTTTGCCTCCGTAATAGAGGTCAAAGAGGAAGGCGTCGCCGTCGATATCAATCATCTTGATACCGTCAACCCAGATTTTCTCAACAACACCACCGCGACCACGGGCCGACTTGAAGCGGAGGCCACAGTCGGTGCCAATGAAGACACTGTTACGAATGGAGATGTTGCGTGCGCCACCCGACATCTCCGAGCCAATCACAAAGCCGCCATGACCATGATAGACGGTACAGCCTTCAATCAAGACGTTCTCGCAGGCAACACCGCGGTCGCGACCCTCTTTGTCTTTGCCCGACTTGATGCAGATGGCGTCGTCGCCAACATCAAATTTGCAATCTGATACAATCACGTTGCGGCACGACTCGGCGTCGAGGCCGTCACCGTTTTGTGCAAACCAGGGATTGCGCACGGTTATGCGGTTGATAATCACATTCTCGCAGAGCAGCGGGTGAATGTTCCATGCCGGTGAGTTCTCAAAGCACGCGTCTTCAAGCAATACGTTTTTACAGGAGATGAATGAAATGAGCACCGGACGCAGAAAGTCGTGCACATGATTCCATCGGGCGGTGTCGTTGGGGTTAGCCTCGGCATCGGCCACGAGTCTTTTGTAATCTTCAGAGACAATTTTAATATTTTCCGACGGATACCAGATGTCACCTTTTGAGCCGACAGCGCCACCCGAGGCAATCAGTTTTTTCCATTGAGGCTCGGTCGTCTTGTTTTTCTTAACTGGACGCCATGCGCCGCCATTTCCGTTAATCGTGCCGTTTCCGGTGATGGCGATGTCGTGCTTGCCGACAGCGCTTATGGGTGACTGGCAGCGGTGAGCAGAGTTACCCTCCCAATAGCTTGTGGTCACGGGATAGTCGGCGCGGTCTGATGAAAACAGTATCACCGCGCCCGTCTCGAGGTGAAGCTCGACGTTGCTCTCCATTTCGATTGGTCCGGTATACCAGATGCCTTCGGGTACAATCAGCCTTCCGCCACCCTTTGCCTTGAGAGCGGCCATCGCCTTGGCAAACGATTGGGTGTTTTTGGTCACGCCGTCGCTCACTGCGCCAAAATCCTTGAGGTTTACCGATGTTGACGGGATTGTGGGACGTGTAACCTGTGGCATCTCAAAGGGGAGATCGGTGTACATTGATGCAAACTCATAGTCGGCCCCAGGTGTAGCCTGGGCAGACATCATGGTCAGAGCCATAAAGGCACTTGAGAAAATTGTTTTAAGTGACATTTTTAATATGATATTAGTTTTACAGTTGAATTAAGACCTGACGGAACTGGAGCCCAACCGGCATAATTTGCCGGCTTGTAGTCGAGACCCACAACATTGATCTCTTTCATGCACCGCCAGTCGATACTTTCTCGGTCATAGTGGGCTATAAGATTGGCGGGAAGGTTGGTAACCTCGATTCTTATTGTGTTGTTCCCTTTTTTCAGTAGGTTGGAGAGGTCGGCCTCAAACGGAGCGGCCCAGACCGTGGTGACATACTCGCCGTTGACAAACACTCTTGCACTCTCGCGCACGTCACCCAAATCAAGCATCCATCGCTGTTGAGCCTGCTTTCCGTTCAGCTTAACCGTTGTGGTGTACACTCCGGTCCCCGCCAGGATGGCGGCTTGCTCGCTGAGCTCCTGCCAGGGGCCGAGTGTGGTCAAGGTGAATTTCTCGTCGACAGCGGGCTGTGTCTGCTCAAATTGTAGTTTCCACTTGCGGCAAGTGAGGTCTATGACCGTTGATGAAGAGTCGGGGCGTTTCCTTGACTCAATGTCTATCTGATAGGGCTTGGTCACCAAAATCAGAGACTCACCGCTCTTCAGGTCCAGTTTTATCTTGCCATCTTCAATTTCAGCACCAAAGATGCGTCCGGTCATCGGGTCAAACCATGCCGCGTCTTTAAAATCGACCGACAGTGGAACATATCGGTTGACATCTTTGGCCGAGAGGTTGGCGATGAAATAGTGATGGCCGGGCAGGTCCTTACGGCGCAGGGCGCGTAACCCCGGAATAAGTCTCATCTGCTCGGGTCGGGCATATTTGTTCATCTGTGCCGCATCTTCACCATAGATTATGTGCCCCTTGAACGGTTCCAACAGCTCCTTGACGCGAGGCGACAGAGTGGTCCCTTCAGGGATGACCAACGCTTTGTAAAGTGTGCCGCCTTGGGTCTTGATGCGCCCGTCGGGGGTGATGGCGCATTTGGATAGCTGCAGGTCAGAGATGTAATCGCAGTCATAACCGATGCTGTCAATCTTCAGTATGCTCTTGATAAACTCGGGCGCCTTCTTGTCCATCGAGTGTATGTCAAAAGAGAGCAGCAACCCGGCGGCCCCTTCCTTGTGTCGGGCGTGCCACAGGTCGTGAATCGGCAGATAGACCAGGAAGTCGTTGTCGGGAGAGCCGGCCTGAAGAAAACTCTGACAGCGGGTGATGTAGTCGTTGAGCGCCGGCACGTCGCGCCAGATGGTGTTGTTGGGGCTCATGTCAACCGAGGCATAAAAACGCCACCCGGGCCATGCAACCTCGCGGGGCGAGTAGCATGTGCCGTGAAAGAAAGCGTGATTGACCCCACAGGTGAACATCAGGTCGAGGTCAGGTTTCATTTGCGAAAGGGAGGTTCGGAAATGCTCGGTCAGCCATGTGAATGTTTCTGATGAGACAAGTGGTTTGCCGGCAACATGGGCAGCCGACGAGGCATATTTCAGCATCGACACGTCGCTGAAGTTGGGCCTGACATGCTCAGGGTCCTGTCTCAAGCCATTGATGTTGAAATTGGTCAACCCAAATCCCTCTATCTCGGGAATGTCGACCTCGGCGTAGAGGTCAAGAAGATTGGCCGGGCTACCGTGAGCCTGATTTCTCACCTTTGCACCATGAGAGTGGGCCCACTCGGTCCACTGCTTGGTGAAGTTTTCATACAGAAGCTCCGAGAGGGTCTCGCGATAGTCGGCAAGAGTTTGATTGCCATCGTCGGCCAGGCCGAGCAACTCGGGGAATTTATCCTCCAGACGATATCCGCGCCTTGCGGCAAACTCATCGAGAAGCCTTGGCGTCCAGTTGGCCTTGTAAACTTCATAGCTGTCGTTGAAGAATGTAGCCGGCCATGGTGCACCCGAGGCGGTGAACGCGCTGTCAAAACGCTCAAGATAACTTTTGACAGCCTCGCGGTCAAAATGGTCAATCACCAGACCCTCGCCGCCGGGTGCCGCGCGTTTCACTTTCTGCATCGTCGGGGCAATATAAAGGGCTATCACCCGCCAGGTGTCGGGACTGCCTTCAACGGGGTACTGCCTGACACATTGAAGCCGCGCATGGGTTTTGTCTTTCCCTTGCACGGCCGGTGTGATCATCTCTACATCTTTAAGTTTCCCTTGAACTATCGTGTCGACAAACACTGCTTTACAAGCGGCTTGGTCGATTTTGACATTAGGGCCTCCAAATGGCCATCCTGTCCCGTTGTTGAGATCAACCTGCACCCCCCTTGCCTTTGCTATTGAATCAATATCTTTAAAAGCCTGCATCCAATGGGGCGAAAGATACTGTAAATCGTTTTTCTCATTCCCGATAGCTCCATAAATCGGAGTAATTTCAACCGTCTTTATCCCTGCATCTGCCAAATTGTTCAAGTTCCATTCAAGATTATCCCTGTCGACCGCCGATCCCGGCCACCACCACCGGGTCCCCGGCCCGGCCTCGGTGTTAACCGAGGGCCAGGCCATGGAGACTCCTTTTTCTTTTTGGAGCAGTTTGTAATACTCAGTAGCCCCGAGGAGGAAACAGCCGGTGCCATAATCCTCAAAGTCGGGCATCGAGGTGAATGTCACGGGTTGTCCTGCCGACGGGTCTTTGCCGGTTCCCTGATTGTAGCCCAAAAAGCCGTTGGGGTGAACACACGCCTCAAGCGCTTTCCAAGCTTTGTCAATCGCCGGGCGATAGGTGGCTGCGTCGAGATAGCCGTGCATTACTCCCCAACACATTCCATAAAGGAACAGGGCCGTTCCGGTCATCTCAGGGCCGCCGTAGGTGACCGGCGAGACCAGGCTTACGTTCCAATATCCGTCGCTGCGCTGACATTTGAGCAGAGCTTCACTCATCGCTTTAAAGTCGGAGAGCAGATACTGATAATAAGGATCGTCTGGATTAAGGTCGTTCATCACGCGAACCAGTGCCGCATAGACCCATCCGTTGCCACGGCTCCAATAGCAGTTGTTGCCATCTTTTTCCTTATAAGGCGGCACATAATCTTTGTCTCGCCACCAAAGGCCCTCGGCGGTGTTGAAAAGACCCCCGCCACAAGTGTCGCGGCTCCATTTGTAGGAGTTCATGGCATAATCCATGTAGCGGCGGTCGCCGGTGACTTTGTAATACTTGCTGTAGACCGGCATCGCCATCTGTATGGCGTCAATCCATGTCCAGTAGTCGTCGCGACCGGTAGCCATCTGGTGGTCGAGGTTGCGGCCCACGTTTACCAAACAAGCGGTGTCGTTGAGCACCATGTAGCGGTCAAGGAAAGTCTGAGAGCAGCACTGGTCGTCGGCATGGGTGGTGGTGATACCGTTGCGCGGCGTCCATTTGTGGAACGACGACCATTTGTCGGTGTAATCAAGGTAACGCTGCTCGGGGGCGACATCATTGAGCGCCATCAGGCCCTCATAGTAGACAGCGCGAGTCCACAGATTGCTTGGACGGATGCGCTTGACATTGGTCGGCTCGGTCGGGTCGGCATACTTCTCCATGAAGTAATTGTTGGTTTTGACCGCGGCCTCAAGGACCTCGCTCTGAGCCAACGCCACCGAGGGCAATGCAAGCACAATCAAGGCTGAAAATAGCTTTAACATTGGTGATAATTTAAGGTTGAAACTGGGGATAAGATTTATTTTGATGCGAAAATACTCATTATTGACCACTTATGCAAGAAAAACAGAACGATACATCTCAAAATATTAAAACTTGACCGTAATGTCAATTATTTATCGGCCTAAAGTTTTGTGAATTAAATATTAATGCTTAACTTTGCCGCGCCATTACAGAAAGCCGTCTTACCAGCGGCAGTGTAAAGCTTTGATAATTAATTATTTTTGCAAAAATGAAAAAAGATATTCATCCTTCAAACTATCGCGAGGTCGTTTTTAAAGACATGTCTAACGATGAGATTTTCATCACTCGTTCAACAGTTGCGTCTCGTGAGACAATCGAGGTTGACGGTGTTACTTATCCTTTGGTAAAGCTTGAGATCACCAGCTCTTCACACCCTTTCTTCACCGGTAAACAGAAACTCGTCGACACTGCCGGACGTGTCGACAAGTTCATGAGCCGCTACGCAAAGAGCAAGAAGCAGTAATCAACCTGCATTGCAAAAAGAAAAAGAGGAGGACATGCCGACGGGTGTGTCCTCCTTATTTTTGTTCGCCCGACATGGGCATAATCTAACGGGTGGAAGTCCCTAACGCGGCCT
>CAYMVS010000069.1:0-11288 GCA_964394205.1 uncultured Muribaculaceae bacterium | reverse complement strand
ATGGTTATACCCCTGACAACCAAAGGTATAACCCTCAAAACTGACAAAGATGGAATTAGATTGATAATAATTTTTCACAAAGATAGTGTTTTTCAATCATCAAAGCCCCAAAAAAAGCGTAAATTTGAGTAAGTTTAACAACTTAAGACAAAATTACGGCATGCACGACCGCTCCGACGGGGCAAGTTTTGACAAGAGATGTCAAGTTTTCAAAATTTTGTCTATCTTTGTCAAAACAACACTAACACCCATCACCACCACCATGAGACAACACGTTTTAACCCTCTGTATGGCTGCCGCTTTAGGGCTGTCGGCTGCCACACCGCGGCTCGACATCTACCGCGACGAGCAGCCCACCGACACGGTCAGGTCCTCAAAATATTATCTGATTGCGGTCACCGATCCCGGCAGCAAGGCCTGGATTGACGGCAAGGAGTGTCATGTTTATAAAACCGGCTCGTTTGGGGCCGAGCTCACCCTCAGGCAGGGCGAGAACATGGTTCCGGTGAAAGTTCAGTCGGGCAAAAAGACGGCCACGCGCGACGTGCGCCTGGTCTACGTGCCCCGCGAGCGTCGCTCAGGCGGCAACATCGAGGCCACGCGCGTCATCGAGCCGCTGACCATCGCCACCACCGAGGGGGCCTACCTTCAGAACGGTAACGGCGACGACCGCTTAGGGGGCTCAAAGATGGGCTTCCTCAGCGCCGGCATCCCCCTGCTCGCCGTCGGCGAGACCGACAATCTCTATCAGGTGAAACTTGGCGACAACCGCCGCGCCTATCTGCCCAAGGAGTATGCGACAGCGGGCGACATCACCCCGATGACAGTCAACACCTCGTCGGCCACGATCGACAACATGGGGCGTTTTGACCGGTTTGTGCTCTCGCTCCCGGCACGTCTGCCCTACACCTACTCGACCGGTATCGACCCCTCGACCATCAAGGTGACTCTCTATGGGGCGACCAACAATTCAAACTGGATCACACAACATGGCGAGCTCGGCATGGTCGACTATGTCGACTTTGAGCAGACCGACACCGATGTGCTCACCCTCGTGTTCCGTCTCAAGGAGAAATATCAATGGGGATTTACCGTTGGCTACAACGACAGCTCCAACTCGCTGACAGTCGACATACGCCACTGCCCCGCCTCGCTCGATGTCAAAGACCTGGTGATAGGTCTCGATGCCGGCCACGGCGGTGAGTACCCGGGCGCGCGCTCCCCCTCGGGCCTGACCGAGAAGGAGGTAAACCTCGACATCGTGCTCCATGCGGCCCGGCTTTTGCGCGACATGGGGGCCAAAGTTGTCCTGACGCGCGAGGGTGACACCGGCCCGTCGATGACCGAGCGCAAACGCATCTGGCGCGAGGGGGGTGTCGACATCGCCATCAGCGTGCACAACAACGCCTCGGGCAACCCCCTGGAGCCGATGGGCACGAGCACATACTACAAACATTTATGCAACAGGCCCTTAGCAAAAGCCCTGCACGACTCGATGATAGAGTTGGGACTGGCCGACTTTGGCCTGACCGGCAACTTCAACTTCTCGCTCAACGGCCCGACCGACTATCCGAACGCGCTTGTCGAGGCCCTGTTCATGTCGTCGCTGCCCGAGGAGGAGCTGCTGGCCGACCCGCAATACCGCCGCCAGGTTGCCGCCCAGGTGGTCAAAGGCCTGCTCGACTACCTCAAAGAAGTTGAACGCTCACGTAAGTAAGAGACATGAAACGACTGACAATCTGCGTCCTGACAATCCTCGCCGTGATTGCCAACGCCCCGGCGGCCGAGGTCGACTCGCTGCGGCAGATGGCCGCGCGCATGCTCATGGTGGGATTCAAGGGCGACAGCGTGACCGCCGACAACCCGGTGGTCTCCTACATAAAAGACTTAGGGGTTGGCGGCATCATTCTTTTTGATGTCGACCTCACCGGCAGCCGCGAGCTTGGCAGCCGCAACATCACCGGTGTCGGGCAGCTCTCCCGGCTGACGGCCGACCTTTACCGCCTCGCCGACTACCCGCTGCTCATCTCGGCCGACCAGGAGGGGGGACTCGTTCAGCGTCTCAAGCCGGCCTACGGTTACCTCAAGGTGCCCTCGGCCAGAGAATTAGGGCTTGCCGGCGACCCCGACTCGACGCGCTATTGGGGAGACGTGATGGCCCGACAGCTCGCCACGGCCGGCATCAATCTCAATCTCGCGCCCGAGGTCGATATCCACGACCCGCTCTGCCCCGTAATCGGCAAACTTGACCGCGGCTACAGCGCCGACGTCGACAGCGTCGCGCTCCACGCCGGCATCACGGTCGACTGCATGCACCGCCACGGTGTTCTCGCCACGCTCAAGCATTTTCCCGGCCACGGCAGCGCCCGAGCCGACTCCCACTACGGGCTGACCGATGTCACCGACACATGGACTCCCCGTGAGATGACACCCTTCAAGACACTGATTGACAACGGGCAGGCCGATGCCATCATGACAGCCCATATCTTCAACCGCAACCTCGACCCCGACTATCCGGCAACTCTGTCGGAAAAGATTATCAAGGGAGTGCTGCGCGACGGGTTAGGCTTTGACGGTCTGGTGATCACCGACGACCTGTACATGCAGGGCATCATAGACAACTACTCGATTGAAGAGGCGCTCATCCTGACCATCAACGCAGGGGCCGACATGGTAATCGTTGGCAACAACATCACCACCGGCTTTGAGCCCGACCGCCCTGCGCGCCTTGTCGACATAATTGTCAACGCGGTCAAAAGCGGCCGCATCGACCCCTCCCGCCTTGCCGAGGCCAATCGCCGAATAGATGCCGCCGCGCGCCGCGCCAATCAGCACCATGAGTAATTGCAGTTTTGAAAGTTTTTTATTACTTTTGTGAATAATTTTCAAGTGAAAAGATGAAAATAGCTGTTTTTTGCTCAGCGCGCACCGACATAGAGCGCTCATGGGTGGATGATGCCGTTCGCCTCGGAAGCTGGATAGGCTCAAACGGCCACACGCTGATATTTGGCGGCGTGGCCTCGGGTCTGATGAAAAAGGTCGCCACCGCCACCCGCATGGCCGGCGGCCGTACAGTTGGCATCGTGCCGGTCAAACGCCTGCCCGACGAAGACCCTGAAAACTCTTTAAACCTGCGTGTCGCCGACCTTAACGCCCGCAAGGAGTCATTCCTTCAGCTTGCCGACGTGTTTGTCGCCCTGCCGGGGGGCTATGGAACCCTCGACGAGATTGTCTCGACCGTCACCTCGCTGCGTTTCAGCGACAATCCACGCAAAGTGTTGATACTCAACAGCGACAAAATCTACGACCCGCTGCGCCTGCAATATTACCGCATGATCGAGCACGGCCTTCTGGAGCCGGCGCTGCTGCAGTCAATGGTGTTTGTCGACTCGCTTGACCAATTAATCAATCAATTGACAGCCGATGAAAAAAAGTGCACTCTACACGGCAACGGGTGACGACGGGACGACATCGCTCGTTGGCGGAACCCGTGTCAAGAAAACATCGGCGCGCCTGGAAGCCTACGGCACCATTGACGAGCTGAACTCGTTTATCGGGGTGTTGCTGGCAATGTGGCGCGACGCCTTCGGTCGCGAGCAGCCCGACACAGCCACACTCGTGTCGGTGCAGAACAAACTTTTTGACATCGGCGCCTACCTGGCCACCGACAATACCGACAACCCGTCGCTACCCTGCCGGGGTGTTGACAGCGCGGTGGTGGCGGCGCTCGAGAAAGCCATCGACGAGGCCGACCTCGCGGTGACCCCCATGAAATGTTTCGTGTTGCCGGGGGGCTGCAGGGTTGCCTCCCATGCCCACGTGGCACGCGCCGTTGCCCGCCGCGCCGAGCGCCGCGTGCTGGCTCTTGCCGACGAGGGGGCGACAGTGGCCCCCGAGGTGGTTTGTTACCTCAACCGCCTGAGCGACTATCTGTTTGCTCTGGCGCGGTTGTCCAACAATCTGACGGGTGTGCCCGACACTCCCTGGTCTAAAAGTTAGTGTCGCCATGAGTGTGAAAGTGTCTGTCCTTGTGCCGATTTACAACGTGGAGCGCTTCATCGGGCGCTGTCTCGACTCGCTTGTGGCCCAGACGATGGGCGACATCGAGATTGTGCTTGTCAACGATGCCTCGCCCGACGGCTCGATGGAAATCGCCCGGCGATATGCCCGGCGCGACAGCCGCGTGGTGATTATCGACAAGCCGGTCAACGAGGGGCTGATGATGGCCCGGCGAACGGCCATCGAGGCAGCCCGCGGCGAGTGGATTTTCTTCATTGACAGCGACGACTACATGCCCTCCGACACGATCGAGCGGCTCTATGAGGTCGCCACCCGCGACCGGGCCGACATCGTGGTTGGCAACATGTATCTTGAGAACGACAGCGGGCGCCACGTGCTGCGTCCCCGCGCCCATGTGGCCGGCGAGCGTGGCGAGGAGTATATGACGGCCCTTTTGACATGGACCACCTGCTCGCTGTGTGGCTCGCTGTTCAGGCGCCCGATACTGCTTGGCGACGATCTCCCGGCCATCAAGGGGCAGCTCTACAGCGAGGACCGCATATTGCTGACGGCCCTGCTGCTGCGGCGACATCCGCGGGTGGCCGTGGCCAATGTGACCTCCTATTACTACTGTCTCAACCACGCCTCGGCGACACGAGTGAAGATGACCGACGAGCGACTCGGCCGGCAGCTTGAAGCCCTGTGTCTGTGTCACCGCTATGCCGCCGATGTCGCCCCGCAATATAACCGGCTGAACGACAACTTCCTGCTGCACTACCTCAGCCTCTTCCTCGAGAATGGATACAACAGGTCGATTGTTGAAAATTTCAACGACACGACGCGCCGACTGCTCAGGTTTGACCAAATGAGAAAAACCACGTCGCTCAGGTTTGCCATCCACACATGGCTGACGGCCAACCTGCCCCCCTATCGCCTCTCGTGCCATTGGGCAAGAGGCATCATACGTCGGCTTCAAGGCAAAGATTGAGATGAAAATATTAACAGTATCAAGCAAATATCCGTCGGCTGCACAGCCCCGGTATGCCACCACAAAGAGAAATTTTGTGGCCCGGCTGTCGCGGGAGGTTGAGCGCGACGGGGGCACCAACGACCTGATTGCCATCTGCGGCAAGCCCCGGGGTTTCATCGCCACGCTCAAGGCCCACTTGCGCTTTTCGCGCGATCTCTATGTCGCCCTGCGTCGCGGCGGTTATGACCTGATCTACCTCCACTCGCTCTCCCACCCCATCGTGGCCGTTCGCCTGGCGCGCGTGTCGCGGCGCTTGCCGCTGGTCTTCAACGTGCACAGCGACGACATCAGGCCCTCAACCCGGCTGAAGAAATTTCTCAAGCGGCTGGCACGTCCCGTCATAAAGAGAGCCACACTGGTCATCGCGCCGTCGCGCTACTGTGCCGACATCATCGCCAACGAGTTCAAAGGTCTCGACACCGACCGGATACACATATCGCCGGCCGAGGGTATCGACGACCGTTTCTATGTGCCCCACAAGGAGGCCGCGCCGGGCCGACCGTTCACCATCGGCTATGTGTCGCGTCTCGACCGGGTGAAAGGATGGTCCATGTTTATCGAGGCCGTCTCTCAGCTGAGGGCGCGCAACATCAACTGCCTCGGCGTCATTGCCGGCGACGGGCCCGATGTCGACCGGATGCTCGCCATGGTAAAGGAGCGGGGGCTCGACGACAACATCGTCTATCGCGGCAAGCTGTCACGCCAGGCGCTCCCCGAGCTTTATGCCTCGCTCGACCTCTGCGTCTTCCCCTCGACAGTCGGAGAGAGCCTCGGGCGAGTGGCCCTCGAGGCGATGGCTGCCGGCACCCCGGTCGTTGCATCGCGCACCGGTGCACCGGCGTCTTATATCACCGACGGTGTCAACGGCTATCTGTTTGAGCCGGGCAGTGTCAACGCTCTCGTTGACCGCCTGTTGACCTACAGCCGCCGCTCGCCCGACACCCGTGCCGCCCTCTCGAGTCAGGCCCGGGCGACCGCCGAGACATTCCGGGCTTCCATTGTCATCCCCGCGCTCTACAACACACTCCGCTCCCTCGTCGCGCCACAAACCGCTCCTGTCAGCTGACCCCAAAAAAGGCTTTATCTCGCGATAAAGCCTTTTCTAAATCTACAATCTATAAAAACATATATATTTTGAAAAAAACGGTTCTGAAACGTTTTGAAGCTAAAAAATGAATTGACAGCCATAAGCTTTTGAAAGCCTCGGTCGTTTTATCATTGTTCAACAAAAATAATAAACCAAAATCAAAAATCCAAACATTTTGGTAAAAAAATGTGAATATCGCTTGATTTTTTAGCACAATGTCAACCAATTATGTTTGAAAACATAGTTTTATCAAACATCTGAACATACACCGCGTCGCCATATAGGCCGCGACAACAATAGCCGGGATTAACGACATCAATTTCCGGAAGTCATCGCAAGATCGGGAAGGGAGTAACATAAGCCCCCGACAGTTATTTTTTGTTAATTTCTTGCCATATCAACAAATTGTATATAATTTTGCAACCAAATAACGCCGTTGCAATCCTTAGAGACTGATGATAATATCCTATTAATTTTTTGAGGACTAAGGCCAAAGCAACATCACTCGGTCGGTTGCGTCGTGAGACGCCGAGCATGGGTCGATGTGACATGGTGTTTGTAAGTATGATATAATCTCTATGTAAAACAGGCTTGGAAATATCCGGGCCAATGTTAGAATTTACAATTGCCTTTTGGCTTGGTCCCGAGGCTCACTGATGAAGTGGGCGACGGGATTTTTTTTGCACCTACAGTCGACAACCTCCATTAGCACCGGCAAACGCGCCCGGCGACAGAGCACCGTAGGCGCGAGGTTATGGGTAACCCCAGGCGATGCCTTGGCGAGCCTGGGGATCAATGCGATAGCCAAAAGAGTGAGCCTCGCGAGAGGCGATATCATGGTCATCGATCTGTCTTTGCACAAGATAGATCGATGACCTGATGGGTGCGCGCTGCAATATCATAACTCTGCGCCCAAATTCTCAAGGTCCAACGGCCCGTCAACGCTTTTTGGGCTGGATGTTCAGGCGATATTGCACTGACAGGAGGATGTAGCGGGGCAGCGTGTTGGAGTAGCTCACGGTGCGACCGGCGGCGTTGACGGCATAGTTGACGTTTGACAGCTGATGCAACATGTCAAATCCATCGAGCATGAACACCCAGCGCGACGCGCGCGGCGGGCAGTAGCTGACCCTCATGTTCCACACCACGTCGCTTGTGTCGAGCTCCTTCATGCCATAACCGCGGCGGGTGTAGGCGGTCAGGTCGGTCGAGATGCCAAAGCCGGCGGGGAGCTTGAAGTTACCCTTGACGCCATAGCTGAAATGGCGGGCGTTGATCGACTCAAAATCGGGACGTGGCGAGGTCGTTTGACGCAGGGTGGCCGACGCATTGACATATATCGCCTGCTTGCCTATATTCCACTCCAATTTCACCTTCTCGGAGAGCAATGATGTGTTGACTCGCGAGCTGACAGGTTCAATCATGTCGACACCGATCATGTCGGCACTGCGTGTGAGCGACGCGCCGGTAATCGACGACAGGGTGAACTGGTTGCGGCGGCCGAACTGCAGATTGAAAGTCTCGTTGATGTCGGCCATCGAGTTGCCGCCGACGTTGTAGGTGCGTGTGTGGCGCACACCGGTGGTTGTGTCGTAGGTGTAACCTCGTGTCAGCTGGTTGTCAATGACCGTGTAAGAAACGCTCAACGCGTTTATGATGGGGTGCTCGGGGTGGTTGGGTATGAAATCCCATGAGAGCGAAGGGCAGAAACTGTAGGATGTCTTCAGGTCGGGGTTGCCCGAAGTGATGTTGAGCGGGTCGGAGTCGTTTACCACCTCGACACGTTCAAACGGGTCGGGGGTGGTCGGGGTAATATTCAGATGAGCTTCCAGGCGGTTGCGGTACCGGGTGCGTTTTCTCTCGTCTTGCCATGGCGAGAAGCTGAAGAAGGCTGCCATGTCGTAGGTCGACGAGGTCACCAGAAACGATGACTGCTTGACCAGATAGGAGCGCCCGTCGCGCCAATAGTCGAGACGCTGGTGCTTGAGTGAAAACTCGGGGCTGATGTAGCAGGAGAAACTCCATGTGTTGTCTTCGGGATATGAGAAGTAGACCAACGAGGGCATGAGCGAGTGTTTGTTTTCAATCAACCGCGAGGTGTAACTGTTGGCGGGGTCAAAGGTGTCAAGATAACCCGAGGGGAGCACGCCATACATGCCCATGTCGTTGAGACGCTCGAGCGCAAACATGTAGGAGTCTTTCTCATGATCGCTGAACCGGTACTCATAGTTGAGCGACAGATGGAGGTCACCCTTTGAATAGCGGTAGGTGATGTTGTTGACCGACGTCAACAGATGGTTGGGGGTGTCGTCAAAATATTGACGGCGACGATTGGCCGGGGTCGGGTCGGCGCCATAATTGATTTGGTAATCGCGCCATCGCTCCTCTTTGACACTGTTGTAGCGTAAATAGGCCTCAAACGTGAGGTGGTCGCTTGTTCCGGGAATCGAGAACCCGACACCCGGGGTTGCGCGGAGGTCGATCTGGCGGCTCGCTCCATCGGTCATTGTGGCCGAGCGGTTGATGATCGACTGCAATGTTGTCTCATCGGCATTGGTGTAAAGCTCGCGCAACAGGTCGATGGTCATTTGCTCCTGCTCTGTTTTAAACGAGCCGGCAAGCGCCTCGTTGCCGTTACTCTTCCGACGGTAGAGGGCGCTCAGGTCGAGATAGCCGCTCACCTTGTCGTTGCGCAGGCGCAGGGTGCCGTCGGCTTTATAACGCGTGTCAACATTGTGGTCACGGCTATATCGGTTTTCAAACGTGTTGCCCGTGGTCAGGAAATTGGTGACGGCTGTCGTGGTATAATCATGGTTGCGGGTCTGTTCAAACAAAGCGTTGGCGGCAATTTCAACCGTCTCCTCGGGGTTGGCATAGTCGTAGCTCAGGGTCGCCATGCGGTATTGCTGGTGCCCGAAGGCATCATGTCGGGGGTCCATGTGTCACTCTTTCCCGGCTTGCGGTTGTCGTTTAGGTTGTTGATGTTGCCCAAGAGAGTCAGTCGCGACGTGGCGTTAAACCATGACGTGAACAGGCGGCCACTGTAGCGCCCCTCTGTGCCGATGCCCCCCTGGGCATTGATAATGGTGCCGATGTTATACTCCTTTTTCAGTTGGACATTCATGGTCAGATGCTGAGGCGCCGTTGTCTCGTTCATCCATTTCTCCTTAGCGTTCTGCCCGCGGTAAACCTCGACGTTTTTCACCGTGTAGGCCGCGATATTGTCGAGCATAAGCTGCTTGTTACCATCAAGAAACTCCTTGCCGTTGAGCAACAGCTCGTCGACAAACTCGCCGTTGACCATGATTTGCCCGTCATCGTGCAACTCAACGCCCGGCAGCTGTGAAATCAGGCCGTCGAGCATCGACCCCTCGGCCAACTGGAAGGCATCGGCATTGAAAACAACCGTGTCCCCTTTGTTGTAGAACTTAATTCTCGATGCCTGGACGGTCACCTCGTCAAGCTGGCGCGGCGCCCGGCTGAGGTAGATAACGGGCACCTCCACCATATTTTTACGCCCGGCATCCTTTACTTCAAATGTAATTGTCTGGGGCGAATATCGGTCGCATATCACATCAAAGACATACACCGAGTCCCCTCGACCGATATTCTTGTAAAAATCGGACGACTCGACAACCTCGCGCCGCGTGTATCGCCGTGATTTGCACTCCAATGTGTCACACACATTTCCGAGTGAGTCATACCAGAGAATTTTTGCGTCGGTCAGGTCAAACTTGGTGACAGCGTCTTTCACCCGACCGGTGAGAACAAGCCGTGAGTCAGAGCTGCCCTTAAGACCGGCGGCCTGGAGGGTCAGCAATGAAAACAGCAGCAACAGAGCAATGTGATGTCGTTTCATCTTGAAAATAAAATTGGTTTACATTAGTAAGACGCAAAAGTAATAAATAAAGTTACATGAAATACCCCCCCCCCGTTCACACTTTTTAACACTTCACCCTCCCACTCTTCCGAATAACAGGTCTCCGCGCGGGGTGCGATACGGCAACCAAAGTCGGTTATTTGCTCTGTTGACGGCATAAAGTCGAGGCCCGGGGGGTGGCCCGGACCTCGACTATATCGATTGTTACCTGTATCGTTTTATCAGTCTTTGAGCTTGGCGCTGATAAACTCGCGGTTGAGGCGGGCGATGTTGCTCAAAGGCACATTCTTGGGGCACTCGGCGGCGCAAGCACCGGTGTTGGTGCAGTTGCCAAAGCCGAGCTCGTCCATCTTCCTGACCATGGCGCGGGCACGACGGGCACGCTCCACCTGGCCCTGGGGCAGCAGTGCGAACTGGCTCACCTTGGCGCTGACAAAGAGCATCGCCGAGCCGTTCTTACAAGCGGCTACGCAAGCTCCACAGCCAATGCAGGTTGCCGAGTCCATAGCCACGTCGGCCACCTCTTTTGAGATGGGGGTGGCATTGGCATCGGGGGCGCCGCCACAGTTGAACGACACATATCCACCGGCCTGCTGGATCTGGTCGAAGGCATTGCGGTTGACCATCAGGTCGCGTATCACGGGGAACGCAGCCGAGCGCCAGGGCTCGATGGTGATGGTGTCGCCGTCGTTAAACTTGCGCATGTGCAGCTGACAGGTGGTGATACCCTGCACCGGGCCGTGGGGCTCGCCGTTGATATAGAGCGAGCACATGCCGCAGATACCCTCGCGGCAATCGTTGTCAAACACCACCGGCTCCTCGCCTTTTTCTACAAGTGTCTGGTTGAGCATGTCGAGCATCTCGAGAAATGAGCTGCCGGTCGAGACGTTTTCAACGCGATAAGAGACAAACTGTCCTTTCTCTTTGGGACCACGTTGACGCCAAATTTTCAGGTTTACATTTATATTATGTTCCATTTTCTGTTCTTTTTAATCAAGTGGATTTGAGAATTATGACTTGTAGTTACGTGTCTGAACCTGTATCTCCTCATAGTTGAGGGGCTCTTTGAGGAGCACCGGTTTCTCGTTGTCGCCGGTATATTTCCAGCATGACACATACATATAGTCCTTATCGTTGCGTTTAGCCTCGCCGTCGGCGGTCTGATACTCCTCGCGGAAGTGAGCGCCGCAGGACTCGTTGCGGTTGAGGGCATCGATAGCCATCATCTTGGCCATCACGAGGAAGTCTTCGAGACGCAGGGCCTTTTCAAGCTCGGTGTTGAGATCGTTGGC
>CAYMVS010000068.1:0-11739 GCA_964394205.1 uncultured Muribaculaceae bacterium | reverse complement strand
ATCGACCTGTCGGTGCTCGTGACGGGCGAGAGCGGCACCGGCAAGGAGTTTTTCCCCCAGATTATCCACCAGTACAGCGCCCGCAAGCATGGTAAGTATATCGCAGTCAACTGTGGTGCCATCCCCGAGGGAACAATAGACAGCGAGCTGTTTGGCCATGAGAAGGGGGCCTTTACCGGGGCGATCGCCTCGCGTAAAGGGTATTTTGAGGAGGCCGACGGGGGGACAATCTTTCTTGACGAGGTGGCCGAGCTCCCCATGACCACACAGGCGCGCCTGCTGCGTGTGCTTGAGAGCGGCGAGTTTATTAAGGTGGGCTCGTCGACAGTGCAACGGTCAAACGTGCGCATCGTGGCGGCGACAAATGTCGACATGCAGCGCGCCGTGGCCGACGGCAAATTTCGCGAGGACCTCTACTACCGCCTGTCGACGGTGACAATCAATGTGCCCCCGCTGCGCGACCGCGGGGCCGACATCCAGCTGTTGGCGCGCAAGTTTGCCTCCGATTTTGCCGACCGATACCGTATGCCCCCCATCACCCTGAGCGAGGATGCCCGTCGCATGCTCGGCGCATACCGCTGGCCGGGAAATGTGCGTCAGCTCAAGAATGTGATCGACCAGGTGGCGCTCTTTGATGCCGGCACCGAGGTTGACGCCGATGAGATAGCCTCCCATCTGCCCGACCGGGCCGACTACACGCCGGTTTTGGCCGACAGCACGGCCCACGGTTATGACCGCGAGCGCGACATGCTATTCAGCATGATCCTGTCGCTGCAGCACGAGATAGAGAGCCTGCGCCGGCAGATTGAGATGAAAGCGCCGGTGGCCGGACCCCACATCGACCCTCGCGAGGCTATAGCTCTCGACATCACCGGGGACACTCAGGACACCGCCGTTCAGCCATCGGCTGTCGAGCCCGAGGCGCCGACGTCGCTTGTCAAGCTCCCCTCGCTCCCCGCTCTCGACATCACCCCCCGGGCCGCGACCCTCGAGGACACCGAGCGCGAGACGATAAAGGCCGCTTTGGCCCGCAATGGTGGCCGGCGCAAGGCTGCTGCCGCCGAGCTAAATATATCGGAACGCACCCTCTACCGCAAAATAAAGGAGTTTGGCATCGAGTGACTTCGCCTTAAACCGGCCCGAGCAGCCCGATTGGAGGGCGCGGCAGGTCGAAAAATGATATTTTTACAATATCGGGGGCCGATAAATGCCGATTGTAAAAAAAAATGTTTAACTTTGCGTTTTGATAGACGAGGAGCGCCGACGCCACGCGGTGTCCGTCATGTTAAACACGAGCACTGACCCCTGAAATGAAAGTCAAGATACATAGAGAAGGAACCAATATCCTGGTTATGCTCTTTCTGATGCTTGGAGTGATCAACCTCCTGGCATGGCTGTTCATCGGGCTGAGGGTCATCCCTTTGATTTTCTCTATCATCTCGGGTGTCATGTATCTGTTGACGCTCAACTTTTTCCGCTCGCCGCGCCGCCGGTTTACCGGCAACAGCGAGAATGTTGTCGTGTCGTCGGTCGACGGCACTGTCGTGGCTCTTGAGGAGACCTACGAGAGCGAGGTGCTCCACCGCCGGGTCATTCAGCTGTCGGTGTTTATGACGGTGCTCAACGTCCATGCCAACTGGTTTCCGGTAAACGGCCGCGTTGTGATGGTCAGGCACCACAAGGGTCGCTTCATGTCGGCCTATCTGCCCAAGTCGAGCGTCGAGAACGAGCGGTCGACCATCCTGATCGACACCCCCTCGGGCCACCAGGTGCTGGTTCGCCAGATCGCGGGAGCCATCGCGCGGCGCATCGTCACCTACGCCGAGCCGGGCGAGGATTGCTCGATCGACTATCATTTAGGGTTCATCAAATTTGGCTCGCGCGTTGATATATTCCTCCCTCTCGACTCGGAAATTTTTGTCAAAATAGGCGACAAGACAACCGGCGGTATCACCGAGATCGCGCGCCTCAAACCTGTCAATAACTGACCATGCTTTCACGTATCAGATCAAACATACCCAACACCATCACCTGCTGCAACCTGATTGCCGGTGCTCTGGCATGTATCTTCACCTTCAGCGCCGACACCACGATGGCGTTTTCCCTCACCGGTCTCGAGTGGGCATATATCTGTATCGGAATCGCCGCGGTGATGGATTTCATGGACGGCGCCATGGCGCGCGCCCTCGGCGCCTACTCCAAGATAGGGGCCGAGCTTGACTCGCTGAGCGACCTTGTCTCGTTTGGCCTCGCCCCGGCGCTGATGCTCTTCAATGTCATCCAGGGTCAGGCCGGGCCGACCCCCTTGGCCTATTGCTCTATCTTCATAGCCGTGATGGGGGCTATACGTCTGGCAAAATTCAATGTCGACGACCGTCAGACAACCTCTTTCATCGGTCTGCCAATCCCGGCCAACGCCATCTTCTGGATCGGGTTTGTGGCATGGACCGGAATCCACGGGTTGCCCTCTCTCTGGATCGTGCTGACAATCATGGTCATCGAGTCGCTCCTGATGGTGAGCGGTCTGAATATGTTCTCGCTGAAATTCAAAAATTTTGAATGGCGTGAAAACTTCCGCCGCTATGTCATCATCCTGGCCGCCATCCTGTTTGTCATAACCGACGGTGTCCCCGGCCTTATGTGGACCATTATACTGTACATCCTCATCTCGGCCGTTGTCAAGACACGTCGGGCGTGACCGCGCTTGCCCCGACGCTTTCATCTCCTCGGGCCGAGGTTGTGGCAGGATTGAGACACACATCAACAATCTTTAAGAACAAATGATATTCACGATACTATTTCTGCTGTTGCTGTTTTTCTTTCTGATAAGGCCCGCATGGAGGCTTTACCGAAGCATGCGTCGTCAGCAACAGGCAGCCTACAGTTTTTTTGAGAACATGGGGTTTGAGACACCCCGTTCCCAAGGCAACACACGGCGCCGGCGGCGACAGCCGGCGGCACAGCCCGGGCCCGCGTCAAAGAAAAAGAAGATTGACAGCTCGGTGGGTGAATATGTGAAATATGAAGAACTGTCGGCGACCGAGTCGGTCTACCACGAGACGCGCGATGGGGGAGAGTCCTCGTCGTCGGCCCGCGTGGTTGTCGAGCAGCAGATTGTCGACGTGGAGTGGGAGGATATAAAATGAACCGTTGCATTGATTTTTTGCGCCGGCTGAGCGCAAACAACAATCGTCCCTGGTTTCAGGAGCATAAAGAGGAGTATGAGACAATAAGAGCCAAGTGGCTCGCCGACCTTGACCGCCTGATCGGTCAGATGACACTCTGGCAACCCGACCTGGCCGGCCAAACGGGTAAGACCTCCGCCTACCGCATCTATCGCGACACGCGGTTCAGCCCCGACAAGACTCCCTACAAGACCTATCTGTCGGCGTTGATATCCCCATACGGCCGCAAGTCGACCTACGCGAGCTATTACATCCAGGTGGGCCTTGACCCCGACAACACCGGGCTTTTTGGCGGCCTTTGGTGTCCCGAGGCGCCGGTGTTGCGCAAACTCAGGCACGCCATGGTCGACAACATCGAGGAGCTTGAGCAGATATTGGCCAACCCCGACATGGAGACATACTTCCCGGGTTGGTGTGGCAGCCGCCTGAAAACAGTCCCCAAGGGTTGGGACCGCAATCATCCACAGGCCGAGCTGCTCAGACTCAAGGATATAGGCAAGCAGTGCCTGCTGCCGCTTGAGTTTTTTGACAACCCGCAGTGGCCCGTCGAGGCCGCCGGGATTTTCAGGACCCTCAAGCCATTTATTGACTTCATCAACTACTCTATTGACGAGTAAATCAATCAAAAATACCGAGTTTCCAAAAGAGAAAAGATATATGAGCCAGGATAAAGTTTCACAACTTAACGGACTGACCTCCTCACAGGTCGACGAGAGTCGGCGACAGCACGGAACAAACGTTCTGACACCCCCCGCGCGCGAGCCCTGGTGGGTGAAATTTGGTGAGAAACTGACAGACCCCTTGATCATCATTCTTGAGGTGGCCGGGCTTATGTCGGTGTTCATCTCCTGTTATGAATACTGGGGGCTGCATGAAGGGGCGAGCGTGTTTATGGAGCCGGCCGGCATTTTCATGGCCATCCTCCTCGCGACCGGTCTCGCTTTCTATTTTGAGCAGAAAGCGGCCCGCGAGTTTGCCTTGCTCAATCAGGTGAACGATGACGAGCCGGTGCAGGTCAAGCGTGACGGCAACATGACATCGGTGCCCCGGCGCGACATTGTGGTGGGCGACATCGTGTTTCTCTCGACCGGTAATGAGATACCGGCCGATGGTCAACTGCATGAAGCCGTGTCGCTTAATGTTGACGAGTCGACCCTCACCGGCGAGCCGATGGCTCATAAAACCACCGTTGAGGCCGATTTTGACCCCGACGCGACCTTCCCCTCCGACACAGTTTTGCGCGGCACCAAAGTGATGGAGGGGCATGGCGTAATGAGCGTGACGGCTGTGGGCGACAACACTGAGAACGGAAAGGTGTTTGAGGCCGCCCGCATCGAGGATAATGTCAAGACACCGCTCACCGAGCAGCTCGATCGCCTTAGCCGTTTCCTGTCGTGGTTCAGCTACACTGTGGGCGCGTTGGTTGTCCTGGCCCGAGTGGGCATCTATTTCTCGACCCAAAGTTTTGAGGTGATGGGCTTTATCACCTATCTGCTCCAAACCGTCATGATAGCCGTGACGCTTGTGGTCTGCTCGATACCCGAGGGCTTGCCAATGGCGGTCACCCTCGCCTTGGCGTTCTCGATGCGCCGCATGTTGAGAACCAACAACCTCGTGCGCAAGCTGCATGCATGTGAGACGATGGGCGCTACGACAGTGATTTGCACTGACAAAACCGGCACTTTGACAGAAAACCGCATGACGGTAGCCCACACCGACTTTTTCGGCAATCCGCCGCTCGAGGTGATAGCCGACGCTATCGCTCTCAACTCGACGGCCGAGCTCGACCTGAGCGATGAGATGTCGGGGCGGCTGTCAACGCTTGGCAACCCGACCGAGGGCGCCCTGCTGCAGTGGCTGTGGAAGAAAGGGAAAGACTATCGCGCCCTGCGAGCCGCGGGACGCAAGGTAAAGGAGCTGCCATTCTCGACCGAGCGCAAATATATGGCAACGGTGGTGGCCGACAGCAATGGCCGTCGTGTCCTCTTTGTGAAAGGGGCCCCCGAGATTGTGTTTGGATTGTGTGCCGACACTTCGGGAGTGACCAAGGCCGAGATAGACGCCACCCTGTCGGGCTATCAGGCTCAGGCGATGCGCACCCTCGGCTTTGCCTATCAGGAGCTTGAAGATGGCGACGCGACAATTGACGACAACCGAGTGGTCGCCCGGCGGCTGAAATTGCTGGGTATAGTGGCCATCTCCGACCCGGTGCGCGACGACGTGCCCGCTGCCGTGAGAGAGGTGATGGATGCCGGGGTTCAGCTGAAGATTGTCACCGGCGATACCCCTGGCACGGCAAAAGAGATCGGGCGTCAGATCGGTCTTTGGGACGACAAGGTCGACGGCGACCGAAACATAATCACCGGTGTCGAGTTTGCCAACCTGAGCGACGACGAGTTGCTCGAGCGCGTGGGTGAGATGAAGATCATAGCCCGCGCCCGTCCCCTGGATAAAAAGCGCCTTGTCGAGGCCCTGCAAAAGAACGGCGAGGTTGTTGCCGTTACAGGCGACGGCACCAACGATGCCCCGGCGCTCAAGAGCGCCCAGGTCGGGCTGTCGATGGGCGACGGCACATCGGTTGCCAAGGAGGCCAGCGACATCACCATCGTCGACAACTCGTTTGCCTCGATTGGCCGCGCCGTGATGTGGGGCCGCTCGCTATACCGTAACATACAGCGCTTCATCATGTTCCAGATGACGGTCAACTTTGCTGCCTGTCTCATTGTGCTCGCCGGTGCCTTCATGGGCACAGAGTCGCCGCTGACGGTCACCCAGATGCTTTGGGTCAACCTGATCATGGACACCTTTGCCGCCGTGGCGCTGTCGTCACTGCCGCCGTCGGCCGATGTGATGAAGGAGAAACCGCGCCGTCGCTCTGCGTTCATCATCAGCAAAGCGATGTATCGCTCGATAATCATCACCGGCTCGCTCTTCTTTGTCTTTCTGGTCGGCCTGCTGTACTACCTGGAGCACACCCCGCTTGAGTCGCTCACCCAGGTCGGTCACCTCGATATCGGTGTCAACACCGGCCTGACCGCCACCGAGCTGACAATATTTTTCACAACGTTTGTCTTCCTCCAGTTCTGGAACATATTCAATGCCCGGGCCTTTGAGACCCGCCGCACAGCGTTCCACTTTGGCGGCTGCAGCAGCTTCCTGACCATCGCGGCGTTGATATTTGTCGGACAGATAGCCATCGTTGAGATTGGCGGTCAGTTCTTCAACGTCACCGGCCTGAGCTTTGTCAACTGGGTCATAATCATAGGAGTCACCTCCTTGGTGCTATGGATTGGCGAGCTGTCGAGAGCCACTCGCCGCGGTCTTGATGGCAAAAACCAAAAGATTTGAGCGATTTTTGGGTTGAATGGCCTAAGTTTTGGAAATTGTTGTTAACTTTGCACGTTGAAATGGTTTGCCCGGACTGTCAAGATGTCGGCGGCATGACATTTCATCTTAAGTAAAGTAACATAACAATCTAAATGACAAAACGCTCACCGCTATACCTGCTTATGATCTCACTGCTCGCTGTGGCCGTTGGCTGTAACAGTGAAAGTGAGTATGAGATTGAACAGCAAACCACAGTCTATAAAAGCACCGTTGTCAAAGGTTTCAACCTGCAGGCCGACGACAGCGTGCTGGTGTCGCTTGACTCTGTTTTCTTCTCTATCGACTTGTCCAACCGTCTCATCTTCAACGCCGACTCGCTGCCTAAGGGTACAAAGGTCAATGCCCTGAAGGTGAAGATCAGCACCGAGCTGACCGGTAATGTGCAGCTCATTTTCAATCATGGCGCGGGCACTGCCGACACGACTGTCAGCTATCTGGCGACTCCAAATGAGAAGATTGACTTCAGCAACGGGCCTGTAACCCTGCGCGTAACCTCCTACGACGGGACCTACACGGCCGACTATCAGCTCAAGGTGAACGTTCATCAGTCGATACCCGACACCCTCTGCTGGAGCCTCATGGAGCAGGCCTCTCTACCGACGCTCTTGACCTCGCTCAAGGGGGTGAAGGCGTTGAATGTGGGCGATAAGGCGCTCGTTTTCACAATCGACGGCGACGGCAACGCCTGCCGTGCCGAGAGCGATGATATAGCCGCCGGCGGGTGGAAAAACATGACGGTGACGCTCCCTGCAGGTGTCAACATCCGGTCGATAACCGCGTTTAACGGCGAGCTTTACGCTGTGGCTGCAGGGCGTCTTTACAAGTCGGGCGACATGGGCTCTACCTGGAGCGACACGTCAGTTGCAATGACCTGGATTTACGGCACCTCGGGCGATCAGCTCTTGGGATGCAACGGCGGCAAAGGTGTCAACTACCCCTCGGGCGTGCAGTTTGATCTGCCAAAGGATATGCCCGTTGAAAGCACCTCGACGACAGTCTCTTACACAACCCAATGGAGCAGCGAGCCCTATACCCTGAGTGTTGGCGGCCGCAAAGCCGACGGTACGCTGAGCGGTGGCGCATGGGGCTGGGACGGACAGCAGTGGGCGCGTGTCGACGTGCAATCGTCGCTCCCTCAGCTTGAAAATGTAACTCTCTTTAAATATTACACTTACGTTACAAATACCAAGAGTTGGCAAATAAAGCGCTATGAGTCGCTCTTTGCTCTTGGCGGCCGCGATGCCGACGGTCAGGTGACCAATCTGCTCTACGTGTCAACCGATCAGGGCTTCTCCTGGAGCAAGGCCGGCGAGCTGCTGCAGATGCCCGAGTCGATGCCCGGGTTTGAGGCAGCGTCGGTGATTGTGCAAAACACTCTGCTCAACACCGCCATGACCTCCCGCGCCGGGTCAATCTGGTCGCCGGTCGAGATGCCTAAGATTCCGGCATGGTTTGAGATCGAGAGCATCCCCGCCACCCGCGTCACCCAGGCCGTGACCGAGTGGGAGTGCCCCTACATTTACCTTATAGGGGGAATGGACAATAGCCACCGGGTCATCGACTCGATGTGGCGCGGGGTCATCAACCGCCTGCGTTTCAATCCGCGCTATTGATAAAGGCCATTGTTGATATTTTTAACGGTAAAGTGTGAAATTTTTAGGATAACACGGTCGTTTCTTTATTGTATGAACCAATCAATCCTTTCCTCGATGAAGCAACCGACCATCATATATAAAGCTCTGCTTGCAGCCATCGTCATCCTTCTGCCGGCCATGACCTGTCGCGGTCAGTCGCAGGATGTAGAGAGCTACAAGTTTGATATAGGAGTGGGCCTGGGCATGAGCGGCTATCTTGGCGATGCAAACACGTCAAACGTGTTTCACAAGCCGGGTGTTGCCGTCGATGGCTCGTTCCGCTATCTGTTGGACAACCGGTGGGCGATACGCGGTCTGCTGACCGTGGCGAGCCTCAGTGGCAACAGTGCCGACTTTGAAAACGTGTTTCCCGGAGGGGAATCATATAGTTTCAAGTCGTGGATCTATGACCTCGGCGCCCGCGCTGAGTTCAACTTTTTTGACTATGGCATAGGCGAAACCTACAAGCGCCTGCGCCGCTGGACTCCCTACCTGTCGGTGGGTGTCGGTGTGGTTCTGTCGTCGGCCGACGGGTCGACCTTTGCCGCGGCGACCATCCCGATGGCTTTCGGTTTCAAGTACAAGGTGAAGCCCCGGCTGAATCTTGCCCTTGAGTTTACCATGGCAAAAGCCTTTGGCGACCACCTTGACGGCGACAAGCTCAGTGACCTTTATGGTATAAAGAGCTCGTTTCTGAAAAACACCGACTGGTACTCTACTTTGACATTCTCCATCTCGTGGGAGTTTGGACCACGATGTGTCGTCTGCCACCGCATAGACTGACCCATCCCTCTCCCCACCAATCGTTTCTTCTTGACAATCAAAACATAACAGAAAAGCTGATGACCGCAACAAACCTCACCCCAACCGCCGCGACAGTCGATCCCACCCGGCTGCCGGTTCATGTTGCTATCATCATGGATGGCAACGGACGATGGGCCAAGGCCCGCGGCTTGGAGCGCTCGGCCGGACACGTCGAGGGGGTAAACACTGTGCGCCGGGTCACCGAGGTGGCTTCCGAGATGGGTGTCAAATACCTGACGCTCTATGCTTTCTCGACCGAGAACTGGAACCGGCCTCAAGCCGAGGTTGACACGTTGATGAACCTGATTGTCATGGCGATAGAGCGTGAGACCCCCGATTTGATACGCAACAATGTGCGTCTGACGATGATAGGTGACATGGAGCGTATGCCGCGTTTTGCCGTCGAGCGTCTTAAGCGTTGCATGGCCGACACCTCGGCAGGCACCGGCCTGGTGCTCAACCTGGCGCTGAGCTACTCGTCGCGCTGGGAGCTGACGGCCGCCGCGCGCCGCATAGCGGCTCTCGTAGCCCGGGGCGACCTCGCCATCGACCAGATCAGTGCCGACACCGTGGCGGCCAATCTGTCGACAGCCGGCATGCCCGACCCCGACCTGCTCATACGCACCGGTGGCGACCACCGCGTGTCAAACTTCCTGCTGTGGCAGATTGCCTACAGCGAGATATATGTGACCGATACCTACTGGCCTGACTTTGACCGAGATGCCTTTGTCAAGGCCATCACCCAATACCAGTCGCGCGAGCGCCGCTATGGCTTGACCAGCGAGCAGATAGCCGCCGGCAACCATCCCACTTTATAATTCATCACGATATGCAATACACGTCACTGCGATTGACCATACTTCTGCTCCTGACCCTCTGGGCATCTCTGACAGTTAACGCTCAGACTGCCACTAACCCGACCGACACTGTCTACAAGCCCAATGTTATCTTCAGCACGATGCCAAACCGCTATGAAATAGCCGGCATCGAGGTTAACGGCGCTGACAATTATGATCGGTCTACCGTGATTGGCTACACCGGTCTCAAGATTGGAGAAATCATCGAGGTGCCCGGCGCCGAGCTGACCCAGGCGTCAAAACGCCTCTGGCGCCAGGGACTGTTCTCAAAAGTGCAGATTGCAGTCAACAAAATTGTTGGCGACAAGGTTTGGCTCGATATAAACCTGCGTCAGCAACCACGCATCTCGGAGATAAACTACAACGGCGTCAAAAAAGGGGAGCGCGACGAGCTTCAGGAGAAACTCGGCCTGATGAAGGGCAATCAGATAACCCAAAACATTGTCAACCGCGCCGAGTCGATCATCAAGAAATATTTCTCAAACAAAGGCTTTGGCAACGCCGATGTCAAGATTGACCTCAAGGAGGACTTGTCACACCCCAACGAGGTGATTGTCAATGTCAACGTCAATAAAAACGACAAGGTGAAGGTCCACAAGATCTACATCGACGGCAATGAGGTGCTCACCGACAACGCCCTGCAGCGCGCCATGAAGAAAACCAACGAGAAGGGCAAGCTGGTCAACATCTTCCGTCAAAAGAAATTTGTCGACAGCGACTATAAAGACGACCTCAAGCGCATCATTCAGAAATATAACGAGAAAGGCTATCGCGACGCGCGCATCATAAGCGACAGCGTGGTGCCCTACGACGACAAGAATGTCGATGTCTACATCACTCTTGAAGAGGGCAAGAAATACTATATCAACAACATCTCATGGGTCGGTAACACGCTCTACACCACCGACTTCCTTAACAATGTGCTCGGCATAAAGCCCGGTGAGGTCTACAATCAGAAACTCATCGAGAAGCGCACCACGACCGACGATGATGCCGTGTCAAACTACTACATGGACAAGGGTTATCTCTTCTACAACATCGTTCCCATCGAGAAAAACATCAGCGGCGACTCGATCGACATCGAGTTCCGCATGATGGAGGGCCCGCAGGCACGCATCAATAACGTGATCATCAATGGTAATGACCGCCTCTATGAGAAGGTGATACGTCGCGAGTTGCGTGTTAAGCCGGGCGAGCTGTTCTCAAAGAGTGACCTGATGCGCTCGGCGCGCGAGATTGCCCAGACAGGCCATTTCAACCCTGAGAATATGGACATACGTCCCGAGCCCAACGAGGAGAACGGTACTGTCGACATCATCTTCAACCTCGAGTCAAAGGCCAACGACCAGGTAGAGTTCTCGCTCGGATGGGGACAGACCGGCATCATCGGTAAGCTTGCCCTCAAGTTTACCAACTTCTCAATAAAAAATCTGCTCTACCCGAGCACCTACCGCGGCATCATACCTCAAGGCGAGGGGCAGACGTTTACCGTCTCGGCCCAGACCAATGCCCGCTATTACCAGAGCTACAGCCTGTCGTTCCTCGACCCGTGGTTTGGCGGCAAGCGCCCCAACTCGCTCAGCGTGTCGGCCTACTATGCCCGCCAGACCGGTGTCAACTCCTCTTATTATAACAACAGCTATTATAATAACTACCTCTACTCGATGAGTGGCCTGGGCTCGCTTGGCAATCGGTATGGAGGCGATTACTATCAGGATGCCATCCAAAACGCCTACGACCCCAACAAGGTGCTCCAGATGGTTGGTGTGACCGTGGGCTTTGGCAAGCGACTCTCGTGGCCCGACGACTGGTTTACCTTTCAGGCCGATCTGTCATATAACTGGTATTACCTCAAAAACTGGGATTACCTCT
>CAYMVS010000067.1:0-11909 GCA_964394205.1 uncultured Muribaculaceae bacterium | reverse complement strand
GGTTTCCACACCATCCACGGACGCGCAGCCGCCATCGCCACAGGCTTTAAGGTAGCACGCCCCGACATGACCGTATGGCAGATTTCGGGCGACGGCGACGGTCTCGCTATCGGCGGCAACCACTTCATCCACGCCGTGCGCCGCAATATCGACATCAACATCCTGCTGTTCAACAACAAGATATATGGCCTGACCAAAGGTCAGTACTCCCCCACCAGCGCCCGCGGTTTCGTGTCAAAATCGTCACCCTACGGCACCACCGAAGACCCCTTTATCCCGGCTGAACTGGTGTTTGGCGCCCGCGGCAACTTCTTCGCCCGCTCCATCGATGTCGAGCTCGAGACCAGCCGCGAGGTAATGATAGCCGCCGCCCGCCATCAGGGAACCAGCGTGGTCGAGGTGCTCCAAAACTGCGTCATCTTCAACAACGGCATCCATAACTACATCACCGACAAGGAGATGCGCGCCGAGCGCACCATCCACCTGCGCCACGGCGAGAAGATGCTCTTTGGCAAGGAGATGAACCGTGGCCTCGTGCGCGACGGTTTCCTTCTCAAAGCAGTCACCGTCGGTGAGGATGGATACACCCTTGACGACGTGCTTGTTCACGATGCCAAGACCCCGTCAAACTTCCTCCACCAGCAGCTTGCCATGATGGACGGCACCGAGCTTCCCCTCGCCCTGGGTGTGATACGCGATGTCGAGGCCCCCGTCTACGACCAGGAAGTGGAACGTCAGGTGGCCGACGTCAAAGCCCGCAAAGGGTTCAACACCCTCCGCGACATGATTCTCGCCGGCGAGACCTGGACCGTCGACTGATACCCTCCCCACATAATTATAGTTCTTATGGTCGCATTTGCGACCATAAGAACTATAATTATTCCTCGCTTAACAATTGATCTCGATCTTTATCAAATATTTGTCATCACAAAATCAATCGCATGCAATTTACTTTAGCTCCGGGAATAATAATTAAAAGCCCAACCTGTATTTATGAAATTATAAGCGTGCTCGGCTCCGGTGGTTTCGGTATTACCTACTTAGTAAAAGCCATTTTTATCAAAGACAATTCAGAGAAACTAATGGCTCTAAAAGAACATTTCCTAAGCGATGTTTGTGAAAGAGACGAACAAACTCATCATGTAATATTTTCCAAACCGGTGGCAAAAAAAGTGATGAGCTCAATGCGAGACTTTATGAATGAGGCAAAAAGACTCTCAAAACTCAAAATAGACAACAAAAACTTAATTCATATTTACGAATCTTTCCAGTGCAATAATACTGCCTATTATTCAATGGAATATATCAAAGGCCGAACACTCCAAAAATATGTAGAAGACAAAGGGGGACTAAGCGAGGACGAAACGGTTAACTTAATATTACCTATAGCGAGAGCATTGTCAATCCTACATTCAAATGGCTTAACACACCTTGATATTAAACCTGCTAACATTCTACTACGCGAAGATGGGCACAATCCATATCCGGTTCTTATCGATTTTGGTCTGACTAAACACTATGACGGAAGAGGGCTACCTACTTCAACCATCATAACTCAGGGTTATTCAGAAGGATACTCCCCTCGAGAACAATATTTGGGAATAAATACCTTCTCTCCCTCTGCAGATGTATATTCTCTTGCAGCAACAACCCTATTTTGTCTTACCGGTCACAGACCTCCATCTGCTCTCTCACTCAACGACGACGATTTGGACCGATTAATTTCCTCCAATACATCGTCCAAGCTGAAAAACCTTATAAAAATTTCAATGGCAGGAAAGGCATCACTGCGACCTTCAGACGCCTCATCCTTTATAAACCTATATAATAAACCATCACAGCTCACCCGGGTTATAGATCAGTCAGATAGTAAAACAGTTGAGATTAAGACACATAAACGATTCAAATCACTCTTAAAATGGATGGCTGTTGCAACAGTCTGCATTGCGTTTGCCGCTATAATTCTCAAATTTGGATTATCACATAATTCAGAGGACCAAGACAGCACCCCGTTGACAGAATTAGAAAAAGACACTTTACTCCAAAAGTTGGACTCCATTGCCATTCCCGGGCGTCTCGCCGTGAACTACCGGGATAAAGAATATTATGTAACCAATGACATTTGGAACAATTTACGACAATCCGAAAAAGAAAAAATCACACCCAAAGGTATAGTCAGTGGTAAGGAATCCAATCTATACATCATATCTTTAGAAGATGGCGAAGGAGATAAAACATGGGATAACGCCATGACCGAAAACAACGGGAATCTTCCCTACTACTGGATGGCCAAAGATATTTTGAAAAATCTGGAACAAATAAATCAGCAGCTTACCACTTTTGGGGGTCAACCAATAATTGGAAATTATTGGACACGTTCTCTTTCTGCTTCTAATGTTGGAAATAATAATTCTGCTGAATTTTTTTGCACCGAGCGCAATTCTGTAGAGAGTGAATTTGCCGATTCAAATCACTATTTCTCTGTTCGCAGTGTCACCCCCATAGCAAAAGATAATGTTGTCCCAACTTCTTTTAAACTGTCTCCAAGCAACCTTGACCTTGCACTCTATTATAACTGCAGGCCTTATTTCATTTCAAGACAAGACTATGCAAACCTTGACAGTGACATAAAAGGCAAGATCAAAAAGGTTGGAGTCGTAATCGGTAATAGCAATCCTTTCGTCATTGATCTTTATGATCAAAAAAGTTCATATACTTTATTGGACGCTTTTAAATTTGATCTACCATCTAAATCTCAATTTGAAAAAATTTCAAACAATCTAAACTCCATCCAACAAGCGCTTATCGCCTTTGGAGGTGAAAAACTTCAAGAAACTTGTATATATTGGTCAGGAGACAGGGATTATGATTCAAGTGGATGCTTTTATGCACTTTCCGTTTGGGAGGGAGGAGGCTCAAGCATTGAGTCTTGGGTTGATGAAAATGAAGAAAGCGTCAGAGAGGCCCACCATATCTAAGGTTTTAAAAATCATAACACTTTTCAAGACATTTCCATAGTGTGTTTTTTTAATTTGCGTTAAATTAGTAATTTTGTAGCATATAAATAGAGAGTCAGGCTTTGAGAAGATTTTGTGTCATTTTCACGCTGTTTATTGCCGGCTGCCTGTCGGTGGTGTCGCAAGAGCTCAGCGGCCCCGTGACGGTCGATGAGATTGTTGAGTGCAATCTCCCGGCCGACACCGTTGCGGCTCCCGACTCAACAACCCGCCACTCCTCGACAAGATGGATCAAGCAGCTGTTTGCCAACGGTTTCCACCTCAATGCTCCCGGTGTCGACTATCCCCGGTTTCCGCGGTTCTGCCTCAATGTCTACAATTGGGGCGACCGCGTGTTCAACAGCTACGACCCTGAGTATGTTGTGGCCACCGGCAAAAACTGGAAACTGCAGGGAAAGTCGCTCACGTGGGGAAACAACTACGAGATGCTCTTCAGCGACAACTCGCGGGTGTCAATGATGTCGGATGCCTACGCCGATATCGGTGGTTATCTGAGCTTTATGGCTGTCAGCGTTGGCTATATGTTCAACGCCAACAAGCTCATCAGGCATGATAACATAAAGCGCTCGATGATCAACCTTAACTTCACCTGTGCCCTCTTTACCGGCGACCTCTCGTTTAACAAGACCGAAGGCGGTGTCAACATACACCGCTTTGGACGCTACAACAACGGCCGGCGCATCTCTTTGCCCTTTGGCGGCGTGTCAAACACGTCGACATCGGCCAAAGTGATATACTTTTTCAACCACCGCCAATACTCCCACGCGGCAGCCTATTGTTTCTCCAAATATCAGCTCAGGAGCGCCGGCACGTGGATGGCCGGCATCAACCTGTCGACCCAGCAAATCAACATCGACTTCTCGCGACTGCCCGCCGATATGCTTGAGGGGCTACCTCCAAACACTCTTTACAAGTACAATTTTCACTACCGCGACTATTACCTGGTGGGAGGCTATGGCTACAGCTGGGCCGTGAAACCCAGGGTGTGGCTCATCAACGCCTCGCTGTTACCAGGCATTGGCTACAAACACACCTACGAGGACGCCACCGAGGCCAACCGGCACATGTTCACCGCCAACGTAAACGCCATGTTTTCGGCGGTCTTCAATCACCGTGCCCTCTTCGTGTCACTGCAAGGGCGCTTTGATGCCAACCTCTATATCACCAACAATTTCACCTTTGCCAACACCTACGAGAACCTGTTGGCCACCGTCGGCATGAGATTTTAAGAGCCTGTCACATAAGGATTTTAGAGCGCCAACCGGTAGATGGCGTCGGTATCGGCTGCCGACAGCTTATGGTAGCCGCCAATCAGCTCCCCTTTGTTGGCGTGAAGACGCTTGACGAGCTCGGGGATGTCGGGGTTGTCGATGCCAAGCTCGCCAAGAGTGACCGGCAGGCCTATCGAGCGGAAAAACTCTATCATGGCCGAGCGGGCGCCACGGGCGGCCGAGTGGTCGTTGGCCTCGTCGATGTCAAAGACGCGCCGCCCCAGCTGGGCCGGTTTGCGCGGGTCTTTTGCAGCCATAAACTCCAACCACGCGGGGATTATCACGGCCAGGCCGGCCCCGTGGGTCACGCCATACATTGCCGAGAGCTCGTGCTCGATGGCGTGACAGCTCCAGTCTTCAACACGACCGGTGCCACACACGCCGTTGTGGGCCAGCGTGCCGGCCCACATAATGTTGGCCCGTGCCTGATAGTCAGTCGGGTCGGCCATCACCTTGACAGCCTCGGTCATGATAGCCTTGAGCAACCCCTCGGCCAGACGGTCGGTCACCTCGACATCGGTCGTTGGCGACATGTAGCGCTCAAAGATATGGGCCATCATGTCGGCGATGCCGGCGGCAGTCTGCCCGGCGGGCAGGGTGAAGGTCAGCTCAGGGTTCAGAAGGGCAAACCGCGGGCGCAGCACGCTCTCGGTCCTGATTGAAATCTTCCTGTGCTCCTTCTCGAGAGTAATCACCGAGTTGCCCGAGCCCTCGCTGCCGGCCGCCGGGATGGTCAGCACCACGCCCACGGGGAGCGCTGTCTCGGGGGTCTGCAGCCCGGAAAAGAAGTCCCAGAAGTCACCGTCGTAGGGCACACCCAAGGCTATCGCTTTTGCAGTGTCGATCACCGAGCCGCCACCGACGGCGAGCACTCCCCCGAGGCCATTCTCCCTGACGAGCTCAATGCCGCGGCGAACAGGCCCGTCGGTCGGATTGGGCTGAATACCGCTCAGCTCCACATACTCGATCCCGGCGCCGCTGAGCGATGCATAGACGCGGTCGAGCAGCCCCGAGCGTCTGACAGAGCCGCCACCAATCACAACAAGTATCTTTGAACCTAAATTTTGTGACGACATCGCGCCAACCTGTGCCTCGACACCGCGCCCGAAGAGGTAGCGCGTGGGGGTGTAATATGAGAAATTTTCCATGGTCTGTTATCTTCTATATATCTAAATTCTAAATACTTTCTTAACACTCCGGTTGATAGCGACGACGCTGCCCGTGGTTATGACGGCCACGATGGCAGCCCCCACAAGATAGGTTGGCCACAGCGATGCCGCCCCTGCACCTATCGAGCCAAGCAGGGCCTGCCAGTAGCCCGAGGCAATGGTGACCACAACCGAGGCAACCACCAGAACGGCGACATTGACCGTGATAACGAGCATGTTGTAGTGTCGGGCAACCTCACCGGGGGTGAAACCGAGCTGCATGAGCTGATGCAACTTGAGCCTGTTTTTCTGCAACAACAGGAAGATACTCAGCAGCAGGATGAAAAATGCCAGCGCCGAGATTACCACGCCGACGGCTATAACAATGGTTGTCACCACGTTAAGGAAGAACGCGGCACGGCCGTTGTCAACCTTGTCGCCGGCCACCTCATAGCCATGCCCCTGCATGTACTGATTGACAGCCGGGTCGCCGGGCGACGACACCTCGACAATGAGCCGCGAGGGCTCTTTCACCTTGCCGGGCTCGCCGAAGGTCGAGTTGGCCCAGGTCATAAACTCCTCGGGCACAGCGATGGTGTTCAACCTTGACGAGAACCCAACGATGCGTGCATCGACATACCGCTGCTGCCCGTTGCCACTGAGCGACAGCTGCAGCGGCACCATGCCGATCATCGACTCGCTCAGCTGTGGCAGCCCGCGTGAGGTGGCAAATCCAAAGTTATACAGGGTCAGATAGTCCTTTGAAATGATTACCGGCACCGGCTTGCCCTGACCGGGAGCGTAGCTCCAGTCGGCCGGGGTGACATCAAAAAAGGCGGTGGGTATCGACTCGAGAAACAGGGCTGTGCCCAGGCTGTTGCCTCCCATGTTGACAGTGGCGTTCACATTGAAGTCGGCCGCGGTAAACTCGCCGACACGGCGTGTCCAGGGCTGTGCCTGGAGATCGCTTATCTCAGCCTCGGTAAAAGTCGACTTTGCCGGGCCCAGAAGCGACCCAAGGCCGCCTATATGCTTGGAGATAATCAGGTAGTCACGCGAAATGAACGAGTCGTCGGCGCTCCACACCCGGGTGATGTCGCGATAAAACTGGATGGCGGTCAGCACAATCATCAACCCCACGAGGTTTGCCGCGGCAAACCCCACCAGTTGGGAGGCTGAAATGTTGTGACGCAGCAGGCGGCGAACCAACCTCCCTGCCGCTGTTTTTTGACTCTTACTCATAGCATTAACATATTAAGACGGGGAAGGGAAATCTTGTTGCCCACCGAGGTGGCGATTATCGCGGCGCCACGCGCCTCGGCCTCACGGTCGATCATCGCGGCCACCGCGGCATTGTTGCGCTCGTCGAGATGGCTCACCGGCTCGTCGATCAACAGGAAATCAAACGGTTGACACAGCGCGCGGATGATAGCCACCCTCTGTTGCTGCCCGACCGAGAGCAGCCGTGCCGGCACGTCGCGCTTGTCGGCAATCTCGAGCTCGGCGAGCATCGTCTCAATCCCGGCGGTGGTCTTGAACCGGGTCAAGGAGTTCTTGATGGCGATATTCTCCATCACCGTCAGCTCGGGAAAGAGCATCATCTCCTGAGGCAGATAGGCGAGCGAGGTGCATCGGAGCCGGCTCCAACGGTTGATGTCAAACGAGCGGATATCCTCGCCGTCAAAGAGGATACGACCGCTGTAGTCGAGGCGCGACCCGTAGATGAAAGCACACAGAGAGGTCTTCCCCGTGCCGCTCTCGGCCTCTATCATGTAATAGTCGGGGCGGGTGAATGTCAGCTCATTAAGCCACACCTGCGACCGGTTGACCGGAGCCTCATTCTCGCTGCCGGCAAAAACCGCCGGCAGGGTTCTCTCAAGCGTTATCGTGTTCATATCAAAGCGACATCAGTGTGGTCAGCACATTCTCTTTTGACCCGGGAAACGACAGGCTGAAAGTGGCTTTGTCATCCTTGACCCTGATGTCGACACTCAGGCCGAAACTCTTGCCCCCGGCCAGCAGCCCCTCGAGCGAGGGCACATTGATCATCAACACCGCGCTGCAGTCTTTAAACTCGGGGCCATAATTTTTCATCTCGAGCCCCGGGGTATTGCCAAGTGTCATGTCAAAGCGGTTGGCCACGCCGCCGATGGTCAGAGACATCGGGCCGCCGGTGTAGACAAGCCGGTCGCCGGTGTTGCGACCCGACATTCCCATTGACGACAGCATCGCTGCAAAATAATCTTTCAACACCTCGACGCCCCCAGCCTTGACCTTGGCCTCCAACCGGCCCGAGAGCGCCTGGTAGGGCGACTCCATAATCTCGGCGACAGAGGCGTTGCTCACGGCCCACACTATCGCCGGCCCGTCGAGTTGCTCACAGATGGGCTGAAACGACTTGATGACCGCGGCATAGTCAAAACCGACCTGGGTGGTGACAGCCTCAATCCCTTTCACCCAGTCAAACCCCTGATTGAAACCGGCGGCAAGCAGAAACAGCGGCTTTTCAGGCGCCACCAACTCGTGGTCGCCTATCCTGACAAACAGAGAAGACTTCACAATAGAGTCGATGCGCTCCTTGTTGCCCGTCAGCTTGCAATCGCCCGTCAGCTTGTTGCCGTCGACATTGACCTTGACCGCCATGGCCACGTGGTCGGGGGTGTCGGAATAGATATTCATAAGGTCATCACCCTCGAGAGCACCGAGGGCACCCTCCACGTCGGCTATCGACTTTTTGGCGGCAGCCTCGAGAGCATCGTTCACCATTGTCACGGCCCTGTCGGCGCTTTCAAAGACCATCCAGCACTGGCCCCCTTTGACAAGCAGCGTCGAGCCGTTACTACCCGTGGCATAGCAGTCATAGCCGCCCGTGCTGCTTTTGTCGGCACCCGCGGCCGAGAGCAGCCCGTCAAGTTTCTTTGCATCTTTCACCGGCATCGTGACCACAACGCTCGCGGGCAACCGGCGCTGAAACAGGTAAACCGCCTCCAGGTCTACAGCGGCGGCAAGGTCGGCCGCCGCGCTCTTGCTGTCAAGTCCTGTCACCGAGGCCAGCATGGCCATTGCCCGACTGTCTTCACCACCGGTGGCGTCAAAAAATTTGTCAACATTCAGATGGGCCACCGGCGTGGCGTCGGCTGGTATAGTCTCAACGACCTGAGCATCTTTGGAGCACCCGGCGAGCAACATCAACGCCGTCACCAACAATACAGAAAGCTTGGTTTTCATAGTTATTTCACATTAAATGGATTCCAATTGTCTTCACCGGCAAGCAGTTTTGCCATGTCATAGCCGTCGGCCGAGGTGAGCTGCTTTGAGTAAGACACACGCCCCGAGGGGTTTGCGCCCTCGCCACGGCTGTCAAACTCGGCATAGTTGACAGTTGCCTCATTACTTTGGCGCCCCCAGTTGTGCCACCCCTCGGGCTTGATGTGGCGCCCCATGTCACACCTGATGAACACGGCCTGGGCAAACGGCCGCCACGGGCGCGACAGGAAAACACCCTCAACCCCCGGCGCGGCGGTCAGGTCACAGTCATAGAACAGATACCCGAATGGCGCGCCCTCGGGGGTGGCCGGCGCCGTCAGGTAGCCGGCACCCTTGCTGTGTATCCGGCAGCGGTTAAACACGGCCATCGCCTTGCCGAAGATAAAATCGACCGTGCCCTCGATGTAGCAATCCTCATAGTACTGTCGCGAGCCGGTGCCGTAGGTGTAGAGCGTGTCCTGATTGCCTAAAAAGCGACAGTTACGGAACACGGCTCGGTCGCCGTCGACAAAGCAGGCCACAGCCTGGCCGACCGGGCCGGCCGAGTTTTCAAAAGTGATGTTCTCGGCCACAAAATCGGGAGCATAGATGTAACATGATGCCGACCCCGAGGTAGACTTCTCGTCGCCAAAACGGTTGAGCTTGGAGGCATAGTCATCGTAGGTCAACACCGTGCCCTCCTCGCCGGTGAGGGTCAGGTTGATTTTGGTCGGAGGGATGATAATTTTCTCCTTATACACCCCGGGGCGTATCAGGATGCGGGTGCGCGCCTTTTTACGGAAGTCGGGCACCGAGTTGATGGCCTCCTGCACCGTTGTGAAATCGCCCGTGCCATCCAGGGCCACTACAATATCAAATTTTGCCGACGAGGCCACGGCGGCCATCGCCACCGTCAGCACTGTCAATATCAGCATCAATCGTTTGTTCATCAGTCGTTTATCGTTGTATATTTACGTTCATAGATATGTGCTGCGGCCGTGTCGGCCATCTGGATGAGCGACACCAGCGGGTAAAGGCGTGTGGCCGAGCGGAAGGCATCTTTCTCGTCGCCGCTGGTGTCATTGACCGCCCAGGGCCCCATGTGCCAGCGTATAGCGCAAATCTCGGCGTCGGTCAGCCCCACACCCATGCGCAGCAGCATGATCACCGATTTCTCACCGTGGCCTATGGGGAGGTCGTTGTTGTTGAACCCATACTCAGCCTCGCCCATCTCATATCGGCTGCCGGTTTTCTTGTAATAACTTGTGGCCTTGCAAACGTCGTGAAGCAGCGAGGCGATGATGATGCTCTCGTCGGTCACCTTGTCAAACACATCGGGGCGCACCGGCGCAAACGCCTCCTTGAGTTTCATCGCCGCCTCATAGACATTGAGCGAGTGTATCATCAGCCCGCCCTCATAGCACAAATGGTTTTTCATCGACGCCGGCGCCGTGAAAAAACCCATGTCGCCCAAGTCTTTCACTATCCCGTCGACATCGTCGAGCGACGTGCTCTTGAGCAGCGAGATGAACTGCTCGCGGTGCTCCCTGAGTTCATTTTTATCCATTTGTTGTCAATATTTAAATCTTTTTATGTAAGTTTGTCTGATTCATTTCACAAAGATAAATGTTTTAATTATATATCTTACAAAAAAAGACTGTCACACAACCATGAAAGAGAAAAAAATTGTCGTTCCGATTATTGTTAAGACATACGATGAGCTCGATGTCACCGAGTCGGTTCTTGTCGAGCAGGCACGTCAGGCCACTTTCCGCAGTTATGCGCCCTACAGCCATTTTTATGTCGGGGCCGCGATAGCGCTTGACAACGGCGAGATTGTGTGTGGCAGCAATCAGGAGAATGTGGCCTTCCCGTCGGGCACATGCGCCGAGCGCTCGGCCTGTTTCTATGCCGGGGCCACCTACCCTGAGGCCAAGTTTGAGACCATCGCCATCGCGGCGCGCGACCACACAGGCGAGTTTGTCGTCGAGCCGGTGCCCCCCTGTGGCGCGTGTCGTCAGTCGCTGTTGCAATATGAGACCCTCGCCGGCCATCCTGTCAAGGTTTTGCTTGCCGGCCGAGACAAAGTCTACCTGCTCCCCTCGGTCAGCTCCCTGCTCCCCCTCTCTTTCACCGACTTCTGATTCCCACCGGTAAGCTGAAAAGCCATCTACAAAAGTCCTGCCATGTAGAGCGGCAGGTAGATTATACCGTCTTTGATTTCCAGGTCTTTGGTGTGGAGCACAAAGGATTTCCCCAAATAGTTTGAGAATATTTTCCCAAACTTTTCAAGCGATGACAAACTGTATTGAGGTGAAGATTTTACCTCGGAAGGTGAAACATTATGTTTGCTCGTGACGACCTTTTTGCGTATCAGGAAATCAAATTCCATTCTGTCATCGGCATTGCCTTTGGAGTAGCGGCTGTAGAAATAGAGCTGATGGCCGGCCGCGCGTAACAATTGGGCAACGAGGTTTTCCATCAGCATACCCTTGTTGAATTCAAGCTTGCCGCGCAAAATTTTCTCATAGACCCCACCTTGCTCCAGATCTCCGGCGTCAAAAGCCATTGACACCAACAAACCGGTGTCGGTCATATACAGTTTCACCTTTGCATCGTTTTGGTTCAGGGCCAGACCAACCGAGGGCTCGGCTGTAGCATAGCAAAAATTGATAACGCGACTCTCATCAAGCCAGAACATTGACTCCTCAAAGTCTTTCATTCTTGCGCCATCCTTTACTTTTGACGGGCGAAACCGTTTTTCATGCTGCTGCAAGAGACGCGGGATGTTGTCAAAAACCACGTTTCCAAGGCAAAGGCAATCTTTTTTTGTGAAAATACAAACGTAATATAACGGTTTGCCAACGCTTTCCCCAAATTTACCATCACGGGATGGATTGGTTAGAAAAAAGCGCCGCGACCCGGTGATAGGGTTGCGGCGCTCGGTGTTTATATCGCTAAAAGTTAGTCAATAGGCTCGTCGGCGGGATATCCACCCATCTCGCGGATGGCGTTCTTCAGCATCACATACTGCTGGAAGAGGTGGTTGACGGGAACCTCATCCTTGGTGTAGTCGTGCATCGGGCTCTTGAGGAAGAAGCTCAGGAAGCGCTGAGTGCCGCTGCGGCCGGCACGGGCAGCGAGGTCGCTGAGGAGCACGAGGTCGAGGCAGAGGGGAGCGGCGAGGATGGAGTCGCGGCAGAGGAAGTTGATCTTGATCTGCATGG
>CAYMVS010000066.1:0-12664 GCA_964394205.1 uncultured Muribaculaceae bacterium | reverse complement strand
CCGGAGACATACTCAAAGGGAAATATCTCTGTCGCTTTGGGATTAGACTATCATACATTTATTTATTATAAATCACTTCGTGACATTCTAAAACCGGAGTTTCAAACACAGCCAATAGGTCCAACACTAAGCTATGATTTCCTGAAACAGGAAGTGAACCTCTTCCCAAACTTTGAAAACACCGTAAATATCACAACGGGCCAGCAAAGCGTAGTGTCGCGCACTGAGGTAAGCGACCCGATTCCTCATCCCGTGGAAGTCGGGTTTAATCTTGAAGAAGCAACTGAAGATGAGGACGACACCCTCCAGCCTATTTGCACGATATTCCTTGATGAAAAGCTTGAAGCAAACAATGACGAGCCCGTTGGGTTCTCCTGCAACTTTGAGCAAATCGCCGGCACATTAGAGAGCAAGCGCACCCGCCCGGTGTTTAAATATGGTGACTACATCATCAAGTCGGCACCAGCTAATACTTCACCTAATTGCTTTTACAATTTCTTTGCCCACACCGCCCAACCGGGAGCAACCCTGATTGGTGGCGCCGTTGATGTGCGCACCAAAACGAGTGGCGAAAACTGTATGCTTGTTGGCAATTACATTCCGCGTTTGAAAAGGAACACGCTATTCTGCTATAACGGTGGTGAAGGCATTAATTTTGATAATGTAGCTTTGGGCGCCACGCTTTATGGCACATGGAAAGGAAATATTTCCTACCAAGATGTCATCTTGATTTTTAAAGCTGATGGCACAGGCGCCTACAACGGCTCATCATTCATATTCGATCTCAACTCTCCTCAGGCCGGAGACATCAAATTGAGATTTGACGATGCCGCGATGGCCAATGCCACATACACAATCGTTGACATATCAGAGCGTTCTCTCTCATTAAAGAAAAAAGGGAAAAGCGTCATCAACATTTTTAACCGTCAGTAATTATAAGCAATCATGAAACACATATTTTTCGTCCTTTCCATGTTTATGGCTCTCACCGTCTACTCACAAGTGGGTTATCAAGTCTCTCTACTTGACACCAAGACCGGCGAGCCAAGAGCCAATGAGAAAGTCTCAGTCACCGTCATTATTACCGACAGTAAGGGGACTGTAATATGTAACGAGCAGAAAACTGTGACGTCCGACTCTTTCGGCGTACTCTCCATGACTATCGGCAACGCTGACACTTTCTCCAATGTCGATTGGAGAAATCTGCCGCTGAAAATTTCTGCATCGGTCGACGGTATTCTGTTAGGCTCAAGCGACATCCTCACCGTCCCTGTCGCCGAATACGCCAAGCAAACCGGAGTCCTCACACCTGAACTCCTCTCAACTCTTACATATAGAGGTTCAATTTCTAATTTGGCTTTTTCCAAAAATGGAATTGCAACACTTTATTATGAAGGTGCAAATCCAAATACACAGGATTGTCCTTTTGAAATCGATGGAAATAATGTATACATTTATTACACTGATGAAAACAATTGCGCTGAAGTTTTCGCCCTTCATTACAACGTTAGAACAGGTAAATTTTATAGAACTCATTAAAATAAATTTTGGATAAAAGAGCTACAGTCGCTATTAGCAAAACCGACTTGGAGCATTGGGAAGCCATTGGCGTGTCCTCCTCACAACAATATCTGACAGGCTTGATGTCGCGACTTGTAGGACATCTTCAATGCCTGTATTGCGAGAACAACCGCGATGACACACAGCTATCGTCGGCGTGTTGTTCTGCCCGGCGGCTCCACATCCCGCCTCCTCGACAATGTGCTACTACTATACACCCGCCTGCGGCGGCTTTTGACCTGTCTCATGGTTGATACCACGAAATCGTGTCTCACGACACTCCTTTGAGTGTCAGGCGACTATCCCCAGGCTCGCTAAAGCTTCGCCTGGGGTTCGAGACAATCTCGCCGCATCAGCGGCTCTTTCGCTACACTCCGCCGGTACACACAGCCATCGTTGACGAGGTGCTACTATTACACTGGCGCCCGCAGCGGCGTATCGGGCGCCTCATGGGGTCATCCGCAAAGAAGCCTTGCGTTGCTAATAGTCGCGCAGACGAAGTCGCGACGGGTGGTGGCGATGGAGGGCCAACGGGTGGCCAGCGACGGAGTGCCGGCGGCCCGTGATTGTCCCGAACGCCACACGATGGCTTTAGCCGAGTGTGGGGATAACAGACTGATAACCTATAGAGTGTCGTAGTCACTATGTCGTGGTATCGTCCCCGGCGGCTTATTGGTCGCCTCAAGGGGCATACCCAAGGATGCCGATTTAGCAATAACTCTGGCCACCGGAGCCTGTGGCTCCGGTGGCCAGAGACAACCACTCACCCTCCACACGGCGCCCGCAGGCCGCCGATTTACACGTTGCCATCTCTCTTGCATGATGTCGTGACGGAGGGCCTGACAATGCCACCCATACGCAAACAGCCCCGGCGGGGCGCCTCATGGTCACGACCACGACATCGCGACACGTATTCAGTAACTTATCGGTGTCTCATGTGTCATGGTGAAAATTTTTGGTGAAAATTTTTGGTGAAATGTTGGAAGGGAAATTTTTAATTATGGATTTAATTCATTACCTTTGCCGCGATTTTTAACAAACCATAATAATTCAATCATGAATCATTACGAAACCGTTTTCATTTTAACTCCCGTTTTGTCTGATGCACAGATGAAGGAAGCGGTAGAAAAGTTTGAGAAGGTTGTCACCGACAATGGTGGCGCCATCGTCAACACAGAGCTGTGGGGCCTGCGTAAGCTCGCTTATCCCATCCAGAAGAAATCTACCGGTTTTTACACACTTGTAGAGTTTGATGCCAACCCCGATGTTGTCAAGAAACTTGAGATCGCCTATCGTCGCGACGAGCGCGTGATCCGTTTCCTCACATTCCGTCTTGACAAGTACGCCGAGGAGTATGCAATCAAACGCCGCAGCAAACACTCAAAGGCTGAGGCTCCCAAAGTAGAAGTAGAAGTAACCGAAGAAGTAAAGGAGAACTAAGACATGGCACAGCAATCAGAAATCCGTTATCTCACCCCTCTGTCGGTGGATGTAAAGAAAAAGAAATATTGCCGTTTCAAAAGAAGCGGAATCAAATATATCGACTATAAAGATCCCGAGTTCCTCAAGAAATTCCTCAACGAGCAGGGCAAGATACTGCCTCGTCGCATCACCGGCACCTCGTTGAAATTTCAGCGCCGCGTCGCCCAGGCCGTCAAGCGTGCCCGCCACCTTGCATTGCTGCCCTACGTAACCGACTTGATGAAATAAACCGTTAAAATCTTTAGGAATTATGCAGATCATTTTAAAAGAAGATGTCAACGGCCTCGGCTACAAAGACGATGTTGTCGACGTAAAAAAGGGATATGCCCGCAACTATCTCATTCCCCAGGGTAAAGCCGTAATCGCCACCGAGTCAGCTCTCAAGATTCTTGCTGAGAACCAGCGTCAGCGCGCCCATAAGCTTGCTCAAATCAAGGCTGAGGCCGAGAGTGCGGCTGCCGCCCTCGAGGGTGTTGAGCTCACAATCGGTGCCAAGACAAGCTCGACCGGCACAATCTTTGGCTCGGTCAACAATATTCAGATCGCCGAGGCTCTCGAGAAACTTGGCCACAACGTTGACCGCAAGACCATCATCCTCAAAGAGGCTGTTAAAGAGGTTGGCAAATACACCGCCACCATCCGCCTCCACAAAGAGGTTTCGGTTGACATACCCTTTGAGGTTGTCGCTGAATAAGAAGAACAGTCATCACTCCACTATAAGCGCCCGCAGCTCAATCGCCGCGGGCGCTTCATTTTATTCAGTAACCGGTCAAAAGAGGGTCAGCCGACAGGGCCGGTTGGTGGCAGGTGTTCAACAACGCGGTCAATTGACGTCTGACCTATTATTCATCAATCGGGAATCTTAAATGTCACAGGCAAATAAAACCAGAATGGGACGGCTTCTCCATTAATATATGCAGGTTTGAATCCGGTCATTGAGCTTAAAACCCTGATTGCTTCTGTGTCCAAAAGAGGATGAACAGATTTCATTACTTCTGCATCTGACACTTCCCCATTAATATTCACCATAAATTTTACAACAACACGTCCTTCAATTTTCTTACTATATGCTTCCTTTGGATAAGATAAATTTTCACATAAATAATTCATAACCCCTCTCAATCCCTCCGGATAAGCGGGAAAAACATCAGGACAATTTTCTTTTGGAACGTTATCATAGCCGTATGTCACTTCCTCATAGTTAAATCCTTGAGAAAGAGCTGTGTTTGCGACAAATAACGCAATAAAAAAAGGAATAAGAAACTTGTGCATATATGAATCTCTCTATTTATATTATAATGCAAAGTTAGCACGATTTTTCCGAATTATCAAAGGGACACATCAGTGTCGCTAACACAGAAGATGCAGCAGTCGCCGACTCGGCCACACTCACCCGAGGTAAGAATCAATAACTATATAATTTCTCATTTTTTAAAATTATTTTTACAAGTCAAAAATACACTCTCCTCATCCCTCCAAATGACAAATGTAGTCAAAAGAAACACCTGTCCCGGTTGTTAAATCTTGTTAAATCAACATTCGTTAATCTTTTTACACCATTTATGACATGCATTTTACTTGTATTTTACAAGCAAATATTGTTATATTTGCAGTACAAACAACATTATACACATCATAGATTATTTATGTCACAAGCAACCATTTCAATACGAGTCGACCAATCGTTAAAAAAGAAGTTCGATTCATTGTGTGAAATATTTGGAATCAGCACAACTGCGGCTTTTAATATTTTTATGAAAGCTGTGGTGAGGGAACAGAGAATCCCATTTGAGATTAAAGCTAAAAATGAAGATATAATTCGTCAAAAAGGTTTGGAAGCTTTTGAGGCTATGCGTCAATCAATTGCAGAATCAGAGATGCCCGAGATGACTTTAGAAGAGATTAACAATGAAATAATGGCGGTTAGAAATGAAAGAAAAGAAAAGGATATTCGCCGTTATTGATACTAATGTTTTAGTGTCCTCTTTTTCCTCAAGGGATGGTGATTCCAAGCCGGCACAAGTAATTAAGGCCGTGCTTGATGGAATCATCACACCAGTTTACAATTATGATATTATATCTGAATATAAAGATGTCCTAAATCGTTCTAAATTCAAATTTGACTCCTCCCAAGTGAAAGACATTATAAATGTCTTTTTAACTTTTGGTATTGAGTCGGAAGGATCAAGAATAAATGCTGATGAATTCACCGATAAAGATGATGTTATCTTTTTTGAAATAACAATGAGTGTTGAGGGAGCTTATTTAGTTACCGGAAACATCAAACACTTTCCAGAAACTCCGGATGTGGTTACACCTGCCCGAATGATTGAGATTTTACGCTCTGATGGTGTATTATGACATGGGAATTACATTGGAAGCCTTTTGGTCGAGACCGTAGAGCAGCGAATGGCTGTCTGTACCAATCCACTTAAAAAGGTCAACACATCAAAAACGAAAGATTGAATAAAAAAGTAACCATTCAAAAGGATGCATACCTCTAATGGTTACTTTTTTCATATTGTTTATAACGGTGGGCGGCGAGGGAGATCAGTGGCGGTCGAGGGCGCTGAGCGAGAATTTGCCGTCCATCTGCCTGAGCTGTACGCGCCCGTCGAGGATGCCGAAGAGCAGCTCGCCGATTTTCTCGCGCGTCAGCGGGACGGGCTGACCCTGGGCGTCATCGCCAAGGTCATAGCTCTTGAGCAGCTGAGGACCAAGGGCTGCCGCCGTCAGCAGAAAGTGGTTCTGGAAACGGTCGGTATTGACCAGATCGGCAGCAAGCACCTTGCCTATCACTGAGTAGCTGCGTAACGTGCGCGACTGATTATCGTCGACAAGCGAGGTTGTCATCTGGTCATTGACGATAGAGACTTCAATCTTGCCACTTTCAGGGCTTTGCTCGGCGCCGCGATAGAGGGCGCCAAGGTCGGCAAGCGAAAGGTTGGTCAGTGTGGTACCGGGAGCGGCCTTGACCGGCTCGACCGAGAAGGCCGAGGGTAACAACATGTAGTTGTCGCCGGCGAGCCTGACCGACGGGCCGTTAAAGGTTCCGACCATCGAGTTGGTGAGGTCGACCTGTTGGGTGGCAAAGACGCCACCTATCACCACACAGTGGTCGAGGGTGACCTCGTCGGCATATATCGAGCCACACACCAGGGCGTTGGTGAGCGAGACGCTGCGGGCGTTGACGTCACATCCCATCACCAGTTTGACACCGCGGCCGCGCGACACGACCGAGCCCGACGAGGCAACGGTCTTGCAAAGCTCGATGTTGCCGGTGGCGTCGGAGTCGACATAAAACTCGTTGTGGGCAAAGACGGCGCCATGCACCTTCACCGGGCCGCGGCTCACCTCGATGCGATTGCCATAAATCGGGCCTTCAACCACGGTCTCACCCTTAAAAATGATGTTGCGTGCCAGCTCGGAGGCCTTTTCGGGAAGTATCGAGCCTCTGACGAGATTATCTTCCAGCAAAAGCTCGGTGCCATTTATTCTTATTTCTCTTAATTCTTTCATGGATTGACGGTTAGATGTTTGTTAAAGGTGTTGAGGTTGATGCGAGCCGGGCTATCATCCGGGCCACCCGGCTGTCGTGGGGTGAAGTCGAGTTAATGTCGTTGGCCACCATGCGGTCAAAGGACGCCTTCACGCCCGAGAGCGCCTGTGGTGACATGGGGTGCCATGACGAGCTGTTGAAACGGCCAATGATGGCAGCGTCGTCGGAGCTTGACCCCACCCCCTGGGGGCGGTAGACGCTGACGTCGGTCGAGCGGCCGTCGTCGCTCACCTGCTCAAGCATGAGCAACGGGTAGTAGCGGGTCGAGCTGACGCCACCGGGCATTGCCGAGTCTTCAAGGACACGCTCGGTGTCGCGTTGGCGCCCGAGATAGTCTTTGATCAGGTTTACGACGCGACCTGCCGAGCGCTTTATGTTGGAGGCCTCAATCCTTGAGCCTAATTGCTGGCTCTCGGCGCCCGAGACGGCGGTCTCGGCACCCGAGCCGACGGCTGTCAGGCGTTCCAGCTGCCCATTGATCGCCTTGTGGGTCCTGAATGTCGGTTTATCAAGCTCGGCCACACGTGTCGACAACTCGCGGTTGAGGTCGCCAAACAGCTTTGTGTAGCGCTTTGAGAGCATGTCATAGTCGGCCTTCATCTGCCGCTGCTTGTCGTTGCACCGGGCAGCAAGCGTGGCGAGGTGGGCTGTGAGAGATTCCACTTTGCTTGACAGAGCGGCCATCTGCTGGGTCAGCTCGGACTGCACTGTCCGATAAAAGCCGGCCACGAGGGTCGAGCCGATACGCTCGGCTTTATCCTTTATGGAGGCGATGTGGGAGGCCTCGGTGGCGACAACCGCCCCCGTCAGAGCATCGACATCGACAACGCCGTGATCAACGCTACGGTCAAACGGAGTGGTGTCTACATGCACATTGACATGCACCTGCTCGCTGACCGAGCCACTGTAAGGCTTGCCGTCGACACTGCCGCTGTAATGCAGCGTGATGGTTTTTGAAAAAGATCTGGTATAGCTCATCGTGGTCAGGCTTTGGGCGTTTGGGGAATCGAGGCTTTAAACAGATAATCGATGACGCGCTTGACACGGTCGGACGAGTTGTCGGCCGACAGCAGCCGCTCAAACTCGCGCTCGACAGCGCGTGAGTGGGATGTCTGGGGAACCCACTGTACCGACGATGTCTGCAGGCCGACACCGTTTTTCACAGCCTGGGCCAATCCCGGCGACATGGCCGCGCGGGGCACCTGCACCTCCATCGAGCTCATCGACGGGCCGTCGACGCTCTCGATCATCACCACCGGAAAGGCGTTGACAGCCGAGTCGCCCTCGAGCCGGCGGTCAAGCATGACCTCGCGGGAGAGTCGCTTCATCTGGTTGTCACGCTCGACATACTCTTTCAGCACCCCGAGCACCTGCTTTGCGCGCGTCTTGATGTTGGCGGCCACAAAGCGTTGGGAATCGGTGAGTGCCTCGTTTTGGGCAACGGGCACGGTGGCGGTCAGCATGCGCGAGCGATTTTCAATCATGTCCATCTCCTTGCCCGCAAAATCCATCACCGGCTTGTCGAGCTCGGTCACACGGCGCTTGAGGTTGCGGTTGATGGTGGTGAACAGCTTCATGTAGCGCGATGTGATCATGGCATAGTCGCGCTCCATGCGGGCGCGTATCGACGCCAGCTGGGCGGTGTGACGGTGGAGCGACAGCACATGAGAGTCGACTGTGCTCTGCAGGTTTGCTATCTTCTGGGATATCTGACTCTGTATCAACGAGTAAAATCCACGATTGATGTCGGCACAAACACGGTCGGCGGCATCGCTTTCAGCCTTGATGACGGCTGTCTGCATCCCGACCACGGCGGCTGTGGTCGCCTTGACGCGGGTTGACACTCGATCCAGGCCCTCGGCCATGGGGGTAGTGTCGATTCTACAATCTATAACTGCCATAACAAGGTGTTTTTACTGTTGATTATCATTATCTTGCGGAATCGGGGGAACCGGGGGTACATGAGGTACGGGAGGTACCTCGGGCGCGGCGGGTGCTGCGGGCGCGGCGGATGCTTCGGGAGTGGCTGGAGCTGCGGGAGCCGGCGCTGTCCTCTGTTCAATCTCCTCAAGGGCAGCCGTGGCGATGCCGGGAAGGTTGATTGAAAGATGCTCGGTGGCGATGTTTTCAACACGCGGCGCGGGGGGAAGGTCGCTCTTGCCGGCAAACAGCGGGTTGACGGCTGCCAGGTCGCGGCGACGACTGTCAAGGTCGGCAACCGACGCGGCGGCCACGGCGACCTCGTTTGAGTGGCCGTCGCGCATTTTTGCATCATAATACTCAACATGACCAAACGAGGCGGCCTTGGCCTCGATGTCGTCTTTGAGAGTGTCCATGAACTGCTCAAACGATGTCTGCGCCTGCCTGAACTGGGATGCCTGCAGCTCAAAGGCGGCAGCGCTCTCGGCTGCATTGTCGACAGTCTCGACCATCGCGTTGTTGAGGTCGACCGTTGACGATGCCGACATGCTCTCCTCGGTGTTTTTGAGCGACAGCAGGGTGTTGTAGGCGGCGATATACTCGCGCAGGCTCTCCTGCATCAGGTTGATAATGTCGGCGCTCTCGGCGCGGTTTGACCGATAGAATGCCTCGGTGTCCTGATGCCACTTGGTCAGATAGCTCAGTTTCTGGTCTTTGATGTGGTTGTAGATCTTCAGGCGCTCGATGCGGTTCTCGGCCATAAGGCTCTGCACCATGGGCGCGACGATCTCTTCATAGACCTGATGGACACCAAAGGGCATGTTTGTCACACTGCCATCCTCGGCGGTCCACATCCCCGTGAGCAGATTGTATTTCACACGCGAGCTGTGGCGCAGGTTGAACGGCTCATAGTCGGCCGAGTCCTCGCTGTAGTCAAATTGCTCCTGGCGTATACGCTCTATCTCCTCCCACTCCAGTTGGGGCGAGTAGTGATTGTAGGGTGCTTTCAGTATTTGATAAAGCAGCTTGTTTGACTCAAAGACCACCTTGTCGACCGACGCCAGCTTGAGGGCCGAGACGGTCTGGACGGCACTGGCCATGCGCGACATCAAGTCTTTGATGACCTCCTCAAAGCGGTTGGCCGAGTCGCTCATCGAGTCTTTCAGCTGAGCGAGCGCCTTAAACCTGTCGATGCTCTCGCTGTAACGGCCCGTGTCAAAGAGATTGAACACCGGCGCGCCGGCGGGGATATGGTCGGTGCCAAACTCGTCGAGATGTTTCACATAGTCGCTGCCACGGGTGGCCAGGGGGAGAGTGACCGACACCGTGTCGAGATCGCTCATGCAGAAAGCGACAGTGCGCAGCGAGCGCTCCATCGACCCAAGGTAGTCATGCTGGTTGACATGCTGTATCGATGTTGAATACTCATCGGTCTCAAGGGTCTCAACATCGGTCGATGTCTCCACCAGCGGGGCCTCGCGCGACAGCTCGTCGAGACGTGCCACCGTCTCGGCCAACAGCTCGCCGCGACGCGACGTCTGCAGGGTCACCTCCTTGTCGCTAACCTCGCCGGTGTAGTCGACAATGAAGCTCTTGTCCTGATATTTGACCTCGTCGGCCACCGGCACATAACCGACGCCTATTTTTGTCACACGATAGTCGCGGAAGATGGCCCGATGCTCCTCCTTTATCCGCTCGATCTCCTCGTCAACCTCATCAATCTCTTTGGTCAGGCTGCTCTTTTTGATGAAATAGACAAAGAAGAAGATGACAGTGAGAAACCATATCCAGATTTTTGACAGTTTCTCCTCAAGCTCGGCCCGTTGTTGGCGCAGCTCGACAATCTTTTTCTCGAGCTCCTCCTCACGGCCTACGATGCGCTCGGCGACCATCTTGTAGTAATTGAACATCAGCCTGGCCTGATCTTGATACAGGTCGGCCGAGTCGGTAAAGATTTTCCCGTTCATGGTATCAGTATTTAAAAGTAAGGAAATTGATATAGGCTAAGTGGAATAGATTTTTTTGCGGCGCTCGACAAGACGGGCGGCACGCTGCAGCGACACGTCAATGCGGTCGGCATTGACCTCGGGGTCGGCGAGGGCATGGATGATATCGTTGACAAGCGCTGAGTATTGGCGCTCAACCTCGGCAGCCTCGGCGGTGTTGGCCGGCGATATGAACCTTATCTCGGCCTCGAGCTGACCGACACGGGGCTCGACGTCGGGCCTGAGGCCGGAAACCCCAATGAGAGCGTCACGAAGGCGCTCGGTCGACCGCGCCATCGAGGCGACACCGCCGGCCATTTCCTGTTGTTCACAGTAGACGTCGGCCACCTTTGACTCGGTCATCCGGGTAATAAAAAAGCTCGATATCAGCAACAGGGCCAGCAAAAGCTGAACGACCCACTGGAGGGCGGGTGTGAAATATTGGTAGGTGAACAGGCCCGCGATGGCCACCACGCCGGCGGCTACCGTGTAATACCAGATGCTGCTCCATTTTATGGCGAGCCCTCCCACCTGTTTCTGCGTCCTGTCGTCAAGATCGATCCAGGGGTTTGAGATGGCCAGGTAGCAACTCCAGCTGATTACCGACACGACAATCAAATCAAGCCAGAAGAGCGACGAGGGCAACCACGCAAGCAAGAGCACGAAAAGCACCACTATCAGAACCTGAAAGCCCAGGCCAAGAAGAATCCTAATTAAAGTTTTGGTAGTCATAAGGCAAAATCGATTAGCGACGCTGGCCGCAGTTTGGACAGAAGTTTACGCCGGGGGGCAGGGTGGCGCCACACCGGGTGCATGTGTTGTCGCCACCCAGGCGCTGACCGCACCCCGGGCAGAACTGGGCGCCGGGGGTGACGGGGGTGTTGCACGAGGGGCAGCGCGACGCGCCGGGAGCTGCCCCGGTGAGCATCGTGCCACACGACACACAGCGACGGGCGGTGTCGAGGTTGTCGGAGCCGCATGAGGGGCACGGATTGTAGTTGTGACCGCAATTGGGGCAGAACCGCGACGTCGAGGGGAAACGGTGGCTGCACTGGGCGCAATAGATCATAGGGGCACCGCCGCCTGCCGGGTGACCGCCGCCACCGTGGGGAGGCATGGCCTGAGGTGCCCCGGGCATAGCCGGGCCCCGGTCGGAGGGGCCAAACGAGGGCTGATTGTACTGGGGCTGTGACATCGCCGCGCCGATGCCGGCGGCCGCGTTTGCACCGCCACCGCCAATACCCCCCATCATGTTGATGGCCAGGAGGCTGCCCAAAATGCCACCCGAGCCGCCGTTGCCACCGCCCAGATTGTCGAGGGCACGGTTGGCCGTCTCAAACATCTGCTCCTGTTGCCAGGTGTGGCCGGTGATCGACATCGAGCTCTGACGCGAGATCGCCTCCTTGACGGCGACACCCTCGGGGGTGCTGTCGTCAATCTCGATGGCGTCAACATAAAACTTGGTCAGCTGAACACCCATCTCGTTCCAGAAAGCATTCATGCTGCTGCACAGATAGTCCGACAGACGGTCAAGATAGCCCGACACCTGCTTGAAACCGATGCGGTTCTCACTCATGAACCTGACGATGGCACTCTTTGCCCGCGAGCCAAACTCGCCGCTGAACTGGGAGGTCATGTCGTTTTGGGTAAACTCAGAGCGGGTACCCACCATTTTGATCAGGAACTTCTCGGCATCGACAATCTGCAGGCCATACTTGCCCGAGCTTCGGAGCGGGATGTGAGTGTTGTAGTCGATATCGTGGGTCGGGATAGATCCGACACGCCAGGGAATGTTGAAACTCTGCACCTTGTTGACAAACCACACCTCGGCCGTAAACGGGTTTTTACCACCGAAGGGGATGCCGAATAGCGAGCGCAACACCGGCAGGTTTTCAGTATTGAGCGTGTGCTTGCCGGGACCGAACTTTCCCATCAGCCTTCCCTTTGAAAAGAGAAGAGCCTCCTGTGACTCGGCGACAACAAGCTGGGTGAATGTGCTGAGATTTGTCTCGGGGTAGCGCCAAGCGTAGGTGACTCCAGACGAGTCGGGGCGCCAGATTATCGCGTCTATAATTGCCATGATTGGTGTGTTTGTTTTATTAACAATCGCAAATATAACGATTTAAACCCAAATTTGCAACATTAGTCGCTCAAAACT
>CAYMVS010000065.1:0-12781 GCA_964394205.1 uncultured Muribaculaceae bacterium | reverse complement strand
CCTTGTTTTTTTATCCTGCCGGTGTAGAAATCTCAGAATTTTTATCTAAATTTGCAGTACAAAATACGGGTAGTTTCCCCATAAAGAAACACTTCGCTTGCGAAAGCAACGATTTTACGGATCGGAATTTCCGGTTGAAAAGAGGGTGTATCAAAATTTTGATGCGCCCTCCTTTTGTAACATGTTGAAAACATGAAACAAAGCCTCGACTTTCGGGTCAGCGGACAGTGCCGGTGTGTGGCAGAGCCGGTAGGAATGGGGAGCAATGTAACGAGAAAGTCGGCGAGCGCGCGAGACAATAATAGCACATTGTCGAGGGCGCAGGGGTATGGAGCCGGCAGGCGTAACAACCCGCCTCCCGAGACTGTGTGATCAACGTCGATCCCGTCACCCCGGGCCTCGTAGAGGTCCATCAGGGGCAACAATCAAGCCCTGGTCTGTAGATCTGCACCGGCGTCGACACAGGCGCTATGTCGCCGCTCCCGCAGACGGCAATAACGCAACGCGGATGTGGCCGATGTGCTATTATTGCACCGCTGGCTCGCGGCTGTATCGCAACCACACGGCAATCAACAAAAGGCCCGCAACAGCGACGTGTTGCGGGCCTTTTGCTGATTATTTGTAATGTATCTTATTACTTCACGAGCACTTTAGAGGTATTACCACCCTGAACCTTGATGTAAAGGCCATTCTCGGGATTGGCTACCTTGACGCCCTGCAGGTTGTAGTAAACGGCGGGAGCAGCGGCCTCGGCCTCTACGTTCTCGATGCCCGAGCCCTGTGCCTTAACCTTGTAGAGATAAGGCAGAGTCTGGTCGGCTGTCCAAGTGGGAACGAGCTCAAAGTCAGAGTTGTAGGTCTTGCCGGCAATGTAAACCTCGGCGCCGTCTTTATCGGCCTTGTTGACAATCTTGGCCAGACCGTCGGTGAGGGTCACATTCCAGTAGCTGTTACCCTCGGCAACGGTGGTGTAAACGTTGAATGAGCCGTGAGAGCCGTCCCAACCGATGTAGCGGCCATAGCAGTCGGTGATACCGTAGGCATCGCCCTCGGCGGTGAAAGTGAAGACAGCGTCTTTAGACACCTTCATCTCGTCGGCCAGAGTGGCGGCTACAGCCATAGGATAGCCGTAGGTCTTGTTTTCGGCAAAAGCTGTGATGTAGCCCTCGGCAAAGATGAACGCATACTGGCCGGGCTCAAATGATGTAGCCTTGACAACGGTGATGTCGGCGGGAGCGGCGGGCTCTTTCACAACGATGAGGTATGAAGCCTCGCCGGCGCGATACTCGTCGTTGGCCTCAGTCTTGGCGGTGATGCGGGCTGAGCCGGCTTTAAGGATGGTGACAGCACCGGTGGTGGCGTCAACTGTGGCAACATCCTCGGCGTCCGATGTGTATGTCACGGCAGCGGTTGTGGCCTTGGTGAGTGCCGGGGCGGTGAAAGCGTCGCCGAGAGTCAGCTCGATTTTTGACTCCGAGAAAGCGAGATCGGCATCCTTGCGGGTGTCGACAGCGCCGCCCTCGTAGGTAACCTCGATTGAAGAGATGGCAACATTTGACTTAGCGATGTTGCAAGTGAATTTCACCTCAGCGGCCGAGCCTTGCCATGTGCCGACTGTTTCTGATGCTGTGTAGGTGCCATCCTGACCGTCGGCAAAATCAAAGCCGGCCAGAGCGGTTGCATTTTTGTAGGTGATGACAAGTTTTGACACAGTGCCGCCGCCATTGACTGAAACGGTATAGGATGATCCTTTGTAGAAACGTACACCATCGCTCCAAAGGCGGGTGCTGCCCTCAAATGTGATGGCAGAAGCCTCATTCTCGATTGTGCAGGGAGTAGGGTTGTAGTCGGAGGTGGTGCCAGACAGACGGGTCATGCCGTAAGTCTGATTGATAAAATCATAAGTCACTGTGGTTGCGCTTGCTGCAAAAGCCATTGCAACTGTAAAAAGTGAAAGTAAAAGTTTTTTCATATTATGAACTTTTGGTTAAAAAAATAGTTTTCTCTATCACGGCTCAAAATTAACGATTATGTTTGAATTTACAGAAATTTTAACCGTTAATTTTTGATGAAATTTGGTCATTAAAAAAATTCTTGCTACCTTTGTGGCATCACATCAAGGAAATAGGGTCTCGCGGCTTTTATGCCCGCGGGTCTCTATCTTTTTTACTGTGAACCAAAAAACATGATTACTCACCCTTTTTAATAAACTTTCGCCCCGGGGATCGGAGTTTATGGCCCTGCCGACCTCAAACACAAACCGACCGTTGAGACCGGGCGAAACTAACCTTAAAACATTATGGCTATTACCTACATGACCAAAGAAGGCTACAAGAAGAAAATGGACGAAATCGCCTTCATGGAATCGGTTGAGCGCCCCCGCATCTCGGCTGCCATCGCCGAGGCCCGCGACAAGGGTGACTTAAGCGAGAACTCCGAATATGACGCCGCCAAAGAGGCCCAAGGGCTGCTCGAGATGAAGATAGCTCAGCTCAAGGATCTCGTGGCCAACGCACGCATAATCGACACCAGCGAGCTCAACAACGAGGAGGTGCAGATACTCAACCGCGTGACCATAAAGAATGTAAACAACGGCATGTCGATGGAATACACCATCGTGGCCGACAGCGAGGCCAACCTCAAGGAGAAGAAGATTGGCTCGTCGACACCCATCGCCCAGGGCCTGTTGGGCCACAAGCTTGGCGAGGTGGTCGAGATAAAGGTGCCCGCCGGGTTGATGAAATTTGAGATTGTAAAAATCGAGTTTGACTGATCATGAGCACGATATTCAGCAAAATCGCCGCCGGCGAGATTCCCTCTTATAAAGTTGCCGAAGACGATCGTCATTACGCCTTTCTCGACATCAACCCCATGGCGCCGGGCCATGTGCTCTGCATCCCGCGGCGCGAGGTCGACTACATCTTTGACCTTGACGACGAGGAGTTTGCCGCGCTTCAGCTGTTCAGCAAGCGCGTTGCCGCCGCGATGAAGAAAGCGCTCCCCTGCAAGCGTGTCGGGGTGGCCGTGCTCGGCATGGAGATACCCCATGCCCACATCCATCTGGTGCCTCTCAACAGCGAGGCCGACATGGACTTCCGCGCCCCCAAGCTGTCGCTCGAGCCGGCCGAGATGCAACGTATAGCCGACGCCATCGCCGCCGCCCTCTGACATTTGCCATCTCCCCCCCATTGCCCCCCCTGCGTCGCCACTCAGGCCGCGGGGGGGGTGTTATATAAAAAATGTGAAAAGAGATGATAATTGAGGGAATATGACTAATTTTGTGGATTGAAACATAACCAGCTATATGAATCGATCATCTTTCCGCAACATAAACAAGCGCCGTGGCGAGCGCCGCATCCCCCTGATCGGGCTTTTATGGCTCATTTTCGGCGCCGCTCTGGTCGGCTTTTTCCTATTCTTTATCCTCGTTTACAATGGCGTGATCGGCTACATGCCCCCCGTCGAGGAGTTGAAAAATCCCCACGACCGCTTTGCCTCGGTCATCTACTCGGCCGACGGCAAGGAGATTGGCCGCTACTACCGCGAGACCGGCAACCGCGTGTATGCCGACTTTGACGAGATTTCACAACACGTTGTCGACGCGCTTATAGCGACCGAGGATGCCCGGTTTGAGGAACACTCGGGCATCGACGGCCAGGCCCTGGCCCGCGTGCTGTTCAAGACACTGCTGATGGGCAACAAGACCGCCGGCGGCGGCTCCACCATCACCCAGCAGCTGGCCAAACAGCTCTATTCGCCTGACTCAAAGGGCTTTTTCAGCCGTGCCATGCAAAAACCGATCGAGTGGATGATTGCCGTAAAACTCGAGCGTTACTACTCAAAAGAGGAGATTATCAAAATGTATCTCAACCAGTTTGACTTCCTCTACAACGCCGTGGGCATCAAGTCGGCCGCCAACATCTATTTCAACAAAAAGCCCGAAGACCTCACCATCGAGGAGGCCGCCACGCTTGTCGGAATGGCCAAAAACCCGTCATACTATAACCCCGTGCGTCACCCCGAGCGCACCCGCGGACGCCGCAACACGGTGTTTGAGCTCATGCACAAGAACGGGATGCTCACCCGCGCCGAGCTCGACTCGCTGTCGGCATTGCCCCTGACCCTCAACTTCCACCGCGTTGACCACAAGGATGGCATCGCCCCCTACTTCCGCGAGGAGCTCCGCCGCATGTTGCGCGCCCAAAAGCCCGAGTGGTCAAACTATCACTCGTGGGAGCGAGCCAAGTTTCTCGACGACTCGACACAGTGGGAAAACAATCCCCTCTATGGCTGGATTGAGAAAAACCCCAAGCCCGACGGCTCAAAATATGACATCTACAATGACGGCCTGAAAATCTACACCACCATCGACACGCGCCTCCAGGAGTATGCCGAGCAGGCCGTGACCGAGCATCTGGCGGGCTATCTCCAGCCGGTCTTCAACCGCGAGAAGCGCGGCATGCCCTACTCGTCAAACCGCACCGAGCTGTCCGAGATACGCCTCAACTACTTGATACGCAACGCGATGAAAAACACCGACCGCTATCGCAACATGCGTCGCGCCGGCATCGATCGCGCCGAGATCGAGAAAGCCTTTCACACACCCCGCGAGATGAAGATCTTCACCTACCACGGCATGGTCGACACGGTGATGACTCCGCTCGACTCGGTGATGCACCTCAAGATGTTCCTGCGCACGGGTTTCATGGCCATGAACCCCAAGAACGGCCATGTGTTGGCCTACGTTGGCGGCCCCGACTTCTCCAACTTCCAGTATGACATGGTGTCGACCGGACGCCGGCAGATCGGTTCAACCGTCAAGCCGTTCCTCTACACCTACGCCATGGAGGAGGGCTACACCCCCTGCGACATGTTCTCAAATACCCAGCCGGTGATAACCGACGAGTCGGGACACACCTGGACACCCCGCTCGGGACGCGCACGCGTCGGGCAGATGGTCGACCTCCGATGGGCGCTGACCAATTCAAACAACTGGATTTCAGCCCGATTGATTTCTCAGCTGTCGCCGCCGGCACTCGTGCGCACCATGCACTCGTTTGGCATAACGGGCGACCTGCCCCCGGTGATGTCGCTCTGTTTAGGTCCTTGTGACGTGTCGGTCAAAGAGATGGTCACGGCCTACACCGCCTTTGCCAACAACGGCATGCGCGTCGATCCCATCATGGTAACCGCCATTGCCGACGGCAACGGCAACATCATCAGCGAGTTCTCACCCCGCCACACCGAGGTCATCTCCGAGACCGCCTACTACCGCATCCTGTCGATGCTGCTCAACGTGGTCGACAGCGGTACCGCCCGGCGGCTGCGCGGCGGCTACAACATACCCGGCGACATCGGCGGCAAAACCGGCACCACCAACTACAATGCCGACGGTTGGTTCATGGGATTCACCCCCCAGATTGTGGCCGGCGCCTGGGTTGGCGGCGACGAGCGTTACATCCATTTCAACACCATGGGCTATGGCCAAGGCTCGGCGATGGCGCTCCCCATCTGGGGCAAATTCATGCAGAAGGTGATGGCCGACAAGTCGCTTCCCTACTCTCAGGCCAACAAATTTGTCTTCCCCGACGATATCGACCTCTGTAAAGGCGAGGATTACGGATTTTACGGCGACGAGTCTTCGGGCAACGGCGACGTCGAGCAAGTCGAGTCGACCATCGAAGACATCTTCGACTGATCTCCACTCCCACCCCTCATCCCGTCACACAAAAGAGAATCCCCGACATCGCGCCGGGGATTTTCTAATTATGCATGAAAAACTGGGTATCTGTTATCTTCCACCTGCCTTTGACGTGTCAACGTTGGCGTCGGCATTGATCAGCTTGCTGGCACCACGTTTCTGGTGTCCCCATTGCACATTGTAACTGATCCTTATGTAGGGCATGCGCATATCGAGTCGCATGTGCTGCTCGTTGGTGTTCCATTTACTAATCATCTTTGAGCCTTGGTCATATCGGCCAAACGGCATGATCACGCCGGCGGCAAACTGCCAGTTCTTGCAGTTATATGACAGGTCAATGACGTTGATATCCTCCCCCCAGCTTATTTTCTCGCCCCAAAGGTCACGGCGGGCCTTGAGATACTGATACATCAGCTCAAATCCCCAATGTGATACCATAAGGCTGGCATTGCCGCTCCAATTGTAGCCGTTATAGTCATAGCCGGTGCCGCGCATATTCTCCATCCGATACTGGACGTATGCCGCGAGCATCACCCACTGTGGGATAACCTCAATATGTGGAGCGAGGAAGAATGTCAGATTTTTCAGGCCGCGGCTGTTCTCGTAGGTCGTGACAAGCCGGTCGTCCTCCCACATCAGCAGGGGTGTGATTGCATTGGGACTTGAAAAGGCGCGTATGCCAAACTGTCCCGACACTCTGGGCACGTTGAAATTATAGCGCAGCGTGAGCATATAGGAGTTGGAAGTCTTCAGGTTGGGATTGCCGACACGCCACTGAAAGCCGTCGAGCTGCTGAGGGGCGACGTTGGTTTCGGCCAAGGTCGGAGTGGATTGCCATGACTCAAAGCTGAGACGGAAATTGTGGTTTTGGCTAAGGCTGTAGGTGACGGTGGCCTGGGGGCGCATGTTCCACGACGAGCGTCCGCGTCCCGATTCCTTGAAAAGGAAATCGGTGTATTGCGCCCCGATGCCGGCCGTGAAGGAGAATTTCCTGACACGTCGGAAATACTCGGCAAAGAAATAGACCTTATCCTGCCGTTGGTGGAAAATCTCGCCGCCAAGATTCTCGTAGGTCGAGCGGTTGCGGTTGGCTGAATATGAAGCGCCGGCGGTAAACCGCGAGTCGTTCCATCTCTTTATATAGTTGGCCTCGATGGCATAAGCCTGGTTGCGGTCTTTGATGAGCGTGTGGACATCGGTCAGATAATCCGTCGCCTCGGGCAACCGCTCCAGATAGTCCGAATAGGATTTGCCGAAATAGAGCAGCGACCTGAAATCGACAACAAGAGTCTGACTGTGGGCGAAATGCTGCTCCAGATAGGCCGACAACTGAGGGTTGGTGCCGTTTGAGCCCGACCGGTCGGTCAGATATATCTCATCGGGCCGGTCGCTGTAGTCCATCAAGCCTTCATAGTGGACACGGTTGCTGAAAGTGTGGTAATCGTTTATCCCGGCATAAAATATTGTGGTGTCGGGCTTTATGTAGCTGTACTCAATCCACGCGCGCCCCATCGTGTTGTCAATCGAGCCGCCACGCGAGGTCTCGTTGCGGGTCAGCTTCTGCCCGTCGGCGAGGGTGAATGTTTCGGAGAAATCGCGATGAGTCTTGAGGTTGTCGCTGTATTTTAAATTTCCACCTATCTTCCACTGCGAGCGCCCCGAGTTGAGCTTGAGGTCGGTCCACGCATATCCCCACGGGGCATTGAGCGCCGGCTCGGCCTCGACCTGCAACGAGCCGCCAACCGTGGGGTTGGCCACGATGATGTTGAGCACATAGTTTGCCCCGTTGTAGCGAAGGCCGGGATTGTCAATCCACTCGACGCGCTTGATGGTTTCAGGCAAGATGGAGCGCACCTGGTCGATGGAGGCCTCGCGCCCGTTGACACGCACCTGCACCGACTCGCCTGCCGCCTGGATTGTGCCTAAAGCATCAACGATGGTCAGCGACGGTATCATGAGATTTTTGAGCAGCTGAACGCCGTTTTTGGAATTGGCCACCGCGCTTTTTGACGGGTAATACAGATCCATATCGGCCTTGCGGACAACTCTCGGCGCCTGAATCTCGATTTCACCGAGCCGTTGCGATGCCAGGGTGTCGGCCGGCTCCCCGGCAAACGCGATGAGGGCAATCAGAATCATCAATACTGCTATGAGGATCTCTTTCATTTTATTTCATATTTGGGTGGACAAACTATTTTGTGATAACCGTAAAAAGTTCAAAAGTTTCACGGCACAAAATTACAGCCCACAAACCAAATAACTCTCAACAAATGTTGAAAAATACCCCCCCCCGTTAAAAAATGTTAATTTGCTAATTCCCTGATATTTATGTGAATTTCAAACGCGATTGTGTGCCCACGACAGAGCGCCGGCGCTCTGTCGCAACCATTTGCCAACATCGGCGCAGCTGCGATGCAAATGTGTGTGGGGGGCAATAACGCGGGCTATGAGTAGAGGAAACGCTTGATCGACTTTTTGGGGGTCTTTTCAAACTCGTTGGGAATTAGCTGAATACGGTCAATGCGCTCGTAGGCTGCCACCTGTGAGTTGAGGTCTTTGACCACCTTTTCCATTATCGGGTCCATGTCGACGCTCGTCAGCCCGTCGCGGTCCATCGCCTCATAGTCGGGGTAGACAAGGGCTGTCAATCCCTTTCCTCGCTCGACGATGAGACTCTCGGCGACGTATGGCATATTGTTGAGCTTGGCCTCGATCTCCTCGGGGTAGATATTCTGGCCGGTAGCGGTCAGTATCATGGTCTTGTAGCGGCCTTTGATAAAGATGGTACCGTCGGCCGAGCGCGTGCCCATATCGCCGGTGTGCAGCCATCCGTCGGCGTCGAGCACAGCCTCGGTGGCCTCGGGGTTTTTATAATAGCCGCGCATCACGTTTTGGCCGCGGACACAGATTTCTCCCGGTATTCTCTCGGGGTCGGGCGAGATGATCTTCGACTCCATGATACCGGGGAGGGTGCGCCCCGACGAGCCTACAATAAACTGGCGCCAGGGGGTGTAGCTGATCAGGGGGCCACACTCGGTCATGCCATAGCCCACGGTGAAGGGGAAACCAATACGCTTGAGAAACACCTCGACGTCGTGGTTGAGGGGCGCGCCGCCGGCTATGACCTGCTCAAACTCACCGCCAAAGGCAGCAATCAGCTTGTCGCGTATCTTCTTGAACACGATGCTTGACAACCCCGGGGTCCTCATCATGATTTTCATCGAGGTCTTGGCCAGGATGGGCTGGAGCTGTTTCTTGTAGATCTTTTCAAGAATCAGGGGGACACACAAAATAAGGTTTGGCTTGACGTCGCTGAGAGCTTTCAGAAGCAGCTTGGGGGTGGGCAGCTTGCCCAGGAGGGTGATGTGAGAGCCGGTGGCCAGAGGCGTGAGCATGTCGAAGGCACACCCGTAGGCATGGGCCAACGGCAAGAACGACAGCGCCCGCGACCCGGGGTAATGCAGCCGCGACTCCATGCCAAAGACCACGTTGCCGGCGAGGTTGTCAAGGGTCAGCATGACACCCTTTGAGAATCCGGTCGTGCCCGAGGTGTAGTTGATCTCGGCAAGCGACTGCGGCTCACACATCGGGTAGTCAATGTCGGAGGGGTGGAAGCCGCCGGGATAGCGCTTGCGGAAGAGCTTGGGCAGCGTGGCGAGAATCTTCTCGACCAATCGGCGGTTGGCCGGATGCTCGCCGAGCAGTTTCTGACTGTCGAGCGAAATGGCCGCGACAAGATTGGTCATCTTGTCAAACTCCAGATGCTCCCAGATGGCGTCGCTCACAAACAGCATCTTTGAGTCGCTGTGGTTGATGATGTGGATGGCATCGAGATGATTGAACTCCTGGAGCACCGGCACGATGACCGCGCCGTATGTGATGGTGGCCATATATATGGTGACCCACCTGATTGTGTTTTTTCCCATCAGGGCAATCTTGTCGCCGCGCTTGATGCCCGCGCCCTTGAACAGCAGGTGGGTCATCGCTATGTGGCGCGCCAGGTCGCCGTAGGTCATCGTGTTTCGCCCCGTGTAGTCGGTCAGCGCCGGCCGGCTCCAGTTTGACTTGAAGCTCTCGGCATATATCTGTATCAAATTCTCCTTCATATCATTAAATACAATCATCGGTCAGGGTTGGTTCACGCCGGGGGTGGCAAGCCGTCCCAGCATATACATGGTGGCGGCGGTGCCGTCCATTGTCGGCTCGTTGGTCGAGTAGTCGCTGTAGTCGTCGTGATAGACCACAACGGGCCCCTGGAAGGGGGCAAACCGGTCGTCGTGACGCAGGTGGACACCCCTCAACGACGAGAATATCGTGTTGTAGACCGGGCCGTCGACCAACGCCCCGACCAGGTAATCGCGACCCGCCACACCGTTGACCTCGCGGTCGGTCATGGCCGAGTGACAGTCGAGCGGCGATGACTCGACCGACCCTGCCGGCATCACTATCATCACCTGCCCCCAGGGGTTGACGCCAAAAAGCCAGTCGCGCGTGGCTGTCTCGGCATCCCGATAGGTGTCGTCGGCCGTCAGAGCGCGGTAGAGCATGGCCTGTGTGACAAAGGCCGTGGCCAGGTTGTTGCTGCACCAGATGAAGGGCACGCCATTGAGAAAGGCGTTGGAGGCTCCACGCGAGGCCACACGGCTCACCCCCTGTCGCAAATTGTCGATAAACTCGGCCGACACCCCCTTGTCGTCAACCGTGGCCAGCTCATAGTGCCCCAGGTTGAGAAAAGGATACCACTGATAGTGGCGCGCCGAGTCAGCTCCCATCCAGGGGGTGACCGGCTCGAGCCGCCCATACCCGACAGCCTCGTTCAGGTACCTTCTGTCGCCCGTCGCGCGCCATCGGGCCATCGCCGCGAGCTCGAGGTCGTCGACCCAGTTGTCTTCCTCATAAAAGTAGGGGGAGACACAGGGAGCGGTCTGACACGCACCGGGGTGGGCGGCAGCATGGGTGTAGGCCGCCATTGACCGCCGGGTCAGCGAGTCGGCCAGCGCCGGGTCGATCTCCTTGAAAATCTCGGCACCCAGGCCAAAGGCCGATGCAAATTTGGCCACCGACGAGGCCTCGCCGGTAGAGCGGTTGAGATTGCCCTTGAGACCGTAGGGGGTGCCCGAGCAGGGATAGACCGGACGCGCGCCGGCGGCGCCCCAGCCATAGTCGACATTGTCGTCGGCCGGAAGGCCCGCAAAGCGATGGTCGCGGTCATCGGCAATCTGATTGTAATAGACCCCCTCGGCGGGGTTCATGCGCATCATCCACTCCAGGCCCCAGCGCGCCTCGTCGAGAATGTCGGGCACACCGTTGGCCCCCGCGTTGCCGGCGGCGTCAAACCCGTCGGCCCACCCCGCGGCGGGGTTCATGCGGTAGGCAAACAGCATCTGGTAGACAGTGTTGGCGCTCGTGGTGAGATATTGCAGATAGTCGGACGCATCATGCCAGCCGCCGGTGACGTCGACCACCGTGCCGTCGCGGTCGCCCGATAGCACCACGATGCCGTCGTGGGTGTGGCAGCTGTCGCCATGCACCGGGTTATAGCCACACCGCTGCTGGCGCAGGTAGGTCAAAGGAAGATTCTGGAGCGACAGCCGGCTGTAGGCATCGTTGCCAATATAGATTTTCTTCTCGACCGGCTCCTCCCCCTTGGCCTTGACAGTCATGGTGTAGACCCCCGGGGCGGTTGCCGAGCTGAAATAGACGCGCGCCGTGTGGTCAAAAGGCGCCCAGGCCCCCTTGTCGACCACGCTGTCGATCTTCACACTCCTTCCCGTGGGCGACTTGAGCTCCACGCTCAGGTCACCGACCCGACGGTCGCCCATATAGACGGCCGCCTTGACGTCGTCACACAGATAACCCACCTGATTGACCCTGAGGTGGGTCGCTGAAAACATTGGCAAACCGGCAACCGCCATGGCGGCGACGGCTATCACACGGCATCGCTTGCTGATCATTGTTACAATTTTTGATAAGTGTCTTTAAACGGCAAAGATACACTTTATAATTTGAAACACAAGACCAGCAGCCTGGATTTTACACAATTAGGGAATTTTATATCACACCCAAATATCACTCATATATGAATTGAATGTTTTTGTCTTCACTTTTATCGGGTTTTACGACCGAAAATTTATTATTCAGATACTGAAAAATTTCTTTTTTGTAGAAAGTTTCGTATTTTATCGTTTCATCCGTATCATACAGATTGGTGCATCGGACAATGCGTTTCGACCCATTCCGGTTAAATAGCGTAGGATAATATGCAGTAAAGATGAATTGTTTGTTATTGAACTCAATTATGTAAACGGGGGCTTTTGACCCACAACAACTTATGATTGGATCGACAAACAAATATTTATTATTATCATCTGAATAAAACGATTCACCGGTTTCTTGAAATTTGCCGTTTTGATCAAATTGAAATAAGGTTATTTCAAATCGTTCCTTAGGCTCCAAAAGATTAGCTTCCGAATTTATAACATCAACCGTGTCAATGGTTTGTGAAAGGGTAAAAAAGAAAACCGAGTCAACTACGTTACAGCCTGAAGCAGTAGTTTGGCCATCATATTGTGACCACTTTTTTTGAGTGCCACGTCTTTGTTTGGCCCATAGGTCACCACTAACACACTGACAGAAAAATAAAATAGCCGCTAAACAGCCTGTAGCAATAAGTTTATTTCTCATAAGTTTAATAGTTTAATATGAATAATACGTTCTTGTCGGGACGTGATATATCCGGAACTTGGGGATTGGTAAACACCGTTTATACCGGTTGTTACTTATTACACCTTTTACACCAATATCTCCAGAACTTTCTTTTTCTATTATGGGATTATAGTATCCTGAAGCCTCGATATTTTGCGGATGTGAATGAGTATATTCTTTGAAAGAATAGATGTCTGTGAATATTTGATTATACAGAGGCATTATACTTGAAAGTTCAGCCTTAGAATGACTTGTGAAGATATATGAGGAAGCTAATTTTGAATTTCTTGATTCAGTCACTGCTAAACCATATTCTACCATTGTCTTAGAACCTGTAATTTCATTGGAGAACCCTTCGAAAATTTGTCGACCCGT
>CAYMVS010000064.1:0-12807 GCA_964394205.1 uncultured Muribaculaceae bacterium | reverse complement strand
TCGATGATGCGGCCGCGGGGATAGCCGCCAACTCCCAAGGCATAGTTGAGGCCAACCGAGCCCGAGGGGATGACCTCGACGTCGTCGACCGACTCGTCTCCGAGAGCCATGATGGCTCCATGACCATGCTTCTTGGTGATGGCTCCCATTGCCTGAGCCAACGCGTCGAGTTTTACCTGACGGGGATCGGCAGGTGCCTTGGCGCCTTTCTTGGCCGTCGTTGCTTTTTTCTTTTCCATATCTTTTTGTTTTAAATGTTTTCTTGTTGTTGACGATGCAAAGATAAGGCAAAGTGTGTGCCAATTTTTTGCCCGCGGCAGTTAAAGAAACTTATCGCCGTAGGAAATTTTCACATCGTTGACCATTTGCTTGATGCGCTGCTCCTCGGCCTTGGGGCAGATCAGGAGCACATCGCCGGCATCGGCGATGATATAATCTTTCAGGCCCGAGATGACAACAAGCTTGTCGTCGCGCACGGCCAGGATGTTGCCCGTCGAGTTATAGGCCATCAGATGGCAGTTCTGGGCCACATTACCGTCGCGGTTGCGGGGCGAGTTGTCATAGAGGGCGCTCCAGGTGCCCAGGTCGTTCCAACCAAAGGTGACACACTCGACATAGACGTTGCCGGCTTTCTCCATGACGCCAAAATCGATCGATATCGACGAGCAGCCGGGGAAAATGCGGTCGATAAACTCACCCTCGGCCGGGGTGGCCATGACATCGGCTCCCGAGCGGAACATACGGGCCATGTCGGGCATATATTTGTCAAAAGCCTCGAGGATTGTCGAGGCGCGCCACAGGAAGATGCCCGAGTTCCAGAAAAACTCGCCCGAGGCGATAAATACCTTTGCGAGCTCGAGATCGGGTTTCTCGGTGAATGTCTTGACCGTAGAGACGGCTCCCTCGACGGGAGTCCCTACCTGGATGTATCCATATCCCGTCTCGGGGCGGGTGGGGGTGATACCGAGGGTGAGCAGCGCGTCGTTGTGTTCCACAAAATCAAAGCCTGTGGTTATAGCCTCGATAAACTCAGTCTCGCGGGTGATCAGGTGGTCGCTTGGGGTCACAATCATCGAGGCCTCGGGGTCGAGGGCCGCGATGTGGTTGGCGGCCCAAGCGATGCAGGGGGCTGTGTTGCGGCGGGCGGGCTCACACAAAATCTGCGACTCCTTGAGCTCGGGCAACTGCCGGGCCACGAGCGAGGCATATTTCTCGTTGGTGACAACGATGATATTTTCGGGTTTGATGAAGGGCAAAACGCGGTCGTAAGACATCTGCAGAAGCGACCGGCCGGTGCCCATAAAATCTATGAATTGCTTTGGCAAATCGGTGCGGCTATAGGGCCAGAAACGGCTACCGATGCCGCCACACATAATGACACAATAGCGATGGGGATTTATCATGGTTGTTTAGATTATTGAATATCAGTGTTTTTAATCATTACTTTCAGTATCATGCAAAGCGTTGTAGACGACCGACGCGCGCGCGGGACCGACAACATCGGCAATCGCGTCAAGATCGGCCTCACGCAGCCTTTTGACTGATTTAAAGCGCGTTAACAGAGCTGTGCGGGTCTTTTCACCGACACCTTTAATGGAGTCGAGCTCGCTGACGGTCTGCCCCTTTGAGCGACGGTTGCGGTGATGGGTGATGCCAAAGCGGTGGGCCTCGTCGCGCAAGTGCTGCACCACGCGCAGCGACTCGCTGTTTTTATCGATATAGAGCGGCACGCTGTCGCCGGGAAAATAAATCTCCTCAAGGCGTTTGGCGATGCCGACCACGGCTATCTTGCCGCGCAGGCCAATCTCGTCGAGAGCCTCGACAGCCGAGCTGAGCTGACCCTTGCCGCCGTCGACAACGATCAGCTGAGGGAGAGGCTGCCCCTCGGCCATCAGACGGGTGTAGCGGCGGGTGAGCACCTCTTTCATCGAGGCAAAATCGTCGGGTCCCTCGACCGTCTTGATGTTGAAATGACGGTAGTCGCGCTTGCTGGGGCGGCCATCCTTAAACACCACACACGAGGCCACTGGGTTGGTGCCCTGAATGTTTGAATTGTCAAAACACTCGATGTGGCGGGGCAGCTCGCTGAGGCGGAAATCGGCCTTCATGCGCTCGAGCAGACGCTCGACACGCTGCTCGGGGTTGGTGCGCTCCATGTTTTTGAGCATGTCGATCTTGTGCTGCCGGGCGTTACGCTCCGACACCTCGAGCAGCTTGGCCTTGTCGCCGCGCCGGGGCACAGTGAAGGTCACCCCCGGCATCTCCACATCGGGCAGCTGAGCCACAACCACCTCGTCAAACCCGACACCGAGCGTTGTGGCAATCTCATTCATGGCGTATGCCAGAATCTCGGCCTGAGTCTCGTCGAGCGACCGCTTGTACTCGAGGGTCACGCTCTTGACCACCGCGCCGCGGCGCAGGTGCATGTAGTTGACAAACACGCTGCGGCCGTCGTCATCCATGCCGAAGACATCGACCTGGTCGATGGTCTGGCTGACGATGACACTTTTGGCACGATAGCGCTCGATCAGGTCATACTGCAGCTTGAGCTCGTGGGCCTCCTCAAAGCGCAGCTCGGCCGAGAGTTTCTCCATCTCGCCGCGCAGGTATTGCATCAGCTGGGCCGTGTCGCCGCGCAAAATCGCCTTTACGCTGTCGATATACCGGGCATACTCCTCGGCCGAGATCTTACCGACACAACACCCGGCGCATCTCTTGAGGTGATACTCCAGGCAGAGGCGCCCCTTGCCTCGGGCGATAAACTCGGGGGTGATGGCAAGGCGGCACGTGCGCAGCGGGTACAGGTCGTGGATGAGCTTGAGCACCGTGCGCGCCGATGAAGTCTCGGTGTAGGGACCGAAGTATTTTGAGCCGTCCTTGATGCGCTGCCGGGTCATGAAAACACGGGGATAGGTCTCCTTTGTCACCACAATCCAGGGGTAAGACTTGTCATCCTTGAGCAAGATGTTATACCGCGGTTTATACTCCTTTATCATCGATGCCTCGAGATTGAGGGCATCCTGCTCGGTCGGCACCACGATGTAAGACATGTCGGCGATGGCACGAACGAGCAGATTGGTCTTGAGCGAGTCGTGGGTGCGGTTGAAATAGGACGACACGCGGCGCTTGAGGTTTTTGGCCTTACCGACATAGATCACCGTCCCCTCGGCGTCATAATACATATAGACGCCCGGGGTGTCGGGCAAAATTGAGATCTTTGCCTTCAGCTCTGGTGATTTGTCATGTTTGGCCATTAGCCCGAGATAGATATTGCCGCGGGGGCATCAATAGGTGATGAGCGAGGTGACCTCGGCGTCGGCGGGCAGATTTGCGCGGCCATTGAGGGCACTGAGCTCAATGATGAAATTGATATAGATTTTTTTGGGATTCATGCTTTTGACGAGCTCGTAGGCAGCCGCCATAGTGCCGCCGGTGGCCAGCACGTCGTCGTGTAACACGACAATATCGTCGGGACCGATAGCGTCGCGGTGCATCTCGATGGTGTCGACGCCATACTCCTTGCTGTAGCTGACCGAGATCGTATCGGCCGGCAACTTGCCGGGCTTGCGGGCAGGCACAAAACCGGCGCCGAGCTCAAAAGCAAGTATCGAGCCCCCGATAAAGCCGCGTGACTCAATACCCACAACCTTGGTGACACCTTTATCACGATAGATCTGAGACAGGTCCCAGCCAATGATGTGGAGCGCGCGGGGATCCTTGAAGACAGTGGTCAAATCTTTAAACACAATTCCCTTTTGAGGAAAATCAACCACATCGCGAATTTTTGATTTAATGTATTCCATGGGTTACACTGTTAAGTTTTGCCGGCTCAAACAGGGAGAGCGAAAGCAACCGTCGCCCTGACGAGCGACACTCAACTCAAGCCGACAAACGATTTATAACATTTTTGAAATTATTTGTAATTAATTAATCTTGAAATCATTGATAAGAAATTGTTTCACGTGGAACAATCATTTGCCACCCGTGAGCAACAACAGCACGTTGATATCGGCCGGAGAGATGCCGGGGATGCGTGAGGCGTGCCCGATGGTTTCGGGGTCGATGCGTTGCAGTTTCTGCCGGGCCTCGGTCGAGATGGCCTTGACCTGGCTGTAGTCTATCTTCCCTTTTATCCTGACATGCTCGAGCCGGTTGAGCCGCTCGGCATTGAGAGTCTCGCGCTCTATATAGCCATTATATTTTATCAGAACCTCGGCTGCCTCAAGTATCTCCTGGCGGCGGGTCGTCTCGATGTTGCTGTCGATCCACTGAGCGACGGCCGGGACAATCCCGGCAAGCAACTCAATGGTCAACTGTGGCCGCAGAATCAGATCGTAGAGTTTGACCCCCTGCCTGAGCGGCTGCAAGCCAAGCTCGACGAGGCGGTCGTTGACCTGGGCTGCGCGCACCGAGCAGTTGCGGGCAAACCCGATGAAAGCATCGCGCTGACGGCGTTTTGACTCCATCAGCCCGAGGCGGTGGTTGTCGGCCAGACCAATGGCGTGGCCTATCGGGGTCAGACGCACGTCGGCGTCATCCTGACGGAGCAATATGCGGTGCTCGGCGCGGGAGGTGAACATGCGGTAAGGCTCGTCGACACCCTTTGTGACGAGGTCGTCGATCAGCACACCGATGTAGGCCTGGTCGCGCCCGAGCACCATCGGCTCGCGCCCCAAAATCCTGAGGGCGGCGTTGGCGCCGGCCACCAATCCTTGTCCGGCCGCCTCCTCATATCCTGTGGTGCCGTTGACCTGGCCGGCAAAATAGAGGCCCGAGATAAGTTTGGTCTCGAGGGTGTGCCTCAGCTGTGTCGGGTCAAAAAAATCATACTCTATGGCATATCCCGGGCGGAAGACGACAACATCCTTGAGAGCCGGGATGGTTTCAAGAGCCGACAGCTGAGTGTCGATGGGGAGGGATGATGAAAAGCCGTTGAGATAAAACTCGGTGGTTGTCTCACCCTCAGGCTCGAGGAAGAGCTGATGCTCGTCCTTGTCGGCAAAGGTCACAATCTTTGTCTCGATTGAGGGGCAGTAGCGTGGCCCGATGCCGGTGATCTGCCCATTGTAGAGGGGCGAGTCGGCAAGCCCACCGCGCAGGGTATCGTGGGTCGTCCTGTTGGTATAGACGATATAGCAGGGTCGCTGACGCAGACGGCGGGTCTCCTCGGGAAGAAAAGAGAAATGATGGAAGTCGTCGTCACCGTTCTGAACAGTGGTCTTTGACCAGTCGACCGAGCGGCCGTCGATGCGCACCGGGGTGCCCGTCTTCATCCGCTCGGTGGTAAACCCGAGCTTGATCAGGTTTGCCGTAAGCCCGACCGAAGCCGGCTCGGCCACGCGGCCGCCACCAATCTGCACGCGCCCGATGTGCATCATCCCGTTGAGGAAAGTGCCGGCGGTCAGCACCACAGCCTTGGCGTTGAAGGTCACGCCGAGGGCTGTCATGACACCTTTGACGCGCCCGTCGTCGACCACGAGGTCGACAACATCGTCTTGCCAGATATTGAGATTGTCGGTGTTTTCAAGGATAGAGCGCCACTGGGCGCTGAACTTCATGCGGTCGCTTTGGGAGCGGGGGCTCCACATCGCCGGCCCTTTAGAGCGGTTCAACATTCGGAACTGGATGGCGGTACGGTCGGTGACAATACCCATCATTCCACCCAAGGCGTCGATCTCCCTAACAATCTGCCCCTTGGCGATGCCACCCACCGCGGGGTTGCACGACATTTGGGCAATCTTGTTCATATCGAGGGTGATGAGCAATGTCGAGACACCAATCTTAGCGGCGGCGTGAGCAGCCTCACAACCGGCGTGTCCGGCACCAATCACAATCACATCATAGTCAGTTCTCATAGCAAAAAACAGCCTAAAATTAGATAGTCATTTGACTGCAAGCAGTTTGAGGGCATTGTCCTCACAAGCTTCCATGATGGCGCGCTCGCCGGGACCTTTGTCGTTGATGCCACAGAGATGAAGCAAACCGTGGGCTATGACCCGGTGTAGCTCATTGTCATAGTCGACACCAAGCGAGAGCGCGTTGGAGCGCACTGTGTCGAGCGAGATGAAAATGTCGCCGCTCAACATGCGCCCCCGGCAATAGTCAAATGTTATGATATCGGTGAAATAGTCATGGCCGAGAAATTGCACATTGACATCAAGAATGGTCGGGTCGTCACAAAAAATATAGGTCACTCTGCCCATAACTCGATTATGGGAACCGGCGACCTCACTGAGCCATTTTTCCAAAAAGGCGGTATCGACGGCGGGCATCCCGATATTGCCTCGTGTCAACCATTCAATCTTCTGCATTTCTAAAAATGTATTACAGACAAAAGTAGGAAATATCTGCAAAATGTGCAACACAAATTTTTTTGTTCAAAAGAATGAAACAAGAAAATGAGCCTTTACAATCTGTTTTTCTGTTGTTTATCTCTATTTTAAGGCTCTGAGAATTGAAAATTCGGCCCCGAGGCGATAAGGGATAGGGAAAACAGCAGTCAAAAAGTTAATTAATTTAACAAATAAACATCACTCAAATCTAAAACCTTTATGTATCTTTGAGACATTAAAAAAACGTGGCCCATGAAACCCATATCTGTTACCATCATAACCTTCAACGAAGCCAACCGCATCGAGGCCTGCCTGGACTCTCTCAACGGGATTGCCGACGAGATCATCGTGGTCGACTCGATGTCGACCGACGGCACAGCCGACATTTGCCGCCGTCGCGGGTGCAAGGTTGTGGTAAGACGCATGGGGGGATATGGGGCACAGCGGCAATATGCCACGTCGCTGACCACCCACAGCTATGTGCTGTCGATAGACGCCGATGAAGTGCTCTCCCCTGCCCTACAGGCATCGATAAAAAAAATAAAAGAGAAGGGGTTTGAACATCGCGGCTACAGTTTCCCGAGGCTCAATTTTTTTTGCGGCCAGCCCGTGAGACACTCGGGGTGGTATCCCGACGTGCAGACGCGTCTGTTTGACAAACGCTATGCCAACTGGAACCTGCACGACGTTGCCGAAAAGGTAATCTTCAGCGGCTCGGTCAAACCGCGCATGCTCGACGGCGACCTGCTCCACTACCGCTGTGACACCCTCGAGGAGTATCGCAAGACCCAGACACATCAGGCTACCCTCAGGGGCCAGCAGCTTGCCGGGGTCAACAGCCATATAGGGATTCTCAAGCCGGCTGTGCAGGCCCTCAAGGCGTTCCTGCACACCTACATTGGCGAGGGGGGAGTGTTTGACGGCCACGAGGGGCGGGCCATCTCGCTTGAAGACTACCGCTCTACCCTACTGGCCTACAAGCTCGCGCGGCGATTGATAAAGGAGAGAAAGGAGGGTGAACGATGACCTCACTGCCAACCCGCGACACCGTGGTCACAACGCGCCATGTTGGCAGCCTGACAATCAGAACGACCCTTAACCCGGCCTACCGGTCGCTCCAGTCACAGATGGAGAGCATAGCCGACATCTGGGAGCGCGGCGATGGTAAAGAAATCTTCAAGGGGCGCAACAGCGTTTGTGAGCTGACAATAGACAACGTGCATCTGGCCGTCAAGCGCTACGGGCGCCTGTCGCTTGTCAAGAGCATCATCTACACCTATATCCGCCCGAGCAAAGCCATCAGGGCCTTTGTCTACTCGTTGGAATACATGCGCCGGGGCATCCCCACCCCCGAGGGGGTCGCCGCCATCGAGATCTACCGCCACAACCTGCTGGCCGACTCTTATTTTGTGTCGCTTTTCAGCCCGGGCAAGATGCTGTTTCAACAGCTCGTGCCGGTCGACACCTGGGATGAGAGACAGGCCGCGCGCGTGGCCGACTTCATCTTTGAGATGCACCGCCGGGGCATCATCAACCGCGACCCCAACCTGAAAAATATCCTCGCGACGCCAACCGCCGACGGCGATGAAAGCCTCGAGGCCATCGACATCAACCGCTCGGTGTTTTCCGACAAGCTGCCGCTGCCACGGGCGATGATAGTGCAAAATCTCGCGCGCATCACCCATCGCCGTCCTCTTTTAAAACAGATTGTCGGGCGATATGCCAGCCTTGCCGGCGAGCCCTCACAGCAACTCACCGACCAGGTCATGGACCGCCTTGACAAGATCGAGAACAACCGCAACCTCCGTCACGCCATACGCGACTTTTTCAAGAAAAAATAACCGTTTCAAGTTATGTCAAACCAATTGAAGATTTATTGCAAAAATATCGAGCGATATGTCGACATCACCGGCGGCGAGACGCTGCTCGACATCCTGAGCCGCGTCACCCTCCCCCCGGCTACCGGTCGACCGATCTGTGCCCGTGTCAACAACAAGAATGAGGGTCTTGACTATCGTGTCTATGCCCCAAAGCAGGTTGAATATCTCGATTTGAGCTCAAGCTCGGGTCAACGGGTCTACATCCGCTCGCTCTGCATGATGCTCTATAAAGCGGTGAGAGACACTATGGCGCCCGGCACCGAGCTCAGAATCGAGCACTCGGTGTCACGCGGATATTACGGGCGCATAATCGGGCCCTCCAAACTCACCGAGGCCGGTATCGACAGGCTCAGGGTGCGCATGAAAGAGCTTGTGGCGATGGATCTGAAATTTGAGTCAAAAGAGCGGCTCACGCGCGATGTCATCAAACGGTTTGCCGACGAGGGTCTCAACGACAAGGTCAGTCTGCTCTCGACCACCGACGATCTTTACACCGTCTACTACCGTCTCGACGACACCTACGACAGCTATTACGGTTGCCTCGTTCCCTCGACGGGCTATCTCGACACCTTTGACCTGCAGCCCTACCAGGAGGGCTTCCTCCTGCTTGGTCCCGACGTGACCAACCCCGCGAGGGTGTCTGTTCCCATTGCCCAACACAAGATGTATCAAGCATTTACAAGTCATCTTGAATTTAACAGCATCATCGGGGTTCGGAATGTTGGCGAGCTGAACACAAAGGTGAAGAACCGGGAGTCGGCCATGGTTGTCAATGTTGGCGAGGCTCTGCACGAGAAAAATATAAGCAGCATCGCGGCCACCATCGCGGCCCGTTATCACGACGGGGGCGCCCGCGTGGTGCTCATCGCCGGCCCGTCATCGTCGGGCAAAACAACCTTTACAAAGCGTCTTTCCATCCAGTTGATGACCAATCTGCTCGAGCCGGTGATGATATCGCTCGACAACTATTTCATCGACCGCGAGCACACCCCTCTCGACGAGCATGGCGAGCTTGACTTTGAGTCGCTCTATGCGCTCGACCTGAAGACATTTAACGACGACCTCAACCGGCTGATCGCGGGCGAGCGTGTCGAGCTCCCCTATTATAATTTTGAGCTCGGCAAGCGGCAATACCGCGGCGAGACCATCGACCTTGGCCCGCGCTCGATATTGCTTATCGAGGGAATCCACGGCCTCAACCCCGAGCTGACCTCGGCTGTCGACGAGAAGATGAAATATCGCGTTTATGTCTCGGCGCTGACCACTCTTTCAATCGACGACCACAACTGGGTGCCCACCACCGACAACCGCCTGCTCAGGCGCATAATACGCGACTACAAATATCGCGGCGTCAGCGCCACCGACACCCTCAGGCGCTGGCCGAGTGTGCGCCGTGGCGAGGAGCGGTGGATATTCCCCTATCAGGAAAACGCCGACGCGATGTTCAACTCGTCGCTCATCTTTGAGTTGGGAGTGATGCGCGACTACGCCGAGTCGGTGTTGCGCGGTGTTCCCCGCGATATACCCGAGTATGCCGAGGCCTACCGCCTGCGTCGCTTTTTGAGCTACTTCAAGCCCATCGACCCCTCGACAGTGCCCTCCACAAGCCTGTTGCGCGAGTTTCTCGGAGGCAGTTCGTTTCACTATTAATCATTCCTTTAAATCACAATGAAAAGAGTCCTTATAGTTGGTGCCGGCGGCTTTATAGGCGGCTTTATCGCCGGTGAAAGCCTCAGTCGCGGTTTTGACACGACATGTGGTGTGCGCTCCTCAACCTCGCGCCGTTTTCTTGCCGACCCGAGGCTGCACTTCATGGAGCTTGAATATGACAGTGTCGACGCCCTGGCCGACGCTCTGGCGGCCGTGCCACCGTTTGACTATATAGTCTACAATCTCGGGGCCACAAAGTGTGCCAACTTTGCCGATTTTAACCGTATAAACTACCTGTATCTTCAAAATTTTCTCAAGGCGCTGCAGCAAAGTGAGCGTGTGCCGGGCCGTTTCCTTTACATAAGCTCACTGAGCGCGCTCGGTCCGGGCGACGAGAAGGGCTATGCAAAGCTGTCGCCACTGATGATTCCCAATCCCAACACCCGCTATGGGGTGTCAAAAATCAAAGCCGAGACACAGCTCGATGTCTCGTCGTGGCTGCCATGGATAATATTCCGCCCCACGGGTGTCTACGGCCCCCATGAGCAAGACTACCTGATGATGATCAAGTCGATCGACCGGGGGTGGGACTTCAGCGTGGGGTTCAAGCGCCAGTTGCTGACGTTTATCTATGTCGAAGACCTCGCCGCCGCCATCTTTGATGCCCTCGAGCGGGCCCCGATACACAAAAAATACATCATCTCCGAGCCTCGTGCCTACACCCAGCGTGAGTTCCGCCTAATCGTCAAAAAGCTGTTGGGAAAAAAAGTTGTCATACCGGTTTGCGTGCCGCTGTGGATGCTCTATGCCGTGTCGACGGTCGCCGAGCGGTATGCCGCGCTCAAGATGCAGGCGAGCACCCTCAACCGCGACAAATACAACATCATGGCTCAACGCAACTGGGATTGTGACATCAGCCAAAGCGTGGCCGACTGGGGTTTCAACCCGGTTCACACCCTCGAGCAGGGGCTGAAGAAAACCATCGCGGCTTACCGTCAAAACAGACAAAAATGATACACAACACCAATCATACACCACGGTGGGTGGCAGTCATCATCATCGTCGCGGCACTCCCGGTGTTTGCCCTTCCGACACTCCTGTCACTGGCCGGCAACTCACCCCAGCCCATCGTCAAGACACTCCTCTGGGGCTATCCGCTCTACGTACTCCTGGCAGGATGGCTCTCCTGGATAAGCTATGACCGACGCCCCTACATGACATGGCTGCTGATAGTGATAATGCTGCTCACCCACGCGGCAATGTGGATTTTAGTAAAAATGCCTCAACTATGAAAATATTGATTCTTAACGGTCCCAACCTCAATCTGTTGGGCAAACGCCAACCCGAAATCTACGGTACCGGCACCATGGAGGAAGCGCTTAAGGTGCTTGCCGTCAACTTTCCCGAGATAAAACTCTCCTACGCCCACTCCAACCACGAGGGGACGCTGATCGACATCATACAGCAGGCCGGGACCACACGCCCCTTTGACGGCATCGTGCTCAACGCCGGTGCCTTCACCCACACCTCGCTCGCTCTTGCCGACGCTATCGCCTCGGTCGAGGTTCCCGTTGTCGAGGTTCACCTGAGCAATATCGCCAAACGCGAGCCTATACGCCGGCGGTCGCTGATAGCCTCGGTGTGCCGCGGCACAATAACCGGTTTTGGCATCGACAGCTACCGCCTGGGCCTGGAGGCGCTGATCCACATCATCGACCCGTCGACCGTCACTCCACGCTCAGCGCGCAACATCACTAAAGAGGAGACCAAAAAGTGACGCTCGACCAATATATACTTGACCACATATCGGCCGAGCCGAGCCACCTGACGCGCCTCTACCGACACACCCATCTCTATAACCTCTATCCGCGCATGTGCTCGGGTCACCACCAGGGGCGCATCCTGGCCATGCTCTCGTCGATGATACGGCCGTCGATGGCGCTCGAGCTGGGCACCTTCACGGGCTACTCGGCGCTCTGTCTGGCCGAAGGGATGCCTGCCGGCTCAACCCTCCACACCATCGAGATCAACGACGAGATGGAAGATGACTTGCTCAAGCTCTTTGAAACCTCGCTGACCACCGGCACCCGCATCGTTTTACACACAGGCGATTGCCTCGACATATTGCCAACCTTGCCGCTCGAGCAATTTGAGTTGGTCTATATCGATGCAAACAAACGTCATTATGCTGATTATCTGGAATTGATGTTACCCCGGCTTAAAGAGGGCACATTCATTATCGCCGACAACACACTGTGGGGTGGCAAAGTGACCGACACATCAAATCATGACCCACAAACAGTCGGAATATTGGCCTTTAACGACCTTGTGGCGCGTCATCCACGCCTTGAAACCGTCATTCTCCCCCTGCGCGACGGCCTGACACTTATGAGAGTAAAAAGCTGAAAGCCAAACAAAATTGGAGTGCATGGCGAATAAGACAAAGCTACCATTGCCAAGTACAAATTTGAAAGCCATTTCAATCGGCTTTTTTCGCTACTCTCACTTCCTGTAAAATATGTAGGTTTTCTTGCAGGTCATAATTGAGAGTAAAATATTTTGATTATATTTGCAGTTGCAGACCGCACCTTGCAGAGCCCGGTCATAGAGCAATGTGGATGGGGTTGCAAAAGACATAATGAAAAGCGTTTACTCGACGCTCTTTCTTGACAAACGGAAATCTGGAAAATTTCAATGGTAAAGTCAAGGATGCAGCAAACGGTAGATGCCGATGTGGATATGTATATTCTGTCCTGAACCGGCGCGCGAGCGTCGTAGTTGGGGCGTATAGCATATTTCCGCGTGAGGCTCTGCAGGTTTGCTCGTTCAACTTTACCGGGCAATTCCAGGACCTCCGTTTGTAGGACGAGCAAACAGTACGGCTCTCACGTTTTCCTTTTTTAACCAATAATCGCCAACGAGGGGAGACCGAAGGCACATTAGAA
>CAYMVS010000063.1:0-12885 GCA_964394205.1 uncultured Muribaculaceae bacterium | reverse complement strand
AGCTCGACCGCAAGCTGTCCAACAAGCGCATCTTCCCCGCCGTCGACATCATGGCCTCGTCGACACGTCGCGACGACCTGCTGTTGCGCAACGAGACCCTCAACCGCATGTGGATACTGCGCCGCTTCCTGAGCGACCGCAACTCGATTGAGGCAATGGAATTTATCAAGGACCGCATGGAGCGCACAACCGACAACGACGAGCTGTTGCGCACCATGGGCGACTGATCCCATCAACGCTGATCCAACGCAAAACGCGCCCTCACCAAATCGCTTGGTGGGGGCGCGGTGCTATGGAGAAAAATTTTATCAAGACAGAATCGCGACATTGTTTTACCGCCATTCTTTACTATTACAACAACTTGCCGGCCCATAAAGTTGAAATTAACCCACATTTGCTATATTTGCAAAATGAAAAGACTCGTTGCTCTGACATTGGCAATTTTAACCGTCGGCCTGACTCCCATCTTGATCGACGGGTTAAACAACGCTATGTCTATCGACTTTGTGGAGCAGCAGATACCTTTCATCATCGAGACCAAACGCATGCTCTCATCGGGCCAACTCCCTCTGTGGAGCTGGAACACATTTTTTGGAGAGAACTTCATTGGCGGTTACAGTTTCTACACGTTGACAAGTCCTTTTGTTTGGATTGCCTGTCTTTTCCCTGAAAGCCAAATTGCATGGGGCGTTCTGGTTTCTCTTTACCTTAAAACGGTTTTGACCGCCATTTTCACATTCATTTACCTCCGACACAACAGGTTACCCCGGTCATTGGCCACAACCGGCAGCCTGCTCTACACGTTCTCATCCTTCTACATCTGCAATCTGTACTACTATCATTTTTGCGAACCGGTGATGATTTTCCCGCTGCTGCTGATGTCGATTGAAAACTTTCTCGACAAAAACGGCCGGTTGAGGATGTTCTGGCTCGCAGTGTGTTCATTTGCAGTGGTCTGGATAAATTTCTACTTTGCTGTCGCCTCGTTTTTGTTGGGCCTGTTTTATTTCCTCTTCAGGGCCCGGTCGCTCGGTGTCCTCTCGATCAGAGCGGTTGGAAGGGGCGCTACGGCTGTCGCGATTGGAATCATGGCCTCATCGGTCATCCTGCTGCCGACAATTCTCAATATCATCGGCACACAACGGTTTAACATCACAACCGACACTCTCCTCAGTGCAAATCTCTCAATTGCTGATTTCCTCAACCGGCTCTATTGCCTGTTGGTACCGACGGTTGGCGAGGGTTATCCAGGGTCGTTCACGTCAAATTATTTCTCAAGCCGGCATGCATTTGTCGCCGTCATCGGTCTGCTCCCGGCTCTGTTGGAGATCGGACGGCGGCGATGGATGTCGCTGTTGCTCATCACTCTTTTGGTGTGCTATTTCACACCGCTGTCGGCACTGTTCAGCGGCTTTTCATCGCCAACCTACATGCGCTGGCTCTACGGCCTGATTCTCATAATCATTCTATGTGACATGACGGCAATAAACCGTGGTTGCAGCATAAAGCCGCGACACATCGCCGTCTATGCCGGCATATGTGTTGGCGTTTACACGCTTAACGCTGTCTACAGCTATCTTCACGGCACCCCTTTCAACCTGAGGATGTGGTTTGAAACCGCTCTGTTGGCTCTCAATATTGTTGGTCTGATCGCCTGGGCTCTGATGAAATTCCGCCACAGCGCGCTCGTCTATATTGTCAGCATTTGCTCATGTGTCAACCTATTGCTGTTCACAGCTTTATATTTTGGCCAACCAAGCAGTGACGACTCCTCACGAGGTGTCATCGCCACCCATCTTATGCACAACCCGGCGTCGAGACTTGGCGATGGAAGGCCCGGCGGTTTCCGCTCCGATTTCCTGACCTCGTTTACCAACGATGCCCTTGTCACCAACCGACCCTCAATCAGCTCGTCACACTCAATTTTCAACAGACAGATCTTTCAGCTCAGGGCAACGGTTGACCCGTGCCCATGCCTGCCGACGATGCACATTGACCGTCATCGCCCCGAGCTCGCAGCCCTCATGTCGGTCAAAGATGTGATTGACTATCACGATGGCGACATCTCGGCCTCGGCCTACGGCGACCGCCTGTCGCTTGTTGAAACGACCCCTCGAGCCGACATCTACAGCTTTGACAATTATATTCCACCCGGGTTTGCCTATACCCACTATATCACCGAGCGAGAACTGCATCAGGCAACTGACGACTCGCTGAACGTGCCGCTCATGCTGCTCGACAACCTTGTTGTCAACGACTATGACGTCAACATCTTCGACAAACATCTGTCACACGGCCACATTTCACGCCGACTTTCTCTCGACTCGTTGGCTGCCCGGCGACGGGAGCTGACGTGCCGACGGTTTGAAATGAATACCCGAGGCTTTACCGCCATGATTGAATCGCCCGACTCTACAGCGATATTTTTCAGTGTCCCCGCCGACGATGGTTTCACCGCAACGATTGACAACACACCGACCACCATCTATCGCGTCAATTTAGGATTGAGCAGCATCATTATACCCCCGGGCAACCATCAAATCAAATTCACCTATACCCCGCCGGGCCTCGTCGCCGGTCTGATTCTTACCGTCATCGCCCTGCTGATAATCACACTGCTCCGTTTCAAAGAACCGGGCTCAGGGCAGCGAGGCTAACAGATCGCGACACAGCCGCCCGCGACTGTATGATCAACGTCGATCCCCTTTTTTTTGGGCTTTGATGAGGTTCATTAGGGGCTACAAACTCGCCGTGAGTCGGTCGATCGGAACATCATAGACAGAGAGGGTGTTGTAATAACATCGCCTCTGACGAGGCTCCATGTCTACTACACGGCTATCCCCGGGCTCGCCGAGGTTTCGCCCTTAGTTCCTGGACAATCACGCGCCGCCGGCGCTTTGTCGCAACCCTATTGACAATCCTCAAGACACGACGCTCACCAACTGTCAGCCGACACTTCTTTATCGAAAGAGGCTGCGTCAAAATTTTGACACAGCCTCTCGGGAAATATAGGTTTTGAAACGTTTCAGTCGTTACTTCTTCTTTGTGGGACGGCCACTCTTAACAGTAGCAGCGGCGGCTTCGGTCTTGCCGGCTTTGCGACGATTGTCGGTGATATAGGCAACGGGAGCTGCTACAAAGATGGTAGCGAGTGTACCGATGATAACACCAAAGATCATGGCAAAGGTGAATGAGCGAATTGAGTCGCCACCAAGAATGAAGATGCAGAGCAACACAAGCAGTGTCGAGGCCGAAGTCATGACTGTTCGACCCAGGGTTGAGTTGATTGACTCGTTGATGATGCTATAGAAATCACGCTTGGGATAGAGAGCAACGTTCTCACGGACGCGGTCAAATACCACCACGGTGTCGTTGATCTGGTAACCGATAACGGTCAAAATAGCGGCGATAAATGACTGGTCGATCTCCATTGCAAACGGGAGCACACCATAGAAGAGTGAGTAGAAACCAACGATGGTAAATGCTGTGAATGCAACGGCTGCAAGCGCGCCGACAGAGAAGGCGATGTTGCGGAATCGGAGCAGGATGTAGAAGAACATTGCCAACAGTGCAAGCGACACGGCGATATAAGCATCGGTCTTCATATCGTTTGCCACAGTCGGACCGACCTTCATCGACGACATGATACCAATCTCCTCATTGGTTGTCGAGAAGTCGCTCTTTGACATGCCGTTAAGCTCGCTCTCAAGACCTTTGTAAAGGATGTCGGTGATCTCGTTGTCGATATTGTCATTCTCGTCGGCCGAGTCGATTTTATAGTTGGTCGAGATGCGCACCTTGGTGTCGTCGTCGATTGTGATGACGTTGACCTCAGCACCGTTAAACAGCGGGAGAAGTTTCTCTTTCAGCTCGTGGGTCTTGACGGGGTGGGTGAACTGAACAACATAGTTGCGACCGCCCGAGAAGTCGATACCCTGGCTGAGACCACGCCAGCACAGAGAGCCGATAATAATCAGGATGATGATACCGACAGCGGTGAAACTTGCCTTGCGCTTGGCGAGGAAGTTGATGTGAGTGTCGGTAAACATCTTGCGCGACAGCGGTGTGGTAAAGGTGAGCTTCTTGAAAGGCTTGCTCTTTGCACCGATAATGAAGACAAGACGTGTCAGATAAACAGCGGTGAAGAATGAGCAGATAATACCGATGATGAGTGTTGTGGCAAAGCCCTTGATGGGACCTGTACCGAAGAGGAGCAGGATCACACCGGTGATGATCGAGGTGAGGTTGGAGTCAAAGATAGCCGAGAAGGCGTTGCTGTAACCGTCGGCAATGGCGGTTGAGACATTCTTGCCGGCGCGTAGCTCCTCCTTGGTGCGCTCAAAGATGAGCACATTGGCATCGACCGCCATACCGAGGGCAAGCACGATACCGGCGATACACGACAGGGTCAACACTGCCTGGAACGAGGCAAGGATACCAAAAGTAAAGAAGATGTTGAACACGAGGCCGAGGTTGGCGATCAAACCGGGTATCACGCCATAGAACGCCATCATGAAGATCATCAACAGCACCAGAGCGATGACAAACGACATGAAACCATCCTCGATAGCCTGCTGGCCGAGTGACGGACCGATAACGGTGTCGGAGATAATCTCGACCTTGGCGTTCATCTGACCGCTCTTGAGCACGTTGGCAAGGTCTTTTGCCTCATCGGTGGTAAACTGGCCGGTAATCTGTGAGCGACCGCCGTCGATGACCGAGTTGACGCGGGGAGCCGAGTAAACATTGTCGTCGAGCACGATGGCCACCTGTTTCTGAATATTATTGGCTGTCACGTGAGCCCAAGTCTTGGCAGCGGCAGGTTTCATTGTCATTGAAACATAGTTGCCACCCTGCATCTGGTCAAAGTCACTGTAGGCCGAGCTGACCACATCGCCATAGAGGGCGGGCTTGCCGTTGGTGGTCTTGAGGGCCACGAGCTGATAGATCTCAGCTTTTGCCTTGCCGCCGGCTCTTGTGGAGTCGGTTATCTCCACGATCTGAGGTTTAACCTCCCATGCCAGCTTGAGGTTGCTGGGGAGGATGCGCTTGGCAGCCGGCGAGTTGAGCAGAGTCATGATTGAGTCGCGGTTGGTCTTGAGAGCGGCACCTACAACCACCTGGTCATAGGGATTGCCCTGCTGGACAAAGAGCTCCAACAAGCCCGAGCCGTTGCGGGTCGAGTCGGCGCGCAGCGCGCGGTCGAGCTCCATCAGCGCGCCCTGGAACTGTGACACCGGCATGGTCTCGTAGAACTCGAGGTTGGCCGACGACTTCAAAAGCTCGCGAACACGGTCATGCTCCTTTACGCCCGGGAGCTCGAGCAAAATCTGGCCGTCCTTCTCAAGCTCCTGAATGTTGGGAGCCACAACCCCAAACTGGTCGATACGGGCACGGAGCACGTTGGTTGCACTTGACACATTGTCTTTTACCTCGGCCTTGAGCACGCGCTCGATCTGATCCATCGAGGCACCGCGCTTTACCTGGCTTTTAAACGAGTCGTTGCTCTTGAACAGCTCGTAGAGGTCGCTTTGAGGATAAAGACGCTTATATTCTTTGCAGAAAATCGACACATAATCGTTACTCCTGGTCACGCGAACCACCGAGTCGGCCGCCGCCAAAGCTGCGTTGAGATGAGCATTGTCGGGATTGGAGGCCATCGAGCGGAGAATGTCGGGCACTGACACCTGAAGAGTCACGTTCATACCACCCTTAAGGTCAAGGCCCAAGCCTACGCCGAGTTTCTGTACTTCGTTAAATGTGTAGCCCATGAAGACATCTTCTTGAGCGATGGAGTCCATGAAGAATTTGTATGCTTCACGGTAGTCAGCAGAGTTGCGGCCGGCTTTCCCTGCCTGGGCTAACGCATATTCCTCGCCTTTGTCCTCATAGTGGTTGGTTACCACGGTGAATGAAAGGTAGAACAGGCAAATCAGCACCAAAAAGATCGCGATGATCCCGGCGACAACACTACCCAAGGTTCCTTTACTTTGCATTGTGTTGATTAGATATGTTAAATTGTTTAATATTATTTGCGTCTATCCGTGCGCCCACCGATGGAGGGCACTTTTCAGCTTGCAAAGATACTACTTTTATTTACTTATTCACAATATTTTCATCCGTTTTTATATTTTCTATGATAAAAACGTGTAATTTTGCTGTCACAAAATGGATTTTCAAACTCCTGTATCCACATTATAATATATGGAATCTTCAAAAGTGCTCGCTCTAAAGATCGGCTCAAACGTGCTGACGCGCCCCGACAAGACTCTCGATGTCACCCGGCTGAGCAGTCTGGTCGACCAGATCGCCGAGCTTCACCGTCGCGGCTACAAGGTGATCGTGATCTCGTCGGGCGCCGTGTCGTCGGGCCGCGGCGAGATGAGACGCTATGACGGGCCCCACCTGACGGGTCTTGACCCGGTGTCGTCGCGCCAGCTCTTCAGCGCCGTGGGGCAGGCCAAACTCATAAACCGCTATTTTGATTTTTTCAGCGAGCACTCGATACCGTGCGGCCAGGTGCTCGCCACCAAAGAAAGTTTTTCCACCCGCCGCCACTACCTCAACCAGAAACACTGCATCTCGGTCATGCTTCAGGCCGGTGTCATCCCCATTGTCAACGAGAACGACACGGTGTCGGTGACCGAGCTGATGTTTACCGACAACGATGAACTGTCGGGTCTGATAGCCACCATGATGGGCGCCGGGCGACTTATCATTCTATCCAACATCGACGGTATATACAACGGCGACCCGTCGCTGCCCGAGAGCGAGGTGATTGCCCGCGTAAACCCCGGCGACGACCTGGCGGGGGTTATCTCCAACTCCAAGTCGACGATGGGTCGCGGAGGGATGGCGACAAAATACCGCATCGCCCGACGTGTCGCCCTCGAGGGTATCGCGGTGACGATTGCCAACGGCATGCGCCCCGACATCCTGCTCAGGCTCATTGACGATCCCGACAACACCCCCTCGACCACATTCATCCCGTCGCCGGCACCCACCTCTTCGGTCAAGAAATGGATCGCCGCCTCGGAGAGTTTCGCCAAAGGGCGCGTCATCATCAACCGCAACGCCGCCGAGGCCATCCTCGGCCAGACGGGCGCCAGCCTGCTGCCGGTCGGGGTCACCGCCGTCGAAGGCTCGTTCAAGCGGGGCGACATCGTGACCGTTGTCGACCAGGAGGGCACAACAATCGCCTTAGGACGCGCCGATGTCGACGCGTCAACCGCAGCCGCATCAATCGGCCGGCACGGAAGCCGGCACATCATCCACGCCGATTACCTTTATAAACTTATCTGAATCATGTCTTTTCATAATACCCGCGAGGCTTCAAAAACCCTCACATCTCTCAGCGACCAACAGTTAAACGACATCCTGACCGACCTTGCAGCGACCCTGCGCCAAAGCCACCGACCGCTGCTCGAGGCCAACGCCCTCGACATGGCGCGCATGGACCCGGCCAACCCCAAGCGTGACCGGCTTTTGCTGACACCAGAGCGCATCGACGCCATCGCCGCCGACATTGAAAACGTCGTCTCCCTCCCCTCCCCGCTTGGCAGGACATTGGAGACAATCGAGCGTCCCAACGGGATGACTATCAAAAAAGTGAGTGTGCCCTTTGGAGTGATCGGGGTGATTTACGAAGCGCGTCCCAACGTGACATTTGATGTGTTCACCCTGTGTCTCAAGGCCGGCAGCGCGGTCATCTTGAGAGGTGGCAGCGACGCGGCCGACACCAACCAGGCGGCACAAAAGATAATCCACTCTGTGCTTTCACGCCACGGCCTCCCCCTTGACCTGGCCACCTGTCTCTATGGCGACCATGAGGCAACCCTGGAGATGCTTCATGCCGTTGGCGAGATCGATCTGATAATACCCCGTGGCAGCCGTCGGTTGATCGACTACGTTCGCGACAACTCGCGGGTGCCGGTCATCGAGACCGGAGCCGGGGTATGCCACACCTATATCCACTCGAGCGCCCAAACCGACATTGCCCGCGACATTGTTTTCAATGCCAAGACGCGCCGCGTCACCGTCTGCAACACTCTCGACAGCCTCATTGTCGACGCCTCACGCCTGGCCGACCTGCCGGCCATCGTGGCGCCGCTTGCTCAGAAAAATGTTGAGATACACGCCGATAGCCGTGCGCTCGAGGCGCTCAGGGGCCACTACCCCGACGCGCTGCTTGTCCCGGCCGCGCCCGACGACTTCGGCCGTGAGTGGATGGACTACAAAATGGCCGTCATCACCGTCGACGGCCTTGACCAGGCCATAGCCCACATCGACCGTTACGGTAGCCGCCACAGCGAGTGCATCGTGGCCGGTGACCCCGTGGCTATCGACCTTTTCCAGCGCCGGGTCGACGCGGCCTGTGTCTATGCCAACGTATCGACAGCCTTTACCGACGGCGCCCAGTTTGGTTTTGGCGCCGAGATTGGAATCTCCACCCAGAAACTCCACGCGCGAGGCCCAATGGCACTGAGGGAAATCACGACCTACAAGTATCTCGTCACCGGCCCGGGCCTTACCCGTCATCCCTGAGGGGAAGAATGACAGTGTTAAAATCCACTAAATTTTGTAAAAACCAAAGAAAAGTTTTAACATTCTCCCAACTCACTGTTTCTCTTTACAATATCACGAAAATTGAGGAGAAAGACCAACTGTTTACATTAACATTACATCGGTGCACAAACACCGTCAAAGGTGTGCAAAATCCAATTTTTGCACACCTTTGATGTTAAATGTGCATTAACATTTGGCGAAACAGCCATAAAACACCGATATACGACAATTTAAGTCCCGCCAATCAAATTCACGGGAGAAAGACAAACTGTGAACGTCTGTTAAAAACACCCTTTAAACCGCCCTTCCACGGCCAAAAAATTAACATTTTGTTGTAAATGTGAAAATAAGTTTCATTTCTGTCGCCAAGTCTTAAATTTTGGCAACACACAAGCTGTCAACATTTTGCGATTTGCACAGCTCGCCGTTTATGCCTAATTTTGCATCGTCAATCAGAAAAAAACGATAACCAATCACGACATAAAATATATATCTGTAATGATACGTAAACTCATTCTTTCATTATCACTTTGCGCCATGCTCGCGCCCGTTGCAAAGGGCGACAAAACCAATGTCACCATCCCGATGCGTCACGAGGAGGCCCAGAAGATAGAGAACAAGCTCATTTCAGCAAAAGATGTCAACTTTGTAGAAAGATCATTTGAAGCGGCCCGCGCCAACTCACCCTTTGCAAGCGTTCAGCCGGTTCACACCAACAATACATCATCGGCCAACATCGACCTGGGCAACAAGATGGTCGACTATGCCGCCCGATTCTTAGGCACACGCTACATTTGGGGTGCAACCGGGCCCAAGGCATTTGACTGTTCAGGTTTCACATCATATATATACCGCAACTTTGGCATCACACTCAACCGCACCTCACGCATGCAGTTCACCCAGGGTGAAAAAGTGAATGTGTCACAGCTGCAGCCCGGCGACCTGCTGTTTTTCAGCTCACGCCGCAGCGGTCGCGGTCAGGTCGGACACGTAGCGATGGTGGCATCGGTCGACCGTGAAAACAACACCTGCGTGTTTATCCACGCCTCGGTAAAGCGCGGTGTGACCTACCAGAAATTTCCCGACGGTGGCTATTTTGACCGCAACTTTGTTGGCGCGCGTCGCATTCTCTCAAAAAACAGCCCCGCCACTGAAAGCTAATTTTCATTTTGCACATCATAAACCGGCCCGCGATCATCAATCAACCCGATCGCGGGCCGGTTTTTTTTTGCCGCAACAATGATTTTTCATTATATTTGTCAAAATTTAAAGATACTGCCGTGAAAACACTTGTAAAACTCCTGACGACGGCGCTTATGCTGACCGTCATCGTGGTCCCGGCCCGGGCCGAGCGCGACATCAAATCAATGAAAGCGGTCAACGCCCTTGACCTGCGTGTCATAAACAAAGGGTGGACCGACACCTCACGCGACTACACCCGGCTGCCGGCGTGGCTTGAAGACAGCGTCAGGCCGACACTGTGGGAGCGCTCCCAGTGCTCGTCGGGCATCGCCGTGCGCTTTGCCACAAACTCAACCGCCGTCGGCGTCAAATACCGCCTGCTGTGGAACACCCACCTGCCCCACATGGCCGACACCGGCCTCAAGGGCACCGACCTCTACATCTGGGAGGGGGGAGAGCCCGCCTTTGAGGGTGACACCCGCTGGCGCCACGTAAACACCAACCGCCCCTCGTCAAAGAAAGAGCAGATGTGGAACGACAAGGTCTATGTTGAAAACATGGACTCGATCATGAAGGAATTTATGATATATCTGCCTCTTTATGACGGCGTTGAAGAGCTCTATGTCATGATTGACAGCGGCGCGGTGATCACCGCCGGGTCGCCCGAACTCATCAAGGCCGACACCCGCGTGGTGGCCTACGGCACGAGCATCCTGCAGGGAGGCTGTGCCTCGCGCGCAGGGATGGCCTCGACCAACATCATCTCCCGCGACCTCAACTGTGAGGTGGTCAACATCGGCATAAGCGGCGAGGCCAAGATGGACTTTCCGATGGCGAGGGCCCTCGCCTCGATAAAAGATGTCGACCTGTATCTGCTCGACCCGGTGCCCAACTGCACAAAGATGCAGTGTGACACCCTGACCTTCGATTTTGTCAAGATCCTGCGCACCCTGCGCCCCGAGGTCCCGATCGTCATCGTCGAGGGGCCCATCTACCCCTACGCCCGCTATGACAGCTTCTTTGGCGGCTATCTGCCCGAGAAAAACGCCGCCCTAAAGGCCAACTACGAGAAACTGAAAGCCGAAAACCCCGACAACCTCTATTACATCGACTCGGTCAACCTCGACGGTGTGGAAGACGACGGGACAGTCGACGGCATCCACCTGACCGATCTCGGTTTCAAGTACTATGCCCAGAAAGTTGGTCCCGTGCTTGAGAGTATCCTCGCCGGGAAGAAACAAAAATGAGACTTTTCACACAAACTTTAAAGACAATGATAAAAAAACTTATAATACTGATGCTTGTTGTCGCAGCGCAGGCGACAGCCGTGAACGCCACCGTGCTGTTCCCGTTCTTTGTTGACATAGCCCCCGACTATGACAAAGGCAACACCGCCACCCTTCAACAGGCCGGCGTCGGGCAGGTGACCTACAGCTCGACCACCCCGAGTTTCTATCCGAAGACATTCAGCCAGGCAGTCTCTTTCTTCAAAGACACGTTGCCCTCCGACGTCGGCATGGAAGAAACAAAAGTCGACGGGATGACCCTGATCACCTACACCTCCATCACCGACAACAACAGCGACACAATCAAGACATCGGGCTATATGTGCAAGATATATCTGCTTGAACAGCCCGACGGGTCTTTCCACTGTGGCTACTATGAGGCCGAGCTCAATGAAAACGAGTGAAAACAAACGGCATGGAGTCAAAATAAATTTAAATTTCTTTTAACTTATTAATAAATTTCACTACCTTTGCCGCGCTTTAGGCTCATTGTGCCCTTTTGGGGATGTCAGGAGCCGGCACGACATTTTAAATCAACCTTATTTATTAACCCTTAATTAAATGACTGAAGAAGTTAAAACAACAGCCATCGCCGACTTTGATTGGGACGCCTATGAAAAAGGTGAAACATTCGGTGAAAAGTCGCGCGAAGAACTAACCAAGACCTATGACGAGTCGCTCAACACCGTCAAAGACAAAGATGTAATCGAAGGTACCATCATCGCCCTCAACAAGCGCGAGGCAGTGGTTAACATCGGTTATAAGAGCGACGGCATCATCCCCGTCAATGAGTTCCGCTACAACCCCGACATCAAGGTTGGCGACGTTGTAGAGGTTTTCATTGAAAACCAGGAGGACAAGAAAGGTCAGCTCATCCTCTCTCACCGCAAAGCCCGTGCAGCCCGCTCTTGGGAGCGCGTCAACGAGGCTCTCGAAAAAGACGAAATCATCAAGGGCTACATCAAGTGCCGCACCAAAGGCGGCATGATTGTCGATGTGTTCGGTATCGAGGCATTCCTCCCCGGCTCGCAGATCGACGTCCGCCCCATCCGCGACTACGATATCTTCGTGGGCAAGACCATGGAGTTCAAGGTCGTTAAGATCAATCAGGAATTCAAGAACGTGGTCGTTTCCCACAAGGCTCTCATCGAGGCCGAGCTCGAGCAGCAGAAGCGCGAGATCATCGCCAAGCTCGAGAAAGGCCAGGTGCTCGAAGGCACCGTCAAGAACATCACCTCTTACGGCGTGTTCATCGACCTGGGCGGCGTCGACGGTCTCATCCACATCACCGATCTCTCTTGGGGCCGCGTAAGCCATCCCGAAGAGGTTGTTTCTCTCGACCAGAAACTCAACGTCGTTATCCTCAACTTTGACGACGAGAAAAAACGCATCGCTCTCGGTCTCAAGCAGCTCCAGCCCCATCCCTGGGATGCACTCGATCCCGACCTCAAGGTTGGCGACAAGGTTAAAGGCCGCGTGGTTGTCATGGCCGACTATGGCGCATTCATTGAGATTGCCCCCGGCGTCGAGGGCCTGATCCACGTCAGCGAGATGTCGTGGAGCCAGCACCTGCGCTCAGCTCAAGACTTCATGAAAGTTGGCGACGAGATCGAGGCCGTGATCCTCACTCTCGACCGCGAGGACCGCAAGATGTCGCTCGGCATCAAGCAGCTCAAGAAAGATCCCTGGGAGGATATCGAGGTTCGCTATCCCATTGGCAGCAAGCACACAGCCAAGGTGCGCAACTTTACAAACTTTGGCGTGTTTGTTGAGATCGAGGAAGGCGTTGACGGCCTGATCCACATCAGCGACCTCTCTTGGACCAAGAAGATCAAACACCCCAGCGAGTTCA